>JALQYJ010000195.1 GCA_023254175.1 Runella sp. | reverse complement strand
ATGGAAGCAGATACGGCTAAATTGAAGGCCGAGATGTCGGAGTTTAAGAACGAGATGTCGGAGTTTAAGAACGAGATGTCGGAGTTTAAGAACGAGATGTTGGGGTTTAAGAATGAGATGTCGGAGTTTAAAAATGAGATGTCGGAGTTTAAAAACGAGATGCGGGCTAGTACCAAAGACCTCCATAAGAAAATGGGTGATTTGAGTCGCAAGTTGGGTACGTTTGTGGAAGATTTTGCCGCTCCCAACCTGCCTCGTGTTGCCGCAGAATATTTTAATGAGCCTAATCTAGTCAACCATTTAGTGCGCTGGACACGTTATAATCCAAGTAACCGTGCTGATTCGTTTGAAGCCGATGCTGTCACTGAAACTGAAAATATGGTGTTCTTTTTAGAAGCTAAGTTTTCACCACGAAACAACGACATTGACGAATTACCCGCCCGTATTGAAGAATTCAAACAACGGTTTCCAGAATTTAAAGGCAAAAACTTAGTGACCATCTTTGCTTCCTGGTCTATCAGTGAAAACCATTTGAGAATGCTCACAAAAATGGGGGTCTATGCCTTGGTCATGGGAGAAGAAACAATGGAGTTGGCCAATTTTGATGCGCTCAAGTAATGCGACTGGAGTTAACACTCTCTTTACTGTTTTTTATTACGAACTTGTGGGCTCAAACGAAGCTAACATTCTACGAACATATTGAACCTATCATCGCCAAAAACTGCACGGGCTGTCATCGCCCAAGCGGTATTGGGCCTTTTAGCCTTCAAACCTACCAAGAGGTAGCCAAACGTTCTGAGTTTGTAGCAAAAGTGACTCAGATTCGCTACATGCCTCCGTTTCCTGCCGACCGAGCGTTTCAGCATTATGCCAACGAACGTGGCCTCACCGAGGACGAAATTACGCTCATTCAGCAATGGGTAGCGCAAGGGAGTGTGGAAGGGAAGAAAAATAAAAAGCAAAAATTGGCAAAGGGCAAGGAAATAGATACTTCCTTCGTCAGTATGACAAAGCGCCAACCCGATTTAGTCCTAAAAATGCAAAATGCGTTTACAGTTCCCAACACGGGGGTTGAAGAATTTCGGTATTTTCATATCCCTACAGGGCTGACCGAAGATGTAATGGTGGAGGCTATTGAGTTCCTCCCAGGAAACCGAAAAGTTGTTCACCACAGCCGTGTGATGGTAGATACCAGCGGGCGAATGGCGGGATTGGAAGGGATGCACGGAACCGACCCAAAGCTAGCGGAGTTTCAGAAAATACCCATGGCGGATGAATTTTTATACGGATGGGTTCCTGGCAACGACCGTATTCAATTTCCTGATGGAGTAGCAAAAAAAATTAAGGCAAATTCCAACCTGATTTTGTACATGCACTATTCCCCGTCTGCCACTTTCCAAACCGATCAATCAGAAATTCGTCTTTATTACGCCCGCAAGCCCGTAGAGCGGGAAGTTCAGTCCTTGATTCTGCACGAACAACACATCACTAACCCGCCTTTTTTGATACGGGCCAATCAAAAAGCCTCGTTTTTTATGAGTCTAGGACCGCTCAAAGAAGATATTTCCGCCATTTCGATTTTGCCCCACATGCACTATTTAGGAAAAACCTTTAAATCGTTTGGAATCACCCCTGATGGTGATCTTGCTCCGTTTATTAAGATTGACAATTGGGATTTTAATTGGCAAATGACGTATCAATTTGAAAAACTTGTGAAAGTACCTCGTGGCACGGTTATTTTGGCAGAAGCGGCTTACGACAATACGGACGAAAACTTCCTTAATCCTTTCAAACCCGCACGCGACGTCGGTTTTGGATGGAATACCACTTCCGAAATGATGGAAATGGTGATTTATTACGTTCCCTACCAAGCGGGCGACGAAAACCAACTGCAAGTTACTTCTAATAAATAGAATCAGTAAGGTGTGTGAGCAACCCACCGTGAACAGGGTTGCTCACAACCTGACAGAATCAATACAAAATGGCTCTATCGACTTTGGCAGGAAGTGGGCCAACTGTACTGATTTTTAATGCAGCAATATTGGCTCCCGCTTGGGCACATTCAGCAGGCGTTTTTCCATCCAGCCATGCCGTCAAAAAACCCGACCAGTACGAATCACCCGCGCCAGTAGCATCTTTTACTTCTATAGGTCGCCCTTCTATCTCTACATACTCTTTGCCATAGTTGGACGAAACAATGCTGCCTTTTCCTCCTAATGTAAGGCAAACCAATTGCGCTCCCATTTGGTGAAAGTTATAAATAATATCAGCGTTTGAACGAGCTTCGCCAAAAATTCGCTCGGCATCGTCTTCACTTAATTTTACAAAGGCACCATTTTTACAATAGTCTGTTATAACCTTTTGAGCCTGAGTACGGTCAGGCCAAATGGGGGGAGCATAATTGGCATCAAGGCTTACAATACAACCCGCCGCTTGCGCCCGTGACGCTGCATTAACAATGGCACTTTGAGCTGGCTCTTGACTCAGCGCAAAGCAAGTGGTATGAAAAAAGGAAGTATTTTGCAGCAATTCGTCCGAGATATGTTCCTGTTGAATCATTCGATCGGCTGTACGATAAGCAATAAAATCAGGAGTTCCTTTCGTACGCGATACTAATACGATACTCGTAGGAGCAAGTACGTCTTTTGCTATGTAGGTTGTATCAACCCCCGTTTCAGCGACTTTATCAATAAGGTAGTTTCCTAGGTTATCAGTACCCACGCACGATACCAACGCAGTTTGATTGCCCAAGCGCGCCATGTTGGCCGCTAGGTTGGCAGGACTACCTCCTTGAAACCGTTTGAAAATTTCGGTATCGGTTAAATTTTGCGTAAACTCGGTTCCAATCAAGTCGGCTAGGAGTTCTCCCACCGACACAAGCGCGTATTTTCTGTTCATCATAGGTTGAAAAGTAATAGTCTGCAAGTTAGGAATGCTTTTGAGATTTGCAAACTAGAACGTTCGGATGGATAACGTATTTACTTTTATACTACTTCCTTCAGCCAAAATTGCTATTTCACCCTCACTTTTTGTAGGAAAAACCCAATCAGTCATTACTTTTTCGCCTCCCTGCACATAAACCTCAAGAATCGACTTATCAGCCAATATACGTAAATGCAATTTGCCTTTTTGGAGAGGTACTTTTACCCGCTCAATACTTGAGAATCGTGGGTGAAAATCAACCAATCCCGACTTTGTTCGGTCCAGTGAGAGTTCTTGAGAGGCTACATCGTACCGAATCAACGTCGCTTCTTGCCCACTTTGAAATAACCGCAGTGAAAATGCTTCCGCTTTTTGAGGTTGTACTTCCAATATCAAATCATAAGAGTAGCCTTGAAAGGGGACTTTCCAAACGCTACTGATGATGCTATTTTTAGCCAACAAGACACTTTTCCCTACTTTTTGTAAGGCTTGTACAGGTTTTTGAATAAGTCGATAGCCACTTGGCGTCAAACGCAGAGCCATTTCGCGAGCAACCGAAAACGCCCCTCGCCACGTCTTGCCTGTGGGAATGTCGTTAGCATACTCCCAATCATTGACCCATCCAATCATGATTGGCATTTTTTGATTTGCACGAAGATTACTAAACGGAATCCCTGCGTAAAAATCCTTCCCCTCGTCCACGTACAAAATTTCATCTTGTTTTTGAGGAACAAACTGTTTCCCGTCAAAATCTCCCACAAAGTACTGCATCGCTAAATATCCTTTTTGCCGATGCCCACTCGAAATCATCAACAACCATTTGTATTGATTTTTGCCCTCTACAGGTATTTTGGTCAACGAAGGGCATTCCCAAATCTTGGTCATGTCGCCCTGCTTTCCAAACTCACTCAACAACACCCACGTTTTCAAATCTTTGGATTCATAAAGCTGGACAGTATACTCCAATGGCTTCACCACGGTCATAATCCATACGTTACGTTCAGCATACCAGATAACGTTAGGATCTCGGAAGTCTTTCATCCCTAAATCCAGCACTGGGTTTTTGTCGTACCGCTGCCAGGTACGCCCTTTATCGCTGCTATAAGCTATGCTCTGATGTTGCGCTTTGCCCTCAATATGCGACGTATATATAGCGACCAATCCTTTATGGAAATCTTTCTCAAAAAAGCCCGAAGTGTTGAGACTATCTACCACCACACAACCCGAAAATACCATGGTTGTTGTTCCGTCAGAATTTGGGTATTCGGGCAAAGCTAGGGGCAGTGTTTCCCACTTAACGAGGTTTTTACTTACGGCATGTCCCCAACTCATATGGCCCCATTTATTACCGAAGGGGTTATATTGATAAAATAAGTGATACTCTCCGTCGAGATACACCAATCCATTGGGGTCGTTGACCCAGTTTTGGGGAGGAGTATAGTGGAACACTGGTCGAAAATCTTGCGCCATTCCTGAAATAAAAGTCATCAAAAAGCAAAAGATGGTCAATAGCTGTTTCATAAATTCTGTGTTAGTTTTTAAAAAACGATGGGGGAAAATCAAGGAAGTAAGCTACTAAAAAAGATAATCAAATGGACAATGGTAGTAGCCAATCACTACTACCATTTGTTTTCATTCGTTCCTTAACCTATCAGTATTTTTAGTTTTTATATCAATTTGAGGGGAAAAGAAGCAAGTTTAACTAATTCGCCTTATGTAACTATGCAATACTGTACTGTTCAACTTGTAAAGTACAAAAATCTTACCAAAATATACGTAAAAAACAAATAAAATGACTACCCGCATACCCTAAGAAATGTGTTCACATTGTCAGTGGTAATTACAGGCGTGGCACCACGGTACATTGCACCCAACGAGCCCATTCCACAGGCAAAGCGAATGTTTTCTTCAGGTGCTTTGCCCTCCAGCCTACCCGTCAAAATACCTTCTAGCAACGAATCACCACTCCCAATTATATCCTGAACTTCTACCTCAAAACCTGACGAACGAAAAAAGTAACTTCTGTATAAAGCACAGCACCGTGTTCGCCTTTGGTTACACAGACCATTTTTAAGCCAAACTTTTCCGCTAAAAAAGAATCATTTTTTCTTCATCCGTTTCAGAACGGTACCACGACGAAATCAACTCCAATTCGTTGGAATTCATCTTCAATACATCATACATCAGCTTCGTCGCTATACTGAATATAATCCAATGGTGCGACCGCAAGCAATGACCCAAAAGTAAATACTCGTTGAAGACGTCATTGAAGTAATGGTTTAGGGAAGATGATTAAGACCGAATAACACCAGACAATTACAACAATGAATCTGATGAACATTTCCTGTGTTCTTTCAAATACTTTAAAATTTAAAACTTCGAATAAAATACTGTATATCAGTACTTAATTTATTTTTACAGATTGTATTTATTTAATGTTGTTCCATCTTTTTGCGAAAATCGTACCTTGCTGAGAGTTTAAAACTTCCAGTAAAATTTTACTATATTATTAGTTTTTTTAAAAAAATAAGGTTTCTATCTCATTAAATAAAAGTGGCTTGCGTTTATTAGGTAAAACAATGTATTAGTTTCATCTAATTTGATGAAATTTTTATGCCCTTCTTGGCGTTAATCAAACAGAGTAAAAACCAGTAGTCACCATTAACGTACAGTTCCATGAAAAATCGTATTTTAAACATCCTCGAAGAATTTGGCGTAGAACGAAGCGCCGTTACAGAAAATGTTCATTTTGTAAAAGATTTGGGCTTTGATAGTCTCGACACTGTTGATTTGATGATGAAGCTTGAACAAGAGTTTGGCTTACGCATCCCCGATGAAGATTATCACAAACTCACTACCTTGAGTAAACTTATCCAGTACCTTGAAGAAGAACAAAGCGTTGTCATGGCCGCGTAAGGTAAACAACCCATTCAAACACTTTTAGGAGGATATGGCTTTGATGGTCATATCCTTTTTTACTTTTGTGGCTTACTTACTGGTTATGCACCCACTTTTTTCGGACGAATACTACATGCAATTGGCAATTTACGAAGCCGAAGCCGCCGCTGAAGCAGGCGAAATACCCGTAGGAGCGGTGGTTGTGTGCCAACGCAAAATCATTGCCAAAACTCGCAATCAAACCGAACAATTGACGGATGTCACTGCACATGCCGAAATTTTGGCCATTACCGCTGCCGCTTCGTATTTGGGCGGAAAATACCTCCGCGATTGTACGCTTTATGTCACACTTGAGCCTTGTGTGATGTGTGCGGGCGCACTGTACTGGTCACAAATTGGCAAAGTCGTTTATGGTGCTTCCGACGAAAAGCGCGGTTTTTCGCTCGTCAAACAGCCCCTGCTCCACCCCAAAACGTTGGTTCGTCGAGGTGTGCTTGAAGAAGAAAATACGCAATTGCTAAAGAATTTTTTCCTCAAGCTGCGAACATAAAACGCGGGCATGATGTTTTGCTCTCGAACATCCAATCTTACTTTTAAAATAAACAACCAATCACATGACTTTTACATTAGATCCGCTTCCGTACGCATCTGACGCGTTGGAACCCCATTTCGACCAAATGACAATGGAAATCCACCACGGTCGTCACCATAATACCTACGTTACCAACCTCAACAATGCAGTAGCTGGTACGCCAAACGAAGGCAAAAGCCTCGAAGAATTGGTTGCCAACGCAGGTGCTATCTCACCCGCCGTTCGTAACAACGGCGGTGGCCACTGGAATCACACGTTTTTCTGGAACATCCTTTCACCCAACGGTGGCGGTGCTCCAGTAGGTGATTTAGCGGCGGCTATCGACGCTAAGTTCGGTTCATTTGATGCGTTCAAAGACGAGTTTAAGAAAGCAGCATTGGGTCGTTTTGGCTCGGGCTGGGCGTGGCTTATCAAAACTGCTGAAGGCATAGCCATCACTTCTACTCCTAACCAAGATAACCCGTTGATGGACATTGCCGAAGTAAAAGGCACACCCATCCTCGGCCTCGACGTATGGGAACACGCTTATTATTTGAAGTTCCAAAACAAACGCCCCGACTACGTGGACGCTTTCTGGAACGTGGTAGATTGGAACAAAGCGGAAACTACTTTCCAAGGAGCGTAAGCGCCAACGAAAATAGCCCAAAAGCTTAATAACTTTTGGGCTGTTTTACACCAAAGCATAGCCTATATTTTTTAACGTTTTAGCATATACTTTTCCAATAAAAATACGATTAATAGTATCGAATATACCTTATACGATATTCTCTTGTCTCCAATTAGCCAGCTCTTGTTGTAATTTTTCGATTTTTACTAATTAATTAGTAAAAAAAGCTTCTTTAACTGCTATCACTTCTTCCTTGCTCCGTAAAACGAGCCTCATAGCCTCTTCTTTATTCATTTTCTTGCCTAAAACAATGCTGCTATTAGGTTTGCTTTTGTCATTGCCTTGGAAAAGTTGATCAATCTTTTTACCCCAAAAATTGCGGATAACTCAGGTAAATATCTATCTGAGGGGTATGTATGACCCGCTTCCTAAGCCCCATAGGTGTTGGTTTTAATCCTATTTAGATTTGTATTTTATTGAGTCTTTGTTACATGGCTCGGATAACATAGAAATTTGACAAGGCATAATTCGAAGAAACGAGGCTTTTTCCATTCAAAATAGGTTATTTTGGATAATTTAGCCCTATTTGATATTGTATTACATTTTACCACTCCTGGGTATCCGTGCAATAAAACCTGAAAAAAACATTGATTTGCTGTGTATATTAGTTCCTAGTCACAGGAAAAACTCTTTGAAGAAAGAGGGTACGAGGCTAGATATACTCCCACGGAAAAGGATAGCCTTGTCGTGTATGTAGAAGATGTTCAGGATAAAAAGCTGGAGAGACCAAGAGAAGGTATGTTGAGGTTTTTTATTCGAGAAAAAATAAATGATGGCCAATTTTTCTCGAATAAAAAAACCAACCTATACTTTATCAAACAAATGCTCCCAAATCACGTCATAGATATCCGTAGCTTGAAGTTCGGCTTGGGTGAGGGGAGCGTCTGTAATGCAAATGGGATAAAACTCGCGGGGTGCACTGATACCCCCGTGTGAACCTTTTATGAGCGTAGCATCCAGCGGAATAACGTCCATTAAATAGCGGAAACCGAGTAGCTTACGCGCTAATTTGTACCCCGCCCGAAGTTTGATAAACGGATTTTTGGGATCCATAAACATCTCAACAGGGTCGTAGCCAGGTTTGCGGTGGATGTCAACCAAATGCGCGTAATCGGGTGCTTTGGCATCGTCCAACCAATAGTAGTACGTAAACCAACTGTCGGGTTTGGCTATTGCGACCAAGTCACCTGCCCGCTCGTGGTCGATGTGGTGCGCTTTTTTGCCATCTTCGTCCAGTACAAGTTCGATTCCTTCGGTTTGTTCGAGGCGCTTTTTTACCTGCGCTTTTACGGCGGGGTCATTGATATAAATGTGAGCAATTTGGTGATCGGCAGCGGCAAATGCTTTCGAAGCTCCCGCATCGAGCAGCTCGTACCAACGCTCCGTGCGGATTGAAATCAGACCTTCTTCGCGCAAAATACGATTGATGTGAATGGGACGGTGAACGGGGTTAATGCCGTATTCGGAAAGTAAAATAATGCGGGTATTTTTTGCTTCGTAATGCCGTACCAAATCGGCCACCACTTGGTCGGTTTGGTTGAGTTCTTTGCTAATCTTTGAAAAATCAGGGCCGAATTTTTGCAAACAATAATCCAAATGCGGCAAATAAATGAGCGTCAGTGTAGGGTCGTGTTTTCGGTCAACCCACAGGGACGCATCGGCAATCCATTTTGTTGATTTGATATTGGCATTGGGTCCCCAAAAATTAAACAACGGAAATTGTCCCAAATCTTGCTGAAGTTCGTCGCGCAACGACGCAGGGTAGGTGTAGCAATCGGGTGCTTTCACCCCGTCGGCGTGGTATTGGGGGCGGGGCGTGACCGAAAAATCAGCGGTGGAGTACATATTGTACCACCAAAACATCTTAGAACATGTAAATGACGGGTCATGGCGCTTGGCGGCCTCCCAGATTTTTTCGGCCTTCACCAACTTGTTGGATTGCTTCCAAAACTTCATTTCGGCATCTTCGCGGTCGTACCAGCCGTTGGCTACAATCCCGTGTTCCGACGGCCATTTTCCCGTTACATAACAACTCTGCGAAGTGGTGGTTACGGCAGGTAGTACGGGCTTAATCGGTGTTGTATGCCGTGATTTAACGTACTCGCTCAAAAAAGGAGTATGTTCTCCGATGAGATTGGCACTCAGGCCAACAATATCTATGACAACGGTTTTGTTCATTTTAATTGTTCATTCACCCATTGCATTTCGCGGACAATAGACTCGCCAATGGGTTTTTGCATATCGGTGGGCAATACGCCCCACGTATAAGTTTCTACTTCAAGGTGTTGGGTAAAGGGCGTAGCCTTATGTACATTGAGCGTCTTCACAATTTCAGCTTGGGTCGAGTCGAGCAAGCCGTACGAATCAATAAACAATGGTACGTGGAAGTGAATCCGCCATTCGTTGTGGGTACTTGTGTCGGCTTGTAGGGCTTCGACCAAATCAGGGAATTTCTGGAAAGATCCTTCTTCGGTTTTGGCCACCACTTGGTGCAAATACACGGGTTCGTCGAAGTTTCGAATGGCGTCTAATTTTTCGGCGCGTTGGTTGTCCAATGTCATTTTTATGGCCGAACTGATTTGGATTTTGCCAACTCGGATTCCCAGTTCTTTGAGCTGGTCAACAATAACTTGCGGTTCTTCGTAACTCACCGCAAAGTGACAAACGTCGTAGCAAAGTTGGACGTGGGTCAGCAAGGTTTCTTGGGCAATTTCGGGCACAAGACCGTATTTTTCGACCAAAAAAGCAGTGCCTTTTGGTAAAAAATACTCGCTGTACCACTCTATAAACTCCTGTCCATTTTCCAAAATCCCGTCGGGCTCAGGCTCAATGTCAAGGTGCATCAGTTTGCCTGTCGATTGCCGCAATTCCATTAGCGTTTCGACTACCTGCAAAATATTTTCGGTCGCCGTTTTGATGGCTTGTTGTTTATTTTCTTCGGTTTGCCACCAATAGCGGTACGAAAGAGGAGAGGTAGAAATTCCGCCATCCATTCCTTCGGGAAGCAACTGGGCCAAAATCCCAAACAAACGTTGTGTATAAGCCGTACGGTCGTCGGTGGTCCAGTCGGGTGTGTGTACATCGTCCTTCACGCGGGTAGCATGAAAACCGCCGTATGGGAAGCCGTTCATGGTAAAAACGTAGATATTGTTGGCGTTCAACCATGCTTTAAATTCAGCCAATTTTTCGGGCTCAGCCAACTCGATAGACGCGTCGTTGGCAAGGCGAAGCCCCAACGCAAAAGGAGCATTGGGCGAAAGCTGCGATTGAATGTACGGCAGGTTGTCGCGCAGGGTCGTAAAATGTTCCTCCCATCGTTCGCCAGGGTGAATGTTGCTACAATAAGTGAGGTGTCCGTAGGGAGTTTTCATTGGTATAAGCGTTTTTTAACCGACCATCAAATTCGCATAATTCCCTTCTAAATAATCTACCGATTCAGCAATAAGGTCGGCGTCCATTTCGTGGACTTCAACACCCTTCCCAATGCGGTCGAGGAGCATGATGGTCAGGCGGCCTCCTAAGTGTTCTCTAAATTCTTGAAGGCCGTTGCGAAGGTTGATTTTATCGTTTTCGGCGAGTTTGGGGT
The DNA here is from genome assembly GCA_023254175.1 of Runella sp. GTDB lineage: Bacteria > Bacteroidota > Bacteroidia > Cytophagales > Spirosomataceae > Runella. The sequence goes on along the minus strand of JALQYJ010000195.1, from coordinate 20,127 downwards.
GGTAAAGGTCAAATCCTAATTTTTGGATAACTGTTAGAATACGCTGTAATTCGGCGCCGGTGAGCTTTCCTACTTTGACCGAATACACGCAGTCGAGGGCAATGCCAATGGCAACTGCTTCGCCGTGGCGCACCTGAAAATCGGTGAGGTATTCGAGTTTATGAGCTGCCCAGTGGCCAAAATCCAGCGGTCGAGAAGAACCAAATTCAAAAGGGTCGCCGCTGCGGATGTGTTCAACGTGCATTTCGGCGCAGCGATGAATCAAGTAAGCCATTATCGCTTCATTGCGTTGGGCAAGGGCTTCGGCGTTGATTTCAATCCACTCAAAAAACGATTGGTCTTTGATGAGTGCGACTTTGATGGCCTCCGCAATGCCCCCCCGCCAGTCGCGGTCGTCGAGGGTTTGAAGAAACGTTAAGTCGTTAAATACCGCTACGGGCGGAGCAAACGTCCCCAAAAAATTTTTCTTTCCACGGTAGTTGATACCATTTTTTACCCCTACGCCCGAATCGTTTTGGGACAATACCGTCGTCGGAATCCGAATGTGCTTAACACCTCTGTGCGATACAGCAGCGGCGTATCCGACCAAATCTAAAATGGCTCCTCCACCGATTCCGATGACAAAAGAATGGCGGTCAATACCGTATTTATCAATGGCTTCTACAAGTTCGTCGAACAAACTGGGGTCGTTTTTCGCCGCTTCTCCGCCAGGTAAAACAAGTAGCTGAGGCACAAGCTTCACAAGGTCTTCAAGGGAAGAAAAATAATGGTTAATCTCTTCTTGAAGTTGTGGATGATGGGCTAAAAAACCGCCATCAATGGCTATCAACACTTTACGTTGAAAGCCAGCTTGACCAAACGAGCTAAAAAATGAACGCAACGTATCATTGGCGGCGTCGAATAGCCGTTGGGTGAAAAAAATGGAATAGGTATAAGGTACCTGAAACGTTTGTTGTAAGGTTTGCATAGGTTTAAAAACGCGCTAAGTCACCGCAAAAATACGGGCTAATAGTATGGATAAAGGCAGTAGCAACAGAACACCAAGCGCCACGGGCCAGTTCCCAAAGGCTACGCACCAAGACGCATCCATGACTATAAGCGACAAAACTCCCGATTTTACCGCTTTACCGATGTTTGGACCAATAGGATTTTGTATGGCTGTCCACAACGGACGCCCTACCAGCCACGCATGAAGGGCAATGAGAAGGAATGCCAATGGCGTATTTCCTTGTTGAAAAGCTACTAAAAATTGGATGGCATGGACGGTGGTGTACAACGATGCGGCAATGTACAATGACCACCGTTTTCCCCCATGAACTTCGTCTCGACTGATGAGTGTAATAGCGCCAATGTAAGCAATAGGCACGAACGCCACCCAGCCCCATTCCCACAAAGAGTTTTCGACGGCACTCATACCAAGAAGCAAATTTCCTCCGCGACAAAGCCCCATAGTTAAAGGACCCCAAAAAGCACTGTGTTTGGTAAAACGGTCGTAAACAAGTGCTAAAATTGCCACTGTAAAGGCAATTTTAGCACTTAAAATGCTAAATTGCGCAGCGGCCAACACGCCTAAAAGGAGTAAACTAACCCCTAAAATGGCAGCGGCCTGCACCGATACTTTTCCACTCGGAATGGGGCGCTCGGGGCGCTCGATGGCATCGAGTTTGGCGTCAAAGACGTCGTTCATCACCACGCCGCCGCCGTACAAACCTATCGTGGCTGGAATGAGCCAATAGGCGCTGCTGGGAGTAGGTTCAAAAACGAATTGGGCAATGGTCATCCCTGCCAAAATATCGGCGATTGCTGTCACAATATTGGCAGGACGAGCAAGTTGGAAATAGGGTTTGAGGCTACTCACGTTACTTGATGATAAGCGTATTTGTTTTTTTTGCGCCAGGTTCTTGGCCGCCGCGCAAAATGGTATTGCCATGAAACTTTTGACTTTGGTCAATAGTCAGGCCATTTTCAAAATCACTGACGTCGATTTGGCCACTTTTGGCAAAGGCGTCGATGGCATTTTGGTACGTAACCAACCGAATAGCTTCGTCCGAAATGCCGTTGAGTTTCATCAAAACGGCCGTTTTGGGAATAGCCAACGGGTCAGAAATCCCCCAATCCGCGGCGGAGTTGACCATGATGCGTTCGGGGCCGTACTGCTCCACGATTTTCACCATGCGTTCGTTGCTCATTTTAGTGAAAGGGTAAATGGTAAATGCCGCCCAAAAACCTTGGTCGAGCACACTTTTTACCGTCTCTTCGTTGTTATGGTCTACAATCACCCATGACGGGTCGATGCCGTGTTCTAATGCGATGGCCATGCTGCGTTCGGTGCCGCGTTTTTTATCGCGGTGCGGGGTGTGAATTTGGACGGGCAACTTGGCTTTTTTTGCCAACTCCAACTGCATACGGTAGTATTTTTCTTCGGCGGCGGTTTGGTCGTCAAATCCAATTTCTCCCACGCCTACTACCCCTTCTTTGTACAAGTACAGCGGCAATATTTCCATTACCTGCTCGGCCAAAGGCTCGTTGTTGGCTTCGCGGGAGTTGAGGCCAATCGTGCAGTAATGTTTAATGCCAAACTGAGACGAACGAAAGCGCTCCCAACCGACCAAACTGCTAAAATAGTCTTTGAAAGTGGAAAGCCCCGTGCGTGGCTGCCCTACCCAAAACGCAGGCTCAATCAGCGCCACAATGCCCGCGTCGCGCATGGTCTCGTAGTCGTCGGTGGTGCGGGACACCATGTGGATGTGCGGGTCAAAAAAACGCATGCCACGAATCAGGTCACGGTGCGATTCCCAACTCAAGTCGGTTGGTGCGACTACCTCCTCCGACTCTTCAAAGTGCGAAGGGTTTTGTTGAAGTTCTTTATGGTTTTGACACATAGGTATTCAGGTCGGAAAATTCAAGATTTGTCCACGTAATGTGGTGATTGTTAACAATTTTTTCTAAATGTGGATAACTCGCCAATAATTGCAAAGCGGGCTCATAATTGGAATGATAACAAGCCAAAGCAGCGGCTTGTTGGTCATATTCAACGTCTGACTGAAATAAATGTTTCATATCTTCCAACAACGTTTCGTTCAAAAACTTGGAAGTGAGTCGCCATACTTGAGGCGCTACCCACCGTCCTGCGGCCCAGCGTTCGTGCGCGAAATCAGAAAGCGTTAGTACGAGTTTTTCATTGCTACGTTCTTCCAGTCCATAAATCAGGTGGAGCGGTTTGTCGTTGAAAATTCCCTTTAAAACCAACTGATTCCAGGCCAATTCTGAAAAATGATGGTACGGATAGGGATTGCCCAAAGCAATGGCTTCATAAACCACGCCCATGTTGGAACGAACGGCATCAGTCGCTCTAAACAGCCATTGTTCGGGATAGGCTAGAAGAGGCAACGCCGAATAAAGCGCCACCAACTCGTTCATTTCGGCCGTATCAAAGAGGGTTTCGATGTGGCGGCAATACGCTTCTTGGTTGGAAGCATCTAAGCAACTCAACAACCACACGCGGCTGAGGCGTACAAAACTCCAGCCTTCTACCGAAAAACCTTCAATGAGGTTATCGAGCTCAGCGGCTTGTTTGGGGCTGGGTTGAACGAATCGTTTGGACAAAAACCGCGGGGTGGCCACAAAAGCGGTCATCAATTCGAGCGGGTGAGCGACGCCCTGTTTTTCGAGCCATTCCGACTCGGCTGTGGTAAGGTGGGTGGTCAAAATCTCCCACAATAAGCTCTTTATTGGTTCATACATAGCATTCAGTCGTTCTTTGTTCAAAGACCCATGACAAAGGTACAATGGTAGTCAATGAGTGCAGATAATACAATGATAAAAATTAGGAAATTGATGTGTTTAGACTTTTTTAGATAACCACATAGGGAATATAGAAGTTTTCATAATGGGAATCATAAAAAAACTAAGTGGTCTATGTGGTTAAAAAGAGAATCAAACCCTGTTACTTTGCATATAAAAACAAGAAGGGAATGTCTCTTACTCATTTGAATGCCGACGGAAATCCCAGTATGGTCGATGTGTCGGAAAAAGCAGTCACAAAACGTATGGCCAGAGCGCGAAGTGTTGTGGTATTGGGAGATGAAATCATGGATTTGCTCCAAAACGAAGAGATTAATACCAAAAAAGGCCCCGTTTTTCAGACGGCGATTATTGCGGGAGTGATGGCGGCCAAGCGCACGGGCGAGCTAATTCCGCTTTGCCATCCGTTGGGGCTCGAAAACTGTCAAGTAGAAATATCGGTCAACGAAGCCCGCGAGGTCGTGATTGAATGTACTGCCAGCGTGACGGGAAAAACAGGCATTGAGATGGAAGCGTTGACTGGAGCAAGTGTAGCAGCGCTGACTATTTATGACATGTGCAAAGCCATGAGCCAGCATATTGTCATCAAGGAAACCCGCCTTATTGCCAAAACAGGAGGCAAGAGAGATTTTATTTTATAGCGAAAAAAAAGTATTTTTGGTTAGGAAAAACGTCTATTATCATGACTTTAGAATAAGCTATTGTGTCAGCCCCTGAAATTTTGGGAGGAACACCTGTATTTAGGGGAACGCGAGTCCCCGTCAAAAACTTGTTTGATTATTTGCATCATGGAGATTCGTATCACGCCTTTTTGTCTGACTTTGATTATATTTCAGAAGAACAAATACAGGCAGTGCTAGATTTTGCCAAACGTAATTTTACTTCTTATGCATGATACGTCCGCCTTGGCGAGTGCTGCTTGATGAAAATCTGCCTACTAAACTCAAATATTGCTAATCCAAGTCTTAATCGACGCACCTTCGCGGTAGGTATGTCGATAGCGTAGCATCCGTAAAAATACCTGTTGGGTAAGATTACAGTCGTTTTTGCGGTAGAGAAAGAAATTAAGAAGCGATTTTTTATAGCGTTCGTACAAAATGGCTGCTTTGTCCACTTTTTTTCCCACAATAACAAAAGCCTTTCGATGAATCTATTTCACCCAAAGGCTTTTGTTGTAACTTGTTAAAAAGTACCGTTATAGCGTTTCTAAAATCTGCTTTAATACCGCTTGGGCTGACCAGAGGCGGTTTCCTGCCTGCTCTACCACGATAGACTGTGGGCCGTCGATCACTTCGTCGGTGACTTTGACGTTGCGACGAACCGGCAAGCAGTGCATAAACTTGCCATTGTTGGTCAAGTCCATTTTTTGTTGGGTAATCATCCACGAGGGGTCTTTGGTGAGCACCTTGCCGTATTGTTCGTACGATGACCAGTTTTTGGCGTAAATAAAATTAGCACCCGCAAAAGCTTCGTCTTGGTTATAGACGACTTTGGCATTGTTCAAATAGTCGGGATTTAATTCGTAGCCTTCAGGATGGGTTACTACGAAGTCCACATCGCGGCGGGTCATCCATTCGCAAAAGGAGTTGGCCACGGCTTGCGGAAGTGACTTAAAATGAGGCGCCCACGTGAGTACTACTTTGGGGCGTGCGGTAGTTTTGTATTCTTCTATCGTAAGGCAATCGGCTAAGGATTGAAGCGGGTGGCGCGTCGCCGACTCAAGGTTGACGATAGGAACTCCTGCGTATTTTTTGAACTGCGTCATTACTAACTCTGCGTAATCTTTCTCGCGGTCTTGTAGCCCTGCAAACGCTCGAACTGCCAAAATATCGCAATATTTACCCATCACAGCGGCGGCTTCTTTCACGTGTTCGGCATTTCCACCGTCCATAATTACTCCTTCTTCCAGTTCTAAGCCCCAGCTATCTTGTCCTACGGTCATTACCATGGTGTTCATCCCAAGGTTTTGAGCAGCGCGCTGCGTACTTAGGCGTGTGCGAAGACTTTGGTTAAAAAACAGTAAACCAATGGTCTTGTTTTCGCCGAGGTGCTTGTAAGAGAAAGGTGATTTTTTAAGTTGAAGCCCTTCATTTACAAGGGAATCAATGTTGGTTGCGTCGTGTACAGAAAGAAAGTGTTGCATTGTTAAAGAAATCGAATCGTCGATGCGGTGGAGTTATAAAGAAACAAAATTTGAAAAATTGTTTTAATATCACCCCATTTTGAGATATACTTATAAAATAATGCTCTTTTAAAGTTATATTGACTTTATTTGTGCTATAAAAAATATAATATAACATTCATGTCAGTGGTGTAGGTTACTGGTAATGTGCCGTGGGTTACTGATAACCCACGCCGAGGTTTCTCAAAACCTCGTTAACAAAAAACGGTTGAGTGCAACCACCTGAGGTAAGCTGTACTCAACCGTTGTAACAAAAGAGTAATTCGTTTATTCGTCTTTCGACATTCGGATTAGATACCTACTGCTTTTTTGAACTCTTCATCGGTAGGTTTAATTTTTGAAGCAAAGAAATGCGTCAATTTTCCGTTTTCATCCACTACATACTTGCAGAAGTTCCACGTAGGGGCTTTATCGTTCCAGCCATTGAGTGACTTATTAGATAACCATTTGTAAAGAGGGTGCTGGTTTTCACCTACCACGTCGATTTTTGAGAACATTTGAAACGATACACCGTAGTTTTTCTTGCAAAAAGTAGCAATTTCGTCATTGGAGCCAGATTCTTGAGCCCCAAAATTGTTGGCAGGGAAGCCCAACACAACCACTTTGTCACCGTATTGCTCATGAAACTTTTGCCAATCGGCATATTGAGGAGTATATCCGCAAGCCGAAGCTACGTTGAGCAACACGATTTTTTTGCCTTTATATTTACTCAAAGAGATTTCGTCGCTGCCCATGAGGGCCTTCATTTTGTAGTCGTACACAGAAGAGGTAGGTTTAACGTTGGCGGTGTTCGTTTGAATTTCTTTTTTGTCGGCAAAAATGCCTGAAAGAAGGGATAATAGCATGAGAAACAAGGATTTAATCGTTGCCATTGGTTGATTTTTTGTAATTAGTTTCGATTAAAAAACGAACTTCCTACCTAGAATGTTCGAGTAAAGCGGATAATTTATTGAGTGCGTTAAAAAACACTAAATATCTCCTGATAAGAAATCAAGCAAATAGCCACCACAGCCAGTGCTAAACCTAGCTTGTTGAGTGGCTCTAGGGTTTCTTTGAACAAAACCCAGGCCATAAGCGCGGAGGTGAGCATACTGAGGACGTTATAAATCGGAAAAACAAACGCAGCGCTGTTGCCAAAATCGCCCAATGCCCTTAATAAAAAATAGAAAGACAGAAAATTGGGGAAGCCCAAAAGCAGCCCTCCTACGATGCTTTGCCATTGCACCTTTTCACCAAAAAAAAGTACCCGAACGAGCAAGTAGCTGTTCCCAATCAGAATCGCACCCGTGCAGGCAATGGCTGTAAAAAGTGATGATTCGCTAGGCTGATAAAAAGTCGAGCTGGTGTAATTGATGAGCGTATTATTGGTGCCGCTTGCCAAAAAGAGAACGACGGGCAAGAACAACACAGCTCCTTTTTTGACGGATTCGGCTTTGTTGTTTTTTTTCAACGTACTTAGCGCCAACGCTACTAGCGCTAGTAATAAACCAAGGTAGTTGAGAAAGGTAAAATCTTTGTTGTTGTTTTTGAAAACAAATAGCCCAAACAACACGGGAATTACCAACGACATGTTTCCTGCCAACGAAGCTGCCGTGACTCCCACTTTGGTGGTGGTAATGCCAATAAGGGCAAAAACCATGACAAACATCGCCCCCAGTGCCAGTGTAAGTAGGGTCGGTGTAGAGACCCAGTCAGTAGCAAAATACTGCTGACGGTTGGGCATTAAGAATAGCCCCATTAGGACACACGAATAATAATTGAAAAATACCGCGTGAAAAGGCTGTACTTTGTACTTGGGAAATGCCCGCATGATTAAGTACAACGACACCGTAAATGTAACAGCCAGTAAAAAGTTTAACATAATCGAATGGGGATGAACAGGGAACAAATTGTGGCGCGCTGCGATTTACTTAAAAATACCTATCAAACCAAAACAGTCCGTAATTTTGACCTCCTCATTTGAACTCCAATCCAACAAATATGCAATTAGACAGAACGACACCGCCCGCTTTCCGTACCATTCAGACTGTACAATTTCCTACTCACCAAAGTGTAACGCTCGATAACGGACAGCCGCTGTATGTTGTGAACGTAGGCGAGCAACCCGTGGTGAGAATAGAAGTGCTGTTTGAAGCAGGAACCTGGCACGAAGACGCCGATGGTGCGTCGTTTTTTGGAGTTAAAATGCTAACAGAAGGCACCGAAAAACGTACTTCTGCTCAAATTAGTGGCCATTTTGACCAAATTGGGGCTTTTGTGGATTTGAGCCACACGCCCGACCGCGCCAACATCATGGTCTATGGTCTCACTAAGCACCTCAGCGGTATTCTTGAAATGGTGTCAGAACTTATCCATGAAGCTACCTATCCCGAAAAAGAGTTTAATGACCTGCGTAATATCAGCCTCCAGAACCTTCGTATCAACCTCGAAAAAAATGCCTACGTGGCTACGACTACCTTCAAAGAGCGTTTGTTTGGGGCAGCTCACCCGTATGGAAAAACCCAAAATGAAAAGTCGATAAAAGCTCTTTCAGTAGCTGATTTACAAAATTTTTATACGAATCGCATCAAAGCGCGTCCTTTTCGCGTATTTCTTTCTGGACAGGTCGGAGACGCTGAGGTGGCGCTGGTAAATCAGTATTTAGGGCAACATACGGTTGTTTCGCCGACTGAGGTAAGTAAGCCACAGACAATTGTTTCGCAAACCGAGCCTTTTTGGATAGAAAAGGCTGATGCAGTTCAGTCGTCGGTGCGGTTGGGGCGAATGTTGTTCAAACGTCAGCACCCCGATTTTTACCGTATGATTGTGGCTAATGAAATATTCGGTGGTTATTTTGGCTCACGTTTGATGCGAAACATTCGAGAGGAAAAGGGGTTTACGTACGGAATTTCGTCGAGTATCGTACCTATGCGCCAAGCAGGGTATTGGGTTGTTGGAACAGACGTTAAAAAAGAATTTGCCCAAGCGACGTTGGATGAAATCCAAAAGGAAATTTACCGTTTGCAGACCGAATCTGTTCCTGAAAATGAGTTAGAAACCGTAAAAAATTACCTAGCGGGAGAATTTGCGGGGTCGCTCAATACACCTTTTGAAATTGCTGACCGCGTTCGATTGATGGTATTGGAAGGACTAGATGTTGAATTTTATTCCAACTATATCCAACGATTGCGCGTCGTGACAGCAGAGGATATTCAAAAAATCGCAAATCAATACTGGAAATGGGAAGATTTGCAACAAGTGATTGTGGGATAAAACATCAGAGCCTACAGGGGGCTCTCTCAACAAGCAAAATGAAAAAAATTCACTTATGGGTCGCGGTCATTGCCGCATTGAGCGTCGTTTCTTGTCAAACTATGCTTGAAAACGAAGCAGAAAAGCAGTACGAACAAAACGAAATCGAGATTCAAAACTATATTTCGTCCAAACAACTCACGATGCAGAAAAGTCCATCTGGGCTGTATTACAGTATCACCAAAACCAATCCTAATGGTCAAAAACCCAACGTAGGGGATTTGATTTCGATTCATTATACGCTGTTCAAAATGTCGGGGGCGAAATTTGATAGTACCGAACGCTCCAAAAATGCCCCTTTTTTGTATGTGTATGGTATCAATCGCCTCATTCTTGGCATGGATGAAGGACTTGCTATGATGCGCCAAGGAGAAAAAGGACTGTTTTTGATGAATCATTCGCTTGCTTTTGGGAGCCAGTCTGATGCGCTATTGCCTGCTTTTTCGGCGGTGGGTGCGGAGGTAGAAATTATGAGTGTTCGGAACGAAGAACAACAAATTGATGATTATGTAGCAGCTAAAACCTTGTCGGTTACTGAAAAAACATCATCAGGACTGCGGTTTGTCAAAACTACAAGCACTACCAACGCTCAAGTAAAAATAGGAGACGTAGTTTCGGTTAAATACACAGGTAAACTGCTGACTGATAAGCAATTTGACACTGGAGAGATTTCGGTAAAAATAGGAGCAGGCGGTGTAATTAAAGGCTTTGATGAAGGCATTAGCAAAATGCGTATGGGAGAAAAAGCTACGCTGATTTTTCCGTCATCGTTGGGCTATGGAACTACAGGTTCGGGTTCCGTGATTCGCCCTTACGCCCCGCTTCTTTTTGAAGTAGAAATTGTGAATAAATAAGAAAAGCGTGCGTGTGGTTGCGAGCAACCGCACGCACGTACAACACTAAAATCGTTTCAAGGCCAGCTCGGCCACCGTTTGGCCGATCGACAGCGACGAAGTTGCGGCGGGAGAGGGAGCATTGCAGACGTTGATGGCATTGGGGCGTTCGATGATGCTGAAGTCGTCGAGTAAGCCACCGTCGCGATCGCAGGCTTGGGCTCGTACTCCCGCACCGCCTGGAACCAAGTCACTTTCTTTAATTTCAGGGATTAATTCTTGCAGAGCTTTGGTAAAAGCCGCTTTCGAAAACGAGCGGTACATTTCTCCTAAGCCTGTTTGCCAATATTTTGCGGCTACTTTCTGGAAACCTGGCCACGTAAGCGTTTGCCAAAGTTCTTTGGCATGAATGTCTAGTTTTTTATATCCTTCGCGGCGGAAAGCCAAAACCGCATTCGGACCTGCTTCGACGCCCCCGCCAATCATCCGTGTAAAGTGAACGCCTAAAAATGGGAAGTTCGGGTCGGGAACGGGATAAATGAGGTTTTTGACCAAATGCTGTTTTTCGGGTTTGATTTCGTAGTACTCCCCTCGGAACGGAATAATGCGCAAATGAATCGGGTCTTGCTGCGTAAACTGAGCTACTTTGTCGGAGTACAGTCCCGCGCAATTAATCACGAGTTTGGTTTGGTGGTAACTTTGTTCCGTAATGACGTTGGAGAACTTCTCCCCTTGCTGAATGCTCGCCACACGTTGCCCAAAAATAATTTCACCACCAAATTCGCGTACTTTGTCAGCGTATTTTTCACAAACGGCTTTGTAGTTGATGATGCCCGTTTGGGGAACAAAAAAACCTTTAATACCTTGTACGTGAGGCTCATACTCGCGCATACCCGCTAGGTCGAGCATCTTAAAGCCTTTCAGGCCGTTTTGGTGACCTCTTTCGTAAAGGCCCTCCAAAATAGGTACTTGCTCGGGGCGGGTTGCCACTACAATTTTCCCGCAAAGGTCATACGGAATACCTTCCTGTTCGGCAAAGTCAATCAGCATCTGATACCCTCGAATGCAGTTGGTTGCTTTGAGGCTACCAGGTTTGTAATACAAGCCCGAGTGAATCACACCGCTGTTGTGGCCTGTTTGGTGCATGGCTACTTCCTCTTCCTTTTCAATCACCAACAACCGAATCTTGGGACGTTGTTGCTTGAGTTTAAGCGCCGTTGCCAAACCAACGATACCGCCTCCTACAATGATGATGTCGTATGTTTTTTCCAAGTGAGTGTGCGTTTTGTGTGCTACAAAGTTAGGCGAATCTGCTTACATTTGAATCATGAAAAAGACCATCGTTACGCTTTATGCGGCTTTTTTTGCCTTCAAAGATTATCTCTTTCGAGAATGGATTATGTTTATTCCCTTTCATGCCGTTCGGCGTTTTTTTATTCATCAAACAGTTCATAAACTGGGGAAAAGAGGGTTTGTGATGATGAAAGTGGAGTTTCGGAACGGAAAAAATATTGAAATCGGCGACGGCTGCTTTATCAATAAACATACGTTGTTGGATGGTCGAGGCGGACGATTGGTGATTGGGAATCACGTGGACATTGCCCAAGAAGTAAATATTTGGACGCTCTCGCACGACCACCACGACGATTTTTACCGTGTTTGGGGCAAAGACGTCGTTATCGAAGATTATGCTTGGATTGCCTCCCGCGTGACCATCATGCCAGGCGTGCGGATTGGGCGCGGGGCTGTGGTGGCTGCAGGAAGTATTGTCACCAAAGACGTGGCCCCGATGGCGATAGTGGCGGGGGGGCCTGCCAAAGTAGTAGGCGAACGAAAAAGCGGTTTGAAGTACAGATTAGATTGGGAACCGTGGTTTAAGTAGAGAAACGAGGGCTTTTGGCAACGTTACCGATAACGTTTGCATAAAAAAATCTAATTAATAGGTTGTTTTGTACTACTCTATGGGCTAATCTCGTAGATATTTATTGCTATTTAAACCAACCCAATGAAACCACTTCTTCGAATTTTTCTTCTATTGACTCTGACGGCTTTTCGCCCTGCCGATGATAAATTGACGATATTTTTGTGCGGCGACTCAACTTTGGCCGACAAACTCCCCGCCGATGCTCCCGAAACAGGCTGGGGCATGGTGCTACCGTCGTATTTCAACGAGGCGGTAAAAGTCCAAAACCACGCCGTAAATGGCCGTAGTACCAAAAGCTTCATCACCGAAGGCCGTTGGCAAAAAGTAGTGTCGCAGGTGAAAAAGGGCGATTGGGTGTTTATTCAATTTGGGCATAACGACCAAAAAGTAGCTGATACGACCCGCTCAGCTCCCGCGCAGACTTTGTATCGCCAAAATTTGATTCGTTTCGTGAACGAAACACGTGCCAAAGGTGGAAACCCGTTGCTGATTACGCCCGTTATGCGTCGTAAATTTGACGAAAATGGGGCGTTTGTAGACCAACACGGCGATTACCCGCAAGTGGTGAAAGAGGTGGCTAAAGAATTAAAAGTTCCTGTCGTTGATTTACACGCAAAAAGCCAAAAAGTGATTGAAAAACACGGGGTAGAGGCGTCGAAGTTGCTGTTTTTGCATTATGGAGCTAATGTTTTTCCAAAAAATCCAAAAGGGTTGACCGACGATACCCACTTCTCAAAATACGGAGCGGCTGTGATGGCGAGTATGGTGATGGAAGGTATTATGGAGCTACCGATTGACCTTAAAAGTTTTGTAAAAAAATCGGAGTTTACGAATAAGTACGCGTTCGAACTTCCAAAATACGCCACGCCTGCGTTTCGTAAAGACACGTTTAACATCGTTCGTTATGGTGCCAAAGCCGATGGATACACGGTCAATACTAAGGCGATTCAACAGGCGATTGATTTGTGCAATGAAGCAGGCGGCGGTACGGTCTTGATTCCCGCAGGCTTATGGGTAACGGGGCCTATCGTGCTGAAAAACAACGTAAATCTTCACTTGGCCAAAAACGCTTTGTTGCAATATAGTCGCAATCACGACGATTATCCGATTGTAGTCACGACGTGGGAGGGTCAAGACTCGTACCGTTGTCAGGCGCCGATTTGGGGCGTGGACTTAACCAATATCGGTATCACGGGCGAAGGAGTTATCGACGGCGGCGGCGACGTTTGGCGTGCAATTAAACGCGAAAAACAAACGACTTCGCAGTGGATTGCTCTGCAAAAATCGGGAGGAGTCGTCAGTGAAAAAGGCGATATGTGGTATCCGTCGGAGCAGTCGAAAAAAGGAAATAACACGCCCAACGCGGGACGTATTTTGAACGGAGTACATCCGACCCAGGCCGAATTGGCGTCGTACAAAGATTTTCTTCGTCCCAACATGGTGAGCCTTACGCGCTGCAAAAGCGTTTTAATTGAGGGGGTTACGTTTCAAAATTCCCCCGCTTGGACGCTTCATCCGTTGTTGTGTGACCACATCAGCGTTCGCAATGTGAATGTGCGTAATTATTGGTACGCTCAAAACAGCGATGCCATCGACTTAGAATCGTGCCGTAACGGAATTTTGGAAGGATGTACTTTTGATACGGGCGACGACGGAATTACGATTAAGTCGGGGCGTGATGAACAAGGTCGTAAACGTGGCGTGCCTACCGAAAATTTTATTGTCAGAGATTGTAAGGTATACCACGCCCACGGTGGGTTTGTGATTGGCTCTGAAATGTCGGGAGGCGTGCGCAATATGTTTGTCTCCAATTGTACGTTTATGGGTTCCGACGTGGGGCTTCGTTTCAAAACCGCACGCGGTCGAGGAGGGGTAGTAGAAGATATTTACGTCACCGACATCAACATGACCGAAATCCCAGGTGAGGCCGTTATTTTTGACATGTATTATGCGGCCAAAGACCCCGTGGCGTTGGTGGGTGAGTCCAACGAGTTGCCCGTTATTAAAGCCGAGCCGTTGAACGAAGGAACACCGCAGTTTAAAAACTTTTACATCAAAAACATTGTGTGCAAAGGCGCTGAAACGGCGATTATGATACGAGGTCTGCCCGAAATGAGCATCAAAAATATCAACATTGAGAATGCTTACATCGAAGCTAACAAAGGCTTGGTATGCGTAGAAGGGGAAAATATTAACCTTAAAAACGCTACGATGTTGACCAGCGACAAAACGGTGATGCAAGTGCAAAACAGCAAAAATATCACGCTCGACGGCATTACGTACGGAAAAGACAAGGACGTATTGCTCAAAGTAATGGGTGACCGTTCAGAATCTATCAAACTGCTCCGCACCGATGTCACTGGCGCCAAAAAAGAAGTAGAACTTGGCGTAGGAGTAAAGAGCAAAGTCGTGAGTAAGAAGTAAATGCCGAGTGAAGAATGTCGAATAAGCCCACACTCTACATTCTCCACTCGACATTACAAAACTATTTGACGTCTGGTTGGGTTAAAATAGCCATCCACGTTTTTATTCCTTCTACGTAATTGCCGAGGCGGAGGTTTTCGTTGGCGGCGTGCTGGTTGTTGTCTGAGTTGACCATCGGTACGTGAATGGCAGGTAAATTTAATTCTCGCAAAAAGGGTACAATCGGTACCGAACCACCCGTCATCCGAATCTTAATTGGCTCTTTACCAAACGTACGAATAATAACTGCGGTGAGCCAGCGGTCAGGATAAATCCCAAAATCGGTACGAAAAGGCAACATCCTTGCTTCGCGTTCGAGTAAGGTGACGATTTTGGGGTATTTCAAGCGTTCGGCATCGGTTGGTTTTCGGTTCAAAATAACATAGCCTTTGCCTTCAATGTGTTTTTTGACCAAGGATATCAATCGCTCGGGGCTAGATTCAGGAACCAAACGGATATCGATTTCGGCCGTGGCTTCGTCAGGGACAATTGTGTTGGCTTTTTCCCCAATATTGGCAGAAACCAACCCACGGATGTTAAGCGAAGGGTACTGCAATGATTCTTGGTAATTAGCGCCTACTTTGTCGGGCTGGGTAAATACTAGTTTTTGACGAATCAACTCAGGGTCGTCGGGAACGGCGGCCAGGATTTTACGCGCGCTTGCGTCTATCGTAATACCGTCGTAGTAGCCTGGAATCGTCACGCGGCCGTCTTCGTCTTTCATTGATGCCAGCAATTGCGCCATACGAAGGGCAGGATTGGGCGCATAATTGCCGTAATGGCCGCTGTGTTGTGAGATTTTCGGCCCATAAGTAGTCAGCGTAATCGACGCAATACCACGGCAACCGTAGGTAAGGGTCGGCTCGTTCGACAAATGCCGCCCGCCGTCCATGACCATCAGGAAATCAGCGCCTAGTTTTCCCTTGTGCGTTTTGACCATTTCGGCCAAATGCGGCGCGCCAATTTCCTCCTCGCTGTCTAAAATCACTTTGAGGTGGTAAGGCGACTGCACGTTTTCTTTTTGCATCATGTCCAATGCCGCCAACAACATCAAAATTGGGCCTTTGTCGTCCGAAACGGCGCGGGCAAAAATCCGCCACTCGGGGTCATAGCCCGTCTGAAGGTTATCCCAAGAAATGGTTTCCCATTGCCCGCTGGCGCTTTTTTTTTTCAAAACAGGTTTATAGGGAGACTCCTGTTGCCATTTTTCAGGCTCGACGGGCTGCCCGTCGAAGTGCATATAAAAGAGCAAAGTTTTGAGCGGACCAGGGGCGGGTTTGGCCGATTTTTTTTCCGCAAAGAATACGGGATGACCTGTCGTTGGCAAAAATTCGGTGGTAAATCCTTGTTGTTCAAATGCTTTTTTAAGCCAATCGAGGTTGGGCTGGATTTGCTCTTTGATGTGCGCATTACTCGGCAAACTCATAAAATCGTAGAGGTTGCCGTAGTAGTTTTTAACGTGTTTTTGAACCGTTGTTTCGAGATTGAGCGGTGTTTGGGCGAAGCTACAAACCACGATGAAGAGAAAAATACTACTTGCTAAAACTTTTTTCATGTTGTCAGAAGTGTGTTTCAATTACAATCCTGACAATTTGGTGAAGTTTACCAATGAATCAAAGTTTTTGAGACAAAACCGTATCTATTTTCCAAAACTATTGATAATCTGCCGCATGGCTTCGGAGGGAATGACAAAATTGAAGTTACCCCAAATTAGCTCGTCATATTTGGGAACGGTTTGTTGAGTGAAGCTTTCGGTATCTATCAGAACATCAGTTTCTGGAATCCGTATTCCGTTGCTTTTTTGAATGTCGGCGGTGACAAATTGTAGCTTAATGGTACCTAGTATCTGGGTATTTTTTTGTTCAAATTGGGTATCCAATAGCATTCGATAATCTTGCAAGTACCATTTTCCGCCGAAAGGTTTGTAGTTAATGCAGGTGTAGAGGCGCTTGGCTTCGCGTTTGGTTTTGCCAAACATCTTGTCGGAAGTGCTCGTTTTTAGGACGTCTTTGACACCTTCGGGGGTAAAATCGTACTCAATACGAACGATGGCTGTGTCCGAAAAGTTGATGTACATAATCCCGTTGCGAGCTGCTTTAATCCCCGTGCTTACTGGACGGAACAAAATCCGATACACTTGTTTGCCGAGATAAGTGGTAATGGTATCGTCGAGTTCATAGGTGTAATCGTACAAATTTTTGCCGTCGAGGTATTCGGGACTAGAAATATCAATCGAGTTGGTCACGATGCTAGCACCGTTTGGGAAAGCATACCCCTCCATGATTTTGGAACGATTGGGGCTGGCAAAGTTGCGTCCCCTAAGTGCTTTCACTTTTTGTGGAACCAAAATTTTTGGGCGAGGGTCTTTTTCAGCTTGTAAAACCGCTTCGCGAATGTCCACGTATTCGCCATTTTGTTGGAGTGATTCTCGGTAAAAACCCGTTAAAAGATAAGGATTAGGTGAACTGTTTTTCTTGACTTTTCGTAAAGCCTCCGATACCCAATTTCGGGCTTCAAACGACTTAATGTACGAGCTATCGACTACCCGTAGCTGGGCAGGTTGGAGTTCAATCAACACGTCTTTCTGGTTGGGCTGAAACGACGAGGCTTTTTGTTGGAAAGGCAGGTAGCCAAATACCGAAACCACTAGCATTGAATCAGACGCAATGCGCGGGAAACGATAGAAAAATTGTCCGTCTTCGTTGGTAAGTGTTCCTATGCCTTTGCTCATCATGCCGATGTACGCATGAGGAATAGGTTTTTGGGATGTTTTATCAATAATTTTCCCCGAAAGCAACAAATAGCCTCCTTGGGCATAGAGCGTAAAAGACAGCAGAAAAAAGCATAACGTCGAAACTAGACTTCGCATAAAAAGCGTTTTTTGTTCGATATAAATGACTAACAAGAATTAGGCCAAATCGCCCAAATGGTAGCATCTTCTACAACGGGCTTCGTAGGAGTCAGTTTCTCCCAACAAAATTTTATCTTGGGAGGTTACCTTTCGGTAGGAGTATTGCGCCACTGAACCACAAGTAACGCAAATAGCGTGAACTTTGGTAACGTACTCGGCCACAGACATCAAGAGGGGCATGGCACCAAAAGGTTTGCCTGCAAAATCCATGTCTAAACCTGCCACAATGACGCGTTTGCCGCTGCTGGCAAGTTTATTGCAAACTTCTACTAAATTTTGGTCTAAAAATTGTGCTTCGTCAATACCGACCACGTCGCAATCGCCTGCGAAGAGTAAAATCTCTTCGGCGGTGTTGACAGGAGTTGAACGAATCGAATTTTCGTTGTGGGAGACAATGTCTGCCTCATGATAACGTTTATCAAGGGTGGGTTTAAAAATTTCGACTTTTTGCCGAGCAATTTTGGCACGATTGAGGCGGCGAATAAGCTCTTCGGTTTTGCCAGAGAACATCGAACCACAGACGACTTCTATCCAGCCAACGCGCGGTTGTTTAGGTTGTGAATGGTAATTGGGTTCAATAAACATACGTTTGGGTTGATGTTCTAATAACTTACGAACTACAATAATTCGGATAACTGATTTTCACCGATTATCTTTACAAAACAAACAAATTTTAGGATGCTCCACAAGTTTAATCTCAGCGCACTCAACGACTATAGCCAGCGGTTTGCGCGGAAAGTATGCGATGATTTCTTTGCTCAGAACACTACGGCGTCGGGCCAGCAAATTCTAAATTTGACAGAGATTCCGCAGATAAATCTGTTTGCTATCAGTAGTTTATACGAAAAATGGCGAGCTGATGCTGAGAATTTTCGTAGCCCTTATTTTGACTTTGAGCAAGAAGAAGTAAAAGAGGCATTGAAGCAGTTTATGAACGTTGTATCGCGTAATATTGCAGTAAAACGTGAAGTATTGGAGCCTATTTTGTTCGAGGCAATCAAGGATACATTGGTGTTATTGATTGATCCCAGTTCGTATTTTAATGAACTTTTTCGCAATCAGGAAAATTTTTCGGTGACGGCAGAGTTGGTACAACAGCTTTGTAAATACGTTCGGTTTAACAAATTTATTCCACAAGAGCTGGCCAAAGGAATGAAAGACCGCAGCTTTGTGTATGTAAATCAAGCGATTGAATGGTCGGAGCAAGCTCTGCAACTGCATGCCGATGAACTGGATAGTGTCGAACAATGGGTAGGGCACTTTTCGGCAAAAGTGCCGTTGGATATTAGCCACCTAGTCAAAAAAACGATGCGGATAGAGCTACTAAAAGTAATAGATGAGCCTAATCGTTCTTTCTTTGATACCGTCGTGCCAGAACCTGAGCCAGAATACACTCCTGCGGTAGTTGCGGCTCCTGAGCCTACTCCAGCGCCAGAACCTGCAGTGCCTAGTGATTCTGCATGGAAGCAAGAGCCTGTCAGTTATACGCCTCCTGCTCCTGCAAATCCTACGCCTGCAACCCTCAATCAGGTGGTTGGAGGAAGTGAAAATGGGGTCAAAGAGTCGCTCAATGATTATTTGCGGGTAGAGCAGTCGAGTATCTCAGATGTGTATCAAAAACAAGCGATTACGAGTATTGCTCAAAGTATTCCGTTAAATCAGAAGTTTATGTTCATTCATCACTTATTCAGCGGAAGCAATAGCGCCTACGAAACAGCCATTGCTGAGCTTGAGCAAGCACCCGATTACGATACGGCGCGTTCGCTAATTACGTATAAATTTGCATCACAATATCTTTGGGACATGACAGGTGATGTCGTTGGTGATTTGCTTGAGATTGTAAAGCGTCGTTTTCGACAATAAAAGTGATACAAAAGATTTGATTCGGGAGAATAACCCTCCCGAATTTCCTAACTCATAAAAATCAATGATATCTTGTCAAAACCTTACGTTTTCGTACAGTCCACAAAAGCAATTTACGTTTCCAGATATAACTTGTGCCGACCGTGAAGCCCTCTTGATTTTGGGACAGTCGGGGCGAGGAAAAACAACACTGCTTCATTTGATGGCTCTTTTGCTGCGTCCTGAAGGGGGAAAAGTCTTGATTGGTGACAAAGACATTACGCCACTGTCGGTGGCCGAAGCAGCAGCGGTTCGAGCAAGTCAAATCGGGATTGTCTATCAAAAACCCCATTTTGTCAGCTCATTGAGCGTGTTAGAGAATGTGCTTTTACCCAACTATTTAGCCCAAAAATTTCAAGATAAAAACCGTGCTCGCGCATTGTCCGAAGAATTGGGTTTTGCGGAGCATTTGTCTAAAAAGACGCACCAATTAAGCCAAGGTGAGCAGCAGCGAGTGAGTATCGCTCGTGCGTTGATGAATAATCCTGCGGTGATTTTGGCCGACGAGCCTACTTCCAGCTTAGATGATGCCAATTGTGATAAAGTAATTACACTTCTCAAAAATCAATCGGAGCAAATTGGGGCAAGCCTTGTCGTTGTAACCCACGACCAGCGCCTCAAAGATGTAGTAGCCAATCAGGTGAAGTTATAGTGTGCTTAATGTGAAAGTGGTTCATAACATCGTGCCAGCGGTTACTTATAACCGCGTTCAGTTTTCTTTAGAATTTTGGACAAGACAATTGCTTATCCTTCTTCACCTTACGGGGCGAAGGCTCATAGTCGAAGGTGTAAGCCAGAGAAATCTCGTGCGAACCGC
>JALQYJ010000187.1 GCA_023254175.1 Runella sp. | reverse complement strand
GCTGCAAATAGTGAATTATGGAACGCGAAGAAAAAGAAATATGTATTCCACAAAAGTTCAGGCAAAGAAATGAGTTCTGATCAATTGGTGAAATATTGGGAATCATGGGTTAAGAAATATCCTATCGTTTCAATTGAAGATGGTATGGCTGAAGACGATTGGGCTGGTTGGAAACTACACACCGATGCAATCGGTTCTAAATGCCAACTCGTAGGTGACGACCTTTTCGTAACCAACGTAAAGCGTTTGGAAATGGGTATTGACAAAGGTGTTGGCAATGCTGTTTTGATTAAAGTGAACCAAATCGGTTCGTTGACTGAAACCATCGATACTGTTAGCTTGGCAAAACGCAATAGCTACAAAAACATTATGAGCCACCGTTCGGGTGAAACAGAAGATTCGACTATCGCTGACTTGGCCGTGGCATTGAACACTGGTCAAATCAAAACAGGTTCGGCTTCACGTTCTGACCGTATGGCAAAATACAACCAATTGCTTCGTATCGAAGAAGAATTGGGCGAAACAGCTTACTTCCCTGGTAAGAAATTCTAATTAATGTCGAGGTTCAAATGTAGAGTGTCTAAATAAGTATTTTATTCGACACTCTACATTCGAACCTCGACATTCTCTCTCTGCATCTCACAGGTGTCACCTCCAATCTTCCACACTTTATGCAGTTTTTCCAACGTTTTCGTTTTCTTAGAAACTTTTATTTGGCTACTTCAATAGGATTATTAGTCTGGTTGACGTTTTTTGAACTTAACAGCATTCCCGACCAAATCGGTAATTGGCTGGAGCTTAAAGAATTGGAGTCACAAAAAGAATATTACGAAGAGCAAATTGAGCTACTAAAAAAAGAACAAGCTACCACACTTGGTACTGACAAGCTCATGGAAAAATACGCCCGAGAAAAGTATTTCATGAAAAAAGAAAGTGAGGATGTATTTGTGTTAGTAGATAAAAATGGTGAACCATTTGAAAAATAATTTGCCCACTTGATCCATTGAAAATTCAAGTTCTTTTCGTTTGTTTAGGCAATATTTGCCGCTCTCCCCTCGCTGAGGGCACATTCCGTGACCTCGTCGCCCAAAAAGGGCTTTCAGATTATATCACCTGTGATTCGGCAGGTACGCATGGCTATCACGTAGGAGCCTTACCCGACCGCCGCTCACGACGAGTAGCATCCGACTATCGTATCACTCTCACTCATCATGCACGCAAACTTTCGAGCGATGATTTCGCCAATTTTGACTACATCGTTGCCATGGATGAATCAAATTTAGAAAATATCCAAACTCAAAGTTACCGTTCAACGGGCTTTTATCCCGAAGAAGGGCGGGTATTTTTGTACCGTGATTTTGACGAACAAGCCGATTCTCCCAACGTTCCTGACCCGTACTACGACGATATGTCGGCGTTTGAAGAGGTGTATCAAATTGTCAATCGCTGCGGGGAACGTTTTTTGGAGTACTTAATAAAGGAACATAACTTAGTGTAAAAATAGAACCTACAATGAGTCAAAAAGTAATTTTAATTATCATGGATGGCTGGGGTATCGCTAAAAATGGCGAAGAAAACCGTTCAGCTATCATTACGGCCAATACGCCTTTCTACGACCGAATCCTCCAACAATATCCTCATAGCAAACTCGAAGCAAGTGGGCTGGCCGTTGGGCTTCCCGATGGGCAAATGGGGAACTCAGAGGTAGGCCATACTAACCTCGGAGCGGGTCGCATTGTGTACCAAGACCTGGTAAAAATCAATTTGGCCGTTGAAACAGGTTCGATCGCCAATGAGCCTACCCTCGTTGCGGCTTTTGAATACGCCAAAACAAATCAAAAGAAAGTCCATTTTATTGGGTTGGTTTCTGACGGTGGGGTTCACTCTCACATCGACCACGTAAAAGGTCTTTGCAAAGCTGCCAACGAATTTGGTCTTAAAGACGTTTTTGTTCACGCCTTCACAGATGGCCGTGACTGTGACCCCAAAAGTGGCGCAGGTTTCATTACTAATTTGCAAGCTTCTTTGGCATCTTCAACGGGTAAAATTGCTAGTGTAACGGGTCGTTTTTACGCCATGGACCGCGATAAGCGCTGGGAACGTGTAGCTAAAGCCTACAACGTGATGGTGAACGGTACGGGGCAGCAATCGGTGGTTGATAGTCAAATCGTATCGGCGATTGAGGCTTCCTACGAAGCTGGAGTAACCGATGAGTTTATTGAACCAATTGTTGTAGTGGATGAAGCCGGTGCGCCTGTTGCTACCATTGCAGAGGGCGATGTTGTACTGTGTTTCAACTTCCGTACTGACCGTGGCCGCGAAATCACGGAAATGCTTACACAACAAGATTTTCCTGAGCAGGGAACCAAAAAATTAAATTTGTACTACCTCACGATGACCAACTACGACGATGCGTTTGTAGGGGTAAAAGTGATTTATGACAAAGATAATCTCAAAAATACGTTAGGTGAAGTACTTGAAAGTGCGGGCAAAACCCAAATCCGAATTGCCGAAACAGAAAAGTACCCACACGTAACTTTCTTCTTCTCGGGTGGTCGTGAAGTACCTTTTGAGGGTGAAAAACGCCTCTTATGTCCTTCTCCTAAAGACGTAAAAACCTACGACTTGAAACCAGAAATGGCCGCCTTCGACATTCGGAATGCTATTCTTCCTGAAATCGAGGCAGAATCGGCAGATTTTATTTGCCTCAACTTTGCCAACCCCGATATGGTAGGCCACACAGGCGTTTTTGAAGCCGTAATTAAAGCCTGCGAAACTGTAGACCAATGTACCGAGGCAGTTGCGACCGCAGGGTTGGCACATGGGTATACTTCTATCATCATTGCTGACCACGGCAACTCAGACTACATGAGAAACGACGACGGAACTCCAAATACCGCTCACAGCACCAACCTAGTGCCGTGCGTTTTTGTAGGTAATGAATACAAAGGCAAGCCAAAAGACGGTAAGCTAGCTGACATCGCACCAACAATTCTCGACCTATTAGGCGTAGCACAGCCTGCCGAAATGTCTGGTACGAGCTTGCTTTAATAGCGAACTTTTTATGGGTAGTAAGGGTTATTGAGCCATGAAATCACTTTTTTATTTTTTCATTACACTCACTACCCTTGCTGCCTGTCAGCCCCAAACCGATAGCAATCAAGTCAAATCTTATTTCGACTTAAAAGGCTTCATCGAAACTCAAATTCGTGAGTTGAACAAGCGAAAACCTACCATTGAGAAAAAAATGGTGCTGGATAACGAAAGCGATTCAAGACAAACCAATGAAATAAATTGGTCGAAAGAACTTGACCTTTTTGTACAGGCTGACATCAATAAACAAGCTTCACAAATCAGCTACGCAACTACTCAACCTACACCAAGAACTAATTTCTATACCCTCAAAAAAGGAGAAAATTGGCCCGTACAATCATTGAAAGTAACTTTTGATGATAAAACCCAAATGCCCTCGCTTATTGAGGTCGTTTTAAAAGAAGAAAACAAACTTTACGATTCGGAAAAGCTACTTCGCTTAACGTGCGGAATGCGACCTGAGGGAGTTTGGTTAATTAAAACTTACGAAATTTCTGGTTCACAGCAATTATCACTTACTGATAAAAAAAAGTTTTCAATTATCGGAACGTTGTTTTAACACACATACGATTACAACAAAGCAATAATTCGAAAAAAAAGTGAAAGACGATAAATTTTTACCGTCCTCCGCTTTTTTTATGTGATTTCTCTAAGATTTAACGTCCACTACTTGCCCCGCCATTTCGTGGGTCGTAACCCGAGGCAAACAAAGGATATTGGTCAAAGATAGTCCGAACCACGTTTCGGTAATAGTTGTTGGCTGCATTTGGATTTTTAAAGATACCTGCTGCATACCCCCGCCAAACTACTTGGTCGGTATCGGCATCAATCAACGAAACGATAATTGTGCCTTTATCCAACGAATAGCGAATAGGCTCGTATTTAAAAGAATCGTCTTCGGTATCCACCCAGTTTTTGATAACGGGCTGCATGTATCCTTGATAACGCAAGTTATCATAAAAAATACCGTAATTAACCAATAAAGAAGGCTTATTGGTAGTTAAACGGTATCCGCGAGCTTGCATCTGTCGGTGAATAGCATTATACACTTCTGTACACACGTTACCTGTATCACGTTCACATTCCAAGAAAGCATAAGTACTGTATTCCTTGAAATTGGTTTCATAACTGTAATCGTGTTCAACAAAAATTTTCCGACTCGTGTTGCAACTTGCTGCCCCTATAACAACAGCACATCCAAGCAGTAAAAGTCTGACAAGCTTCATAGATAGTTCGCGGTTTTGGGTGTTATGAGAATATTTGATTAAAAATACGAAATTTTCTATAAAAGCAAATTTTTTACTGCTAAAGTTGCCATCTTCCAAATTTAACCTACATAATAGGCGACGGCTTGCTGGATTTCGGCGGGTGTCACTTTCACATCGTACGCACAAGTTCCGATTCCATCTAGCAGTGAAAAACGCAGCTCTCCTCCTCGATTCTTTTTGTCTTGCTGCGCTAAGGCAATGACCGTCGGTACATCCGAAAGGTGCAATGCTACTTTACCAAACACTGAAAATATAAACTCTTCTACCTGCTCTAGTGTTTGCAAATCCACCATTTTTTTACGGTAAGCAAGGTAGGTTTCCATCACCATCCCTGCCGCTATTGCTTCACCATGCAATAACCTCTCTTTGGGGGCTTTGCTCAAAAAGTAGGTTTCAACAGCATGGCCGACGGTATGACCAAAATTCAAGATTTTACGCAACCCTTTTTCTGTGGGGTCTGTAGTAACCACTTTTTTCTTGATTTCGACCGAGTGCGCTATTAAATCAATCCAATTTTGTTGTTCAAAGTCTTTTTTTCTAATTTCCTCCCACTTTCCAGCATCCGCAATCAAGCAATGTTTCACAATTTCCGCAAATCCAGAGCGCAATTCTATACACGGAAGTGTTTCCAAAAAGGATGCGTCAATCAACACCTTTTTTGGTTGGGTAAAAACCCCTAAATGGTTTTTGAACCCATGGAAGTCGATACCCAGCTTTCCACCTACACTAGCATCTACTTGCGATAAGAGGGTAGTTGGGATTTGCACAAAATCAATTCCTCTTTTATAAGTAGCAGCACAAAATCCACCCATGTCCCCAATTACGCCCCCCCCCAAGTTAAAAACCACCGCATGACGGTCAAGCTGTGCTTTGGTCATATCTCCCCAAATTTTCTCACAAGTGGCCAACGTTTTGTGCTGCTCACCTGCAGGTACCACGATAAGTTCGTGCTTTGGTAAAAGTGGCTTAATTTTCGAATAGCAATATTTTTTGGTATGCGTATCGGCAATAACAACCACTTTTGAGTAGTGATGTGCGCTAAAATACGCTGGCAGGCTCTCCTGAATTGGGGCAATGGTTACAGACATAATAAATGCAAATTTTTATTCCAAAAGTAAGAACATTTAACGCGAATGTACACAGGTGTAAGCACTCATACAAAAATCCGCACAAATACGCACAATTAAACTCATAAACCGCATACTCACGCAATTTTATTCAGCAAATCATTGCAAATACGAGCGTTATTCCGTTTTTTTGAAGTAAATCACAGTTTACAAATCATCCATTTAACACTCTAACAACCAAATTGACCAACTATGGAAAAACTTCTTCTTCGAAGTCTTACTTTTCTGGTAAGTTTTGGCGTAAGTCTATCGCTTTGGGCGCAAGACCGAGTCATCTCTGGAAAAGTGGTGAGTGCTGCTGATAACAGCATACTCCCTGGTGTAAGTATCGTTATCAAAGGCACTTCAAAAGGTACCACAACCGATGCAAACGGTACTTTTAAAGTTAATGCTCCCACTAATGCAACTCTTATCTTTAGTTACATTGGTTATTTACGTCAGGAAGTTAAATTAGGCAATAACACTAACCTTACAATTTCACTCGAAAACGACGAAAACATCCTCAATGAAGTAGTAGTCACTGCTCTAGGAGTAAAACAAGAAAAACGAGCATTGGGCTATGCGGTACAAGAAGTAAAAGGTCAAGATTTATTAGACTCTCAGCGCGACAACTTCATGATAGGACTCCAAGGGAGAGTTGCTGGTCTTCAAATGACTCCCACGAGTGGAACTGCGGGTGGCTCAGCCGTTATTCAATTGCGTGGCGCGGGTTCTATCGGAAATAGTAACCAACCCCTTTATGTTGTTGATGGGCTTCCTATTTCAAACAATACCTTTGGCCAAGGTGCCCTCGTTACTGATCGCCCAAATCGCGACATGGACTATCAAAACAGGGCTGCTGACATCAACCCAAACGATATCGAAACTGTCACCATCTTAAAGGGACCTGAAGCAGCGGCCTTGTACGGTATCGAAGCTGCCAATGGCGCCATTGTTATCACTACAAAAAAAGGGAGCACAGGGCGCGGGAAAATCACTTACAATGGCTCATTGAGTGTCCGTGACGTTTATCGTTTTCCTGAAAGCCAAACCACCTACGGTCGAGGCTTTAATGGCGTCTTTAACCCCAACAACTTCTCGTATTTTGGAGATGCAGTAACGCAAATTGGCGAAGGTGGAGGCAAAGTTTATGACAATGTTGACAACTTTTTCCAGCAAGGTCTTCGTCAATCCCATAATATCACGGTGGAAGGTGGAAGTGAAAAAGCCACGTATCGTTTGTCCACCTCGTATATTTCTGACAAAGGGGTAGTGCCTACCAACAAAATGGACCAGATTAACATACGTTTGACGGGAGTTGGGCAAATCACCAAAAATTTAAAAGCAACTACTTCTTTTAACTACATCGGAACTAATAACTTCCAGCCACTTCGCAGTTCACAAGGTTTTCTCATTGGAATGTTGGCTTTCCCGTTTTATCTGGATGCACGCCAGTACCTTACAGCAGATGGCCGACGCTTTCGTACGTTTGGAGAAGATGCAAACGACTTAGATAATCCTTTCTTCAATGTTTATAAAAACATAAATAGTAATCGTATTAACCGTACTGTCGGTAATATTCAATTGGATTACAACGTAACCCCTTGGCTATCTCTTGCAGGAATTTTGGGAGCCGATATTTTTTCAACACGCTATAATCGTTTCCAACATCCCGAATCAAACGCGGGTATTACCGCAAAAGGCTTTGTAGATAATGCCACGGAAAATAGTCAATTGCTCAACGGAAACTTTCGTGCAACGGCCAAAAAAGACTTTGGAAAGCTAAAAACATCGCTAATGGTAGGTACAACTGTGGATGACCGCCGCTACGAAACTGCCGCTATTTACGGAGAACAACTTTATCTACCAGACTTTAATAGTGTCAACAATACCTTGAACAGTACCCAACGAAACAAAGCTACCCTTGTGCAGCGTCGTTTGGTGAGTGTACTGGGTTCGCTCAACTTGAGCTATGCCGACATGTTGTATTTGACAGTGACGGGTCGTAATGACTGGTCATCTACCTTGCCTGTTCAGAACAATTCCTTCTTTTATCCTTCAGTAAGTTTAGGATTTGTTTTCACCGAACTTCCAGCGTTTGAGCAGCAACAAATTTTGAGCTACGGGAAAGCACGTTTTGCTTATGCAGAAGTAGGGAATGATGCCACTCCTTACCGTACTCGCCCTCGCCTTGTGCCACAAACTACCACAGGGGGGGGCTTTTTGTATGACTTCTATGGCGGCAATGAAAATCTGCGCCCTGAACGTGGCCGAAGTTTTGAGACAGGTTTAGAGTTGCGTTTCTTCAAAAATCGAATAGGTTTGGATGTGACTTATTTCAACAAAAGTAATTTCGACCAAATCACCACTCAGCGATTAAGCTATGGTACAGGGTTTATTTTTGGATTATTAAATGGCGGTGAAATCCGAAACAGCGGTCTTGAAGCACAATTGAATATCACTCCAATAAAAGCTAAGAATCTTCAGTGGGACATGAATCTCAACTTTACTCGTCTCCAAAACGAAGTCGTTAGCTTACCAGGTCAGGTGTCTGAATATTATAACTCAGATACTTGGCTATACGGAAACGTTCGAGCAAGTGCGATGGCCCCTAATCAAATGTCTTTCTACCCTAACTTATCGTATGTTTCGACCAGAGGCGAAGGCAAAACAACCGCATTAGCGGGTTACAGCTACTTACGTAACAAACGCGGCGACATTCTGGTAAGCCCTAGTACAGGTCTTCCAATTTCAAACCCAGTTTTTCTACCCATTGGCGACCGTAACCCTGACTTTATGCTTGGTTTCCAAAATACAATTCGCTACAGAGATTGGTCGCTTTCAGTATTGTTAGACATTCGTAAAGGGGGCGATGTTTTCAACGGAAATGAAATGTACATGTTCCGCAACGGTCTTTCTACGCGCGTTCTCGACCGTAGCAACCCGTATGTATTCAAAGGGGTATTACGTGACGGACGCGAAGAAAGCGACTCTCCCACTCCTAATACCATTCAGGTTACTCCTCAATTCCGTTCGGATTTTTATGGAGCCTTTACAGAAGAAAGCTTTGTAGAAAAAGACATCAACTGGGTTCGTTTGCGTGACATTACGCTTCGCTACAGCTTCCCTCAATCTATTTTAGACAAACAGAAAATATTCCGTTCAGGAAGTGTCTTTGTTTCTGGCAATGAACTGTTTCTTTTAACCAACTATACAGGTGCCGACCCTGACGTTAACGGCACAAGTGCGGGTACTTTGGGTATCGGTGCACGTGGTTTTGATTATGGAACATTGGCTTTGCCACGTACCATCACCGCAGGTTTGAATTTTTCTTTTTAGCGAGATTCACTGAGATTTTAAAAATAGACTTTAAAATGAAGAAGATAAAAATTATTTCGCTTGTCACTCTATTAGGAATCGGCCTGACAAGTTGTGAAAAATACCTGGACGTAAATTTTGACCCAAGCTTCCCCCAGGTTTCTCAGGGTTTTGCCTTACTTCCTCCCATGATTAGCCAAATGTCACGAGCAGAGGCTTTTGACGGACGTTTTACAGGTCAATATTGCCAATACTGGCTAGCTACTGCCGCTGGAAATGCCTGGGACCGGCATGGCTATATTGCAGGAAGTGATAACGGAGGAGAAATGTGGCGGTCGCATTATTGGTCAATCGGAAAAAACGTCGATTTGGTCATTGAAGACGCCACAGCCAAACAACAATGGGACTACGTGGGGGTAGCCAAAGCTCTCCGCGTCTGGGGATGGCAAAGTACCACCGACGCCAACGGTGAGATGATTTTGAAGCAGGCCTGGGAACCAAATCGCTACGTATTTGAGTACGATTCACAAGAAGATGTGTACAAGGAAGTGGTTCGACTTGGCACAGAAGCACTTGCTGACCTTTCTCGTACCGACGGTGGGGTATCTCCAGCTTCCCTTGGCCGTGGCGATTTAGTTTATAAAGGAGACCGTACTAAGTGGATTAAATTTGTTAATGCAATCTTAGCAAGAAACGCAAATCACATTAGCAACAAAAAATCGTACAACCCCGACGCGGTTATCAAATTTGTTGATGCCTCTTTTAGTAGTAATGCAGACAATTTTTACATCCCACATGGGGGTACAAGCACCACCGATGCCAACTTTTGGGGGCCGCTTCGTAATAACATGAATGCGTTTCGCCAAAGCAGCTATCTAGTTAGCCTATTCAATGGTACACTTTTCCCCGGTGCCATCGACCCACGCATGGCCGCAATGCTTACTGCCAGCGATGATAAAGTATTTAGAGGCGTTAATGTGGGACTTGGCGATGCAAACAACATAGCAGGGCGTACTAATCGAGTCGCTAATTTCTGGGGACAATCGCAGCCCACCGCCACCACGCCTGCCACTGGCAAGTCGATTTTTGATAACGGTACCGCACACCCGCTTATTACGTATTGGGAAATGCAGTTTGTAAAAGCCGAAGCCGCGTTTATCAAAGGAGACAAAGCTATGGCTTTTGAGGCTTATAATAAAGGCATCAATGCACACTTAGACTGGGTATTTTCGCTCATTTCATCAACAGACGCAGCAGGGCGTGCTGCTTTTACGTCGGAGCGCGCTGCCTACCTTAAAAGTAATGCTGTTGCTCAAACTTCAGCAGCATTGACTCTGAGTGACATTATGACCCAAAAATACATTTCTATGTTTGTTCATGGTCACATGGAAAGCTGGGTTGACTTACGCCGCTATAAATACAGTCCAGATGTATTCAAAGGGTTTGTGGCTCCTACAGGAACTAACCTGTTCCCAGACAATAACGGCAAATTAGCCTATCGATTGCGTCCTCGTTTCAACTCAGAGTATGTTTGGAATCGCGCAGCCTTGGACAAAATTGGCGGCTTAAATGCCGATTATCATACCAAAGAAATGTGGTTTATGCAGCCCTAATCGTAGCTGTTGTTCAACTGATTACGAACTCAAAAGAAACAAACAATGAAGAAATTTCAATTCATCACAAAAAGCGTTTTGCTTGCAGGCACGCTTTGCGCTGGACTTTTCGCCTGTATTGGGGAATCCAATGACCAGTTGACAATTGTTACTCCTGCCTCTGGTGCTAGAGTAAAATTCCATCATATGGTGTCGGATGGCCCTGGTGTCAGCATTCTAGTAAATGATCGACCGTTTTCAGGTGTCCTTACCGTCGCTCCTGCCACGCCAGGCGTTATTACGTACGGAAACATTTACCCCTCCAACGACTACGCCACCATTGATGCAGGAAGCGCCAAAGTAGAGATCGTAGTTCCTGCTAGTGGAAGTACTCCCCAAACTTCAATCATTTCTGGAACTGTACCATTAGAAACCAACAAATATTACTCTGTATTTGCGGTGGGTTCTGCGGCGACAGCCTCACTAGAGCCTTTAGTGATAGAAGATAAACTTACTCCCTCTGATACCTCAAAAGCCTACATTCGGATTGTCAATACCGTCGTAAACGCTACTACTGGCTATGACCTTGGTTTCAATGGCAATTATTTAATCTCTAATGTTACGTACAAGAAAGCCTCTGATTTTGTCGCTATCACTCCCCTAGCAACGGGGGCCTCTGCTCTTCCGCTTCAGGTTAGAGTAAATGGCACTACTACTAATCTAGCTCCAACTAACTTTACTCTTTCTCCCATAAAGGGTCGTTTTTATACCGTCCTGTTGCGTGGGCGCGTAGGAGGTACTGGTACTCAGGCCCTAAGCATGGCGTCAATAATAAACCGATAGTTTTGCCAAAAGAGTCGTAAAACATTTCAAAGGCTTTAGTTAGGCTTTACTTGGAAATTACTTTTTCAAAAAATCCACTCCAAATTGAGTGGATTTTTTGAAAAAGTATCAAATAACAATACTATCAATCTCTCGTCTACCTACTTAGTAACTTACCCCTTGCCTACTGCTGTCCAAATACTTTTTTCAGCAATTCGGTAGCGCGCGCCAACGGGTCTTTACGGATTTTGCGCTCTTCTTGGGCAATCAACACGTAAAGGCCATCAACGGCTTTTTGGGTAGCGTACTGTTTCAAATCAGGGTTAATTTTTTGAACCAACGGAATTTTATTGTACGCATTTATCAAATCAGCGTAATACTTAGTCGTATTATTGAGTTTTAAGGTACTGTCAACCACAGGATAAAACTGTTGATACAAATCTGCGTTGGTAGTCCGTTTTAAATAACTCGTTGCCGCAGTTGAGTCTCCTTTCAAAATCCCCAACGCATCCTGAATACTCATCGAAGTGATGGCCTTCACGAAAATCGGTTTTGACTTTTTGGCCGCATCTTCGGCCGCACGGTTGAGCGACAACAAAAACTCATCCACTTCGCGCCCCAAACCTGCTTTACGCAGAGTGGTTTCTACTCGCTGAATCTCTGGCGGAAAAGGAATCCGAATGAGCGTATTTTTGTAATACCCATCGACGGCCGATGCCTTGGCCGAGCCGTTTGAGATACCTACCGTCAGGGCTTCTTTGAGTCCTTGTACAATCTCGTCGTTGGTCAAATTGGTAGCCCCCTTAGTAGCGTCATTGATGGCTGTTTCGGCTTTTTTTAACAAATTTCCAAAGGTACTTTTTTTCTTAGGCTGCTCTTGGGCATACACTTGGATGCAAAAAACAAGGGCTGTACACACACTTACAATAGATTTCATGGGCAAAAATTGTGGGTTTTAATTGGTCAAACGTTAGGACGAACATCTTTAGATGGGATAACTCCTTTCTTCCCTTTAGATTTTCAAACCTAAAGCACTGGTAGAACGTTCATACCAAAAGAGAATTTTGTCTACCTTTGAAAAAAAAATAGAATTCATGGTCAAAGCAGAAGTAATCACGATTGGCGACGAAATATTGTTTGGACAAATTACCGATACCAACACCCAATGGATAGGCACTGAACTTACCAATATTGGCATTCGCCCCATACGAAAATCATCGGTAGGCGATACCGAAGCCGCCATTTTAGAGGTATTGGCCGAAGCCGAAGCAAGGGCGGATGTTATTCTAATTACGGGAGGATTGGGGCCTACTAAAGACGATATTACCAAGACAACGATGTGCAAATACTTTGATACGGAACTAGTTATCAATGAGCATGCCTTGGAAATCATCACGTCATTTTTTGTAAAACGAGGTCGCCCCATGACCGAACTCAATCGGCAGCAAGCTGCTTTGCCCAAAGCCTGTACGTATATTGCTAACTACTGGGGAACGGCACCAGGTATGTGGTTTGAGCGCAATGGCAAAGTATTTATTTCGATGCCAGGGGTTCCGTTTGAGATGAAAAACCTCATGACCCACGCTATTTTACCCAAACTCAAAGATTTTTTTGAAACACCCGTCATTCAACACAAAATGATTCGGACGGTAGGAATTGGTGAATCGTTTTTAGCCGAACGCATCGAAGCATGGGAAGACGCTCTACCACCTCACATTCGGCTAGCTTATTTACCTAGCTTTGGCCAAGTAAAATTACGTCTCACGGCCACAGGCACCGATGCCAACCAGCTCAAAGCCGAAAATCAAGCGCAGGTAGATAAGGTGCTTCCGTTGATACAAGAATTCGTTTTTGGGTTTGACAACGATGAAATGGAAACGGTCGTCGGGCGTTTATTGAAAGAACGAGGTGAAACCTTGGCCACGGCCGAAAGCTGCACGGGTGGC
>JALQYJ010000143.1 GCA_023254175.1 Runella sp. | reverse complement strand
TCCAAACCTTCAACACAAATCCCTTATTTTTAATCACTTGTCTCCCCAAAAGTGCCAGTGACTGTATCCCCGTTGTCCCTTCATAAATGCTCATGATTCGCACATCGCGCGCCATTTGTTCCAAGGTAAAATCCTCACTGTATCCATATCCCCCCAGCACCTGCAAGCCCTGATTGACCGAAACATTTCCCATTTCGGCACCGTAGGTTTTGGCCACTGGCGTAAGTAGTTCGAGTAAGACATCGTATTTCATTCGTTCCTCTTCGGTTTGACAAACTTTAAGCAAATCCATGTAGTAATAACACTGCATGATGAACGCTAACGTCCCTTCAGTAATGACTTTTTGGGTCAACAACATTCTACGAACATCAGGATGCTGATGGATAGCCACCGACCCTTTTTCAGCTAATTTGGTCGATAATCCTTTGCCCTGCACGCGCTCTTGCGCGTATTGTAATGAGGTATGATAAGCCGCAGAAGCAATGGCTATCCCCGTCAGTCCCACCCCTAAACGAGCGCCATTCATCATTTGAAACATTTGCGGTAGTCCCTGATGGGCCTCCCCCAACAAGTACCCTACACAATCATCTTCTTGCCCAAACCCCAGATGCAACGCTGGAGTCGCTTTTTGACCCATTTTATGAATTAGGCCAATGGAAACAACGTCGTTGAGCCCCCCCACCCCCAATGGGGGGGGGGCTAGCTTCTTTTTTGGAACAATAAAAAGTGAAATTCCTTTGGTTCCGCGCGGGGCACCTTCGATTCTAGCCAAAACGAGATGGATGATGTTTTCGGTTGCGTCATGGTCACCTGCCGAAATAAACATTTTTTGACCTTTGATTTTGTACGTTCCATCGGCTTGTGGTACAGCCATTGTCGTGATTTCTGACAACGCACTTCCGGCTTGTGGTTCGGTCAAACACATCGTCCCTGCCCATTGTCCCGAAAGCAATTGGGGTAACAACTGTTGTTTTTGAGCCTCATCACCATACGTCAAAATCAAATTGGCACAACCCGCCATTAGGTCAGTAAACATAATAAAACTGTTATGACCGCACATACAAATAAATTCTACGGCAGCATTCACGGTTTTGGGCAATTGCTGTCCTCCCCATTCAAAAGGAAAAGTAGCCGATAACAGCCCCGAGTCTGCATATGCTTTGATAAAATTATGTATGCCTGCATGTATCGAAACTTTCCCGTTTTCTACCACAGGGGGAGTACGGTCAGATGGCCCATAGTTGGCCTGCATGATGCGCTGACTAATCTCCGTTGCGCTATCCAACGTCATGGCAAAAGTTTCGGAACTGTGTGCGTTGAAGTAATCCTGTTGAAGCAATTGCGCCACTTCAATTACTTCATTGAGCAGAAAATCAATGGTCTCCCGCGAGAATAATTTCGTCATTTTTATCTGATTTATGAGTATGATTTGTACCAAACCACAACCCTAACAACCCGATGAATGCCACTCCTGCCATAACACTTACCATAGGCAACGCCGTACCATCATTAAAATAGCTGCAAATAGCTGAGGCAACTGCCCCTGCTCCCATTTGAAAACTTCCTAGCAATGCAGTAGCGGAGCCTACGTTCTTAGAGAAAGGGCGAATAGCTAAGGCCATCGCGTTTGAACCAATCATTCCTAAACAGAAGGTATAAACGGCTATCAGGCTCATCAAAGAGCCCAAGGAAAGGTAAGATAATATCACCACAGTCACCAAGGCCAACCCCATGACAGCTTGTACCCACAATCCTCGCTGGGCAATGGTTTCGCTTGAGTGATACTTCAACAACCAGCGGTTTAATTGGCTTCCAACCACAAAAAAGGCTGCGTTTAGGCCAAATACCCAGCCGAAGGTCTGTTCGTTGAGTCCAAGCAATTTCATATAAACAAATGGCGCATTGGCGATAAAAGCAAAAATTCCCGCCGTGTTCATGGCAGCCACTAGGGTAAAACCTAAAAACGCGCGGTTTTGCAAAATGGAATAAAAATCCGTTAAAACGGCTTTCGGTTTGAGAGATACGCTTCGGTCTTTTCCGCGAGATTCGGGCAAAAAGAAATAGACCAAACCCAAAACAACACCGGCAAAACCTGCTAGTACCCAGAAGATAGCCCGCCAGCCCATACCAACCACCACAAATCCCCCCACCGAGGGTGCAATAATGGGAGCAATGCCCATCACCAACGTCATGGTTGAAAATACTTGCGCCAAACGGTTGATTGGAAATACATCTCGAACAATGGCGCGGTTGGCCACCATACCCATACTTCCCCCAATGGCTTGAAAGAAACGTAATACGATAAGCCCTTCAACGGTATCAACCATCGAACACCCAACACTCGCGACAATATAAACACCTAACATCAACATTAAAGGAGTTTTACGTCCAAAACGGTCAATCAAAGGGCCATTGAGAAGTTGTCCTAAGCAAATTCCGACGAAATAACTACTCATCGAATAAGCGACTTCAGCAATGGATACGTTCAATTCTTGGGCAATGGTAGGAAAAGCCGCCAAGTACATATCGGTCGAAAAAGGCCCAATACCCTGTAAAGCTCCTAATAATAAAATGATATTTTGTTCTTGTTTTTTTGTCATGAAAAATGGATTGAAACCTATGAGGTTTCTAAATCAAGCGAGTACAAAACCCCATAGGTTTGAAGATTGGTTTAAAGCAAAAATGACTAATTATTGGAATAGTGCAAATTTCCAACAATTAGTCAAAAAGTGGTTAGGCGAAATACGCTTTATGTTATGCAGAATCAATCAGATTGTTATGATTAGTAATTTCTACACCCGCTCAATCACCACGGCATAACCCATACCGACGCCTACGCACATGGAAGCCAAAGCATAACGCTGATTAGCACGAACAAGCTGATTTACGGCTGCTTGAACAATACGCGTCCCCGACATACCAAGCGGATGCCCAAGGGCAATGGCTCCTCCATTGGGATTGATACGAGCGTCGTCATCGGCTAACCCGAGGTTGCGCGAAACGGCCAAACATTGAGCTGCAAACGCTTCGTTAAACTCAATTACCGCCATATCATCGAGCGTCAATCCCGCTTTTTGAAGGGCTTTTTGCGAAGCACCTACAGGGCCAATTCCCATAATTCGAGGTTCTACTCCCACCACTGCCGAACTTACAATTCGCGCTTTGGGGCTGAGATTATACTTCTTAACTGCTTCTTCCGACGCAATAAACATGGCTGCTGCCCCGTCGTTTAAGCCCGAAGCATTGCCCGCCGTGACCGTTCCACCTTCTTTTTTAAAAGCGGGTTTTAACTTGGCTAACCCTTCCAGAGTCGTGTTTGGTTTGATAAATTCGTCTTTGTCAAAAACCGTTACATTTCCTTTGCGGTCGGTCATTTCAACAGAAATAATCTCTTCTGCCAATCTACCATTTTGCTGAGCTGCTGTTGCTTTTTGTTGAGAACGCAACGCAAACAAATCTTGGTCTTCGCGGCTAATGTTGTACATCTCAGCCAAGTTTTCAGCCGTTACGCCCATGGCATCGGTTCCGTACATTTTTTGCATTTTGGGGTTTACAAAACGCCAGCCAAAGCTCGAATCAAACATTTGTGCATCGTTCCCAAAAGGTTTGGAAGTTTTTGAAATCACCCAAGGTCCACGCGTCATGTGTTCTATTCCTCCAGCAATAAACACCTCACCGTCATCTGCTTTGATAGCGCGGTTAGCGTGTACTACGGCCGACATTCCAGAAGAACACAATCGGTTGACGGTTTCACCTGGAATTGTGTAGGGAAGTCCCGCAAGAAGCAAAGCCATACGAGCTACGTTACGATTGTCCTCCCCTGCTTGATTGTGACAACCCAAAATGACATCTTCAATCACCTCCGTTGGAATCAACGGGTTTCTTTTTATCAATTCAATGATGGGTAAGGCCGCTAAATCATCGGCTCTTACAGGTGACAAACTGCCCCCAAAGCTACCAATCGGTGTACGAATGGCATCTATGATAAATGCGTCTTTCATTGGTAAATCAAGTGGTTAATCAAGAATGGTTCTAATCAATAAATAAAAAATAGAAGGACATAATAGACATCCTAGACCTGTGTAAAAAGTAGCAGTAAGTGCGCCATAAGGCACTAATTTGGGGTCTGTTGCGGCCAAACCAGCCATCACTCCCGCGTTGGTTCCCATAATTCCCCCAAATACCATGGCTGTGTGCGGGTTGTCTAAGCCTATACGCTTGGCGAGTAAAGGAGTGGCAATAGCTACTACTGTCGCTTTTACGACGCCCGTAGCGATGCTCAACGCAATCACTTCCGAACTCGCTCCAATGGCAGCTCCCGTCACTGGCCCAACGATATACGTACAGGCACCTGCCCCAATTGTGGTAAGGCTGACTGCATCGTGGTAGCCCATGACCCAAGCTACACTCAACCCAACAGAAAAAGCAACGACAATTCCTATTATCAACGAAATAGCTCCTACTATACCCGATTTACGCATCAGTAAAATACTCGCTCCAAACGCTGTGGAAACAATCGCAAAATCGCGAAACATAGAACCTCCCAAGTGACCCATTCCGGCAAAGAGTTTCAAGTCGGCAATGCCCTTTTCCCCTCCCGAAATCGTACCTCCTACGTAAGCCAATAGTAGTCCCAAAACGATGGCTATCGCTGGGGTTGGCACTTTTTTGTTGAGCACTCGTTTGGATACACTATCAGCCACCAAAATCATCAGCCCAACCACCAAAAATGCAACAACTAGCCCATTTTTTTCCAAAAACTTGAGAACGATTTCCATGTTATTGTTCAGTTGAAGGTTTAAAGGCTTTGGTCAAATAAGGGATAATAAAGTAACAAACGGCAACTGGCAACACCCCTACCAACAAGGCTATTGCTCCACTCGAAACGGCGAGTTTGACGTTTTGAATGGATGCCATCGCCACAATAATAGGGATATACATTTGATTCCAAAACTGAATACCCGATTGCGTCAGAGTATCCAGCTTTCCCTGTTTTTCTAGCCAACTGTTGATGACAATCAGCAATAGCATGGCAAAGCCTACCCCCCCTACATTGGCCTCTACGCCCAACCAACTTCCGAGGTATTCACCGACTAATTGGCCGACAAGGTAACAAAATGCTAAAAGGGCAAC
>JALQYJ010000121.1 GCA_023254175.1 Runella sp. | reverse complement strand
TGACCAGAGGGGTGTTCTACGCCCTGCTCGTGATCCTATGGATCGCAGCAATAATCATGCTCATCAAAGAAGAGCAGGTTGATATTTTCAAAGGAAAGCACGAGGTATAATAGATGGGCCTGTTAATCCTGGAAGTAATTTTCAAAAAGGCAACTCGCAAGGCCGATGATTCCGTGACACTCAGTTTTGAGACACAGTTGGAAGTATCGACCGAGCAAATGGCCGAGATTGACAGTTACCGAAAGAAAACAGGCCATCTTTTATTCAAAGGCGATGCGATCAAAAGCTCAGAGATCCCGAAGGGTGACACGTCGCAAGGCAATCAATCACCCTCTCAGGAGCTTCGTGCATCCTTGTATGCACTCTGGGCTAAGAAGACCGAATTAAAAATGATAACGGAAGACTGGGATACTTATTATGCTAACGCTATGGCGGGCTTTAAGCGATCAGTTGACCGATCCCACCCCGACAAGGAATAAATGATGGCAGGAAACAGTGAAGGCGCTAAAAAAGGCGCTCAGACAAAGAAGGAGAAATATGGACCCGATTTCCATTCGCGAGCTGGTAGCATGGGTGCTCGTCTTGGGACTCCTGGTTACTTTGGCAAGCTCAAAGCAACGGACCCCGAAAAACTCAAGCAAATTAGTACCGACGCAGCCCACCGATCCGCAGAAGCAAGGCGCGCTCGCAAGGCACAAACTGAAATTCGAAACGACACCACCGAAACTGTTCGGGAAGAGGATTAGAATTCATGTTAAAAAGAAGCAACCTGAAACGATCACCACTAAAGAAGGTCGGCCCGATGCAGCAAAAGTGGCAGGCGTATCGAAACCAGACCGCCCTGAACGATCAGGACGAAGAGGGACTGATAAAGTGCCAGGATCACAAGATCGGCCTACCAAGGTGCGGAATCGCACGCGAAGCAAGCAAGATGGATCTTCACCACATCAAGGGAAGAAACGAAGCTCCTGATCTGTACTTCGACAAATCGAATTTAGTTTGGCTTACAAGGGACTGTCACAATGCGGCTC
The DNA here is from genome assembly GCA_023254175.1 of Runella sp. GTDB lineage: Bacteria > Bacteroidota > Bacteroidia > Cytophagales > Spirosomataceae > Runella. Next base: position 2,323 of record JALQYJ010000121.1, on the reverse strand, counting down.
ACAATAACGGGTAATGTACCCTCACAGAAAAACCGAAAGATAATTTCGGTGAACCGCGCCACTGGCAAACCGTTCCTTCGTAGTGCCGATTCAGTAAAAGTCTGGCAACAAAGTGCCCTGATACAGCTCAAACAGCAGTTTCGGGGCCTGCAGGTCACAGACTACCCGATCAACATCAATATCGTCGTCTACTATGATAATAAGCGCCGTCACGATCTCGATAATGCCCTTGGCACTATCATGGACGCGTTGACAGCAGCGGAAGTCATTGAAGACGATGATACAAGCCATATCGAGTGCATAGTCATTCAATTTGGTGGATACGATAAAACTAACCCACGAGTGGAGGTATATCTCGATGAGTAAGGAACCAGTAGGCGCTATCGTGCCAGAAGAAGAAGTCGCTACACGGCGCACAAAAGTAATGATGATCAACCCTGTTGAGTGGATGGCATTATTCACCACGGGCGTACGTTTCGCAAAGCAAGTACAGTTGATCGAAGGCGTTCCAGCCGATGCGAAGCTCATTGGATGCGCGTATGACATTCGTAGAGACGCTATATTGCTTGTTTTGGAGTCAGATGAGTATGAACCCGTCCCGATCACCAAACAGCCCCCTACGCAGCTCGTACGGCTTAAATTCGGCGATCCTGCGGCCACCAAGAAGAAAAAGGCACCTAAACGAAAGAAATAATGTGCCTAAGTGGACTGGTCAAAGCAGAGAACTGCTCAAGGTGATAAAACCTTATGGACTTCACCTTGAGCAGACTCGGAATCATACCTGGGTGATGCGTGGCGACAAACGGATAATAAGTTGTTCGACCACTCCTAGTGACAGGAATGCGCTTAAAAATACGATCAGATGGTTGGTGAAACTCGGCGAGATACCGAAAGAAGTGAAAACCAAGTATTGACATTGAGCCTATGGTATGCTACTATAGAAAACGTACTAACTAAAAAGGAGCAACAAATGTTAGACAAATTCATAACAGCAATTGAGCCATTCGCGCTCACGATCATTGTCCTAGCAGGCGCAAGTCTCGCTGGATGGGTAACATTTACAAACGATAAGGTAGTCGGAATTGCAGCAGTTTTCTGTGGTATACTCCTTATTGTGAGGCATGTGTACGTTCGCGTTACAGCCAAATAAATATGAAGAATATCCTCAAAGACACCCTATTGGTCTTCACGGCCATAGCAATCACTGGAGCCACCGCCTACGCGATGGAGTCACCAGTTAAACCAGAGCAATATCGTAACGCTCAGATTGTTCAATCGGCACCTGTTGAGTCTGAACCTGCTACGATACCTGCTGAAACTACTCCTCCCGCAGAACAGCCAACTGCTGAAACAGCTGTATCGCCTGCGCCAGAGGTAACTCCTCAACCAGTTCCCGATCCGCCACGCACCAAAGTGGATAGTACGATTCCCGCACGGGTCTTTTGTGGCTCACCAGCTCAAAGATCATGGAAGTCGCCATTATTGGAAAACGCAACGATCGGTCGGGATATGGCAGCTGCTAAAGGCTGGACGGGAGGACAGTGGGACGCACTTTTGGAGTTGTGGTCCTGCGAAAGCAGCTGGAATAATTTTGCCCAGAACCCCTCGAGCGCATTTGGCATCGCCCAGTTCCTCGATAGCACCTGGCGACTGCCAGGGTTACAATACGCAAACTGCTCGAAGACTGTAGATGCGCGTGAGCAAATCCGCTGTGGACTAGAGTATATTCAGGTTGTGTACGGCACTCCTGCATCGGCGTTAGACTTTCACTATCGCAATAACTCGTATTAGGGTAAAATAGATCGGTGGTCAATCTGTTGCGAGATAGATTGACCCGCCTCTTGGCCCCTGGTAGCTTGTACTCAACAGTCTTGCCGTGAACCAGGTGCCGATAGGCGAAGCGGGTGACACTTAATTCACTGGCGATCGAACGCAAAGTAGTCCTCGGACCAAACGCAAATAGAGCCGTCCCTCCCCGCCTCTCGTCCTATTATCGCGGGGTAGAATAGTGGTCAATTCACTTGCTTCATACGCAAGACATCGTCGGTTCGAATCCGATCCCCGCTACCAAGAAAGGCACTCAGCATCGACCGTAACGAGGTAGCACTGCATCGGGGCTCGAGGCGCTTCGAAAGATGAGCGTGACCGTCACGCTAAGGCATAGAGCTTAAAAAGTCCGTGAGTGCCTTTCCTGGTAAAACAATTATGGTACAATGAAATTATGAAAACCTGGCGAAGCAATTTTTATCAAGATCAGAATCCCTACCGAGGGGGTTTAGTTTAGTGGTAAAACATTAGCTTCCAAACCTAAAGTCCGCAGTTC
>JALQYJ010000099.1 GCA_023254175.1 Runella sp. | reverse complement strand
GGAAAGAAAAACAGGCGAAACTAAAAAAGGAGTTTATAAAAAGGGCATTTAAGCAGGTTTTAATCACCTGAAAAGCATACATCTATATCCAAAAAAATGATTCAAAAAATCTATTCTGAAATCTTAATAAGTTATTGTCACCCATTGAAAGGGTTGGAGAAAGAAGAAGACGCATGATAACCGCCGAAGACATACAACTGCTCGTTGGCAACGGAGAAGGCTACCATGCCGAGTTCAAAGTGAGTATTCCTTCCAAAATCAGGGAGCTCACCGAAGAAATATGCGCCTTTGCCAATGCCGCAGGCGGTGTATTATTGTTAGGAGTAGATGACCATAACCAAATCAAAGGCGTACACATAGATAACGCCAAACGCTCCGCCATTCAAAACAGTATCGGCGACATCAGCCCGTCATTGCATTGTACTCTTTCCGTGGTTGAGGTAGAAGGAAAAACCATTGGCGTAATTGAAGTACCTTCTGGGCCTAAAAAACCCTACGTACTTTCGGGAGCTATTTATGTTCGTATGGGTCCCAATAGCCAGAAATTAACCACAGCCGAAGAAATGCGGGATTTCTTTCAGCAGGCTGACCGTATTTATTTTGATACCATCCCCCATCCTGCCTTTGATTTGTATTCGGCACTGGATGAAGACAACTTCCAAGAGTTTCGCACCGAAGCCCGTTTACGTTCTTCCATCCCTACCCCGCAGATTCTCCACAACCTGCAACTGTTTGACGACAACGAGGCGATAAAAGGAGGCGGAATTTTGTTTTTTGCCAAAGCACCCGAAGAGCGTTTTTTTCAAGCAGTAGTCCGTTGTGTATTATTCAAGGGCATCACCAAGGTGCATATCATTGACGATAAGACCTTCGGCGGGCCGCTCTATCGACAATATCAACAGGCAATGGCGTGGTTGGAGAGCAAACTTCAGGTAGCCTACCTGATTGAAGGCACCGGGCCACGCAAAGAGATTTGGGAAATTCCGCTTACTGTATTTAAAGAAGCCATCATCAATGCCCTCTCGCACCGTGATTATTACGAGCAGGGAGCCGTTATCACCATTGAAATGTTTGACGACCGCGTGGAAGTATCTAATCCCGGCGGATTATTGTGGGGTCTTGTAAAAGACTTTGGCCACCGCAGCATGTCTCGAAATCCGCTTGTGTTTGGGTTATTTACCCGTATGCACTTAGTAGAGCGTATTGCCTCTGGAATACCCCGTATGCGCGAGGCCATGCGCGAAGCTCATTTACCCGAACCCACTTTCCAAACGGAAGGCATGTTTACGGTCACCTTCAAGCGCCCCGTACAAAAGTTAGAGGGCACTGTGGAAGAAAGTTCACTGAAAAGTTCACTGAAAAGTTCACTGAAAATAGTAGAATTGATGAAACAACAGCCTACAGTGACTACCGCCGAAATTGCTACGGCCATAGGCATCAGTGAAAGAGGGGTAAAAAAGCAAGTAGCCCAACTGAAAGAACAAAGGAAGATAAAAAGAATTGGTCCCGACAAAGGCGGTTACTGGGAAGTAATCCACGAACAAGAAGACAACTAAACCATGCCCGATATAATCACTATCAACGACAAAGTACAGGCCGCCTTGGAAAAACTCTTCCAACAGCATCGGCTGGTATTTTGGTACGATGACCACGCCGAAATGACCGACCTCTTTGAAAGCCTCCAACTGCCGGAGGTAGAGAAAGTCATCATTGCCAACAACGAGTTTGCGCTAAAATACAGAATATTGATGGAGCAGCCCCATCAACGTTTTTTGCTATATCAACCCAAAGAAAAGCCCGCCGACTACGAAAACTGGTTGCTTGATTTGCTGCTGTCGCACTACGAATTTCGCACTGAGCCCGCTTCGCTGTACCTTCAGGAGCTCGAACTGCCGCAGGAATTTAAAACGTTGATTCAGGAACACGAAGGATTTTTTACTCTCCAAAAGCGCATCAGCGACTTAAAAGCCCTCCTCGAACCCGACGATCGCGAGAGTTTGATTCGCCTCAAAATGCTGTCGGTGGTTTGTGCCACCGAACCCGAATGGGAAAAAATACTCTACGCCCTGTTTGCCGAAGCCGCCAAAGCCAAAGAAACGTACTACAAAGCCATTGAAAACTTTGGACTGAGCCGTTTTTTATGGGAAACCATCGAAAAAAAATACGGGTACAAATCCCCCAAACCCAGCATTAAAGATGTGCTGCTGCAACTCATACAGGACAATTTTGAGCGCAATACGCCCATCGGCAAACCCATGCTGAACAAGGAAGCCTATCTTTTTGTCAATCGTTGGAAAGAAAACAGCAAAGCCCGGCAGGTATTTTATGATTGGAGCCTGATGTTGGAAAGAGACCTCAGCATAGACGCTTTTGTACAAAACCAGCCCATTGAGCACTTGCTGGAAGCCGATACCTATTCGGTTATCGACAAAAAAATCATCATTGCCCTTCGCGATCGTATTCTTCACCATACTTTACCCACGCATACCCTACAGGAATGGATTGACAGAAGAAGAGTCAAATTCTTTTTCGGCGATTATTCCCATCTCTACGATGCGCTCAGTTTTGCCGCCGCGTTTCTGGATGAAATTAGAAAAATGGACCTGACCATGCAAAGCCCCGAAGAAGGATTTGCTAAGTACGAGAAACAGTGGTATAAAATTGATTATCTCTACCGTAAGTACATTTTTGAAAGTGAGAAGGCTGAACACCAAGGTATTCTTAAGGAACTCAGCGACCGGATTGAAAAGGCTTATGGCAACTCGTTTTTGCTCAAACTGGGCGATAACTGGCAAGCTGCCCTTGAAGGAATGTCGCGCTGGAGTTTAGAACGAATCAAGAGTCAAAAGCAATTCTACCCACAATGGGTGGCGCCCTATATCAAGAAAGACAATCGGGTATTCGTGATTATTTCCGATGCCTTGCGTTACGAATCTGCCGCCGAACTAAGAGACTTAATCGTACAAGAAGACCGCTATACAGCCACGCTCAATGCCGTTTTGGGCTCGTTGCCTTCTTATACACAGCTGGGCATGGCTTCGTTATTACCCCATACGCATCTTACCTTTGAAGACCAGTCAGAAATTGTTTTTGCCGACGGTGTCAGTACAAAAGGTACGCCCAACCGAACCAAAGTCCTGCAAAAGAGCTATGCAGGCAGCATCGCCATCGCCGCCGAAGAGTTTCTGAAAATGAAAGCAAGCACCGAAGGGCGGGAGTTTATTAAGCCTTACCATGTGTTATACATTTACAGCAATCAAATTGATAATATGGGTGATGATACGAAGTCGGAAAACAAAGTATTTGAAGCCACAAAAGCCGAGTTTGACTATCTGCTGAGAATCATCAAACACATCAGCAACATGAACGGCTCCAACGTGATTGTTACCGCCGATCATGGGTATCTGTATCAACACAATCGCCTGGATGCGACCGACTTCACGGATTTTACGCCCATCGGCCACGTTTATAAAAGTAGTCGACGGTTTGTATTGGGTAAAAATCTGGTACCCAATGATTCCGTTCAAAAATGGACCGGTGAAGCGTTGGGGTTCGGCGATCAAACGGAAGTTTTGATTCCCAAATCCATCAATCGCCTGCGCATACAGGGCGCAGGAAGCAGATTTGTACATGGAGGGTCAAGTTTGCAGGAAATTGTGGTACCAGTACTGGAAATCAACAAAGCACGTAAAAGTGATATTGAACAGGTAGATATTGACATTATAAGTGGTTCTTCTAACATTACGAGTAATACATTTATCGTAAGTTTTTACCAAAAGCAACCGGTTACAAGTAAAACACAGCTACGACAAATAAAGGCAGGGTTTTATACAGAAACAGGCCAAGTTATTTCGGATTTGATTACTTTGCTGTTCAACAGCCTAGAAACGGACGCTGCTGCCCGGGAAAAAAGGCAAAGTTTCTTATTTACAGCGGCGGCATCCAAGTACAACGGGCAGGACGTATACCTCAAATTGGAAGAACAGATAGATGGTACTAATCAATTTAGAACTTATAAAAGCATTACCTATCGAATGCTTATTGCCTTCAGCAGCGAGTTTGACGAATTTTAATCGACGGCTATGGATCTTTTAGACAGTAAACTCAATCAATCCTTTGCGGGTAAAGTTGTTCGCAAAGACCTCACCAAACAAATCAAGGAAGGCGCAAACGTTCCGGTGTACGTATTGGAATACTTATTGGGAATGTACTGCGCCACCGACGATGAGGCCACAATCAAAGAGGGAATTCAAAAAGTAAAGCAGATATTGTCCGAAAACTACGTCCGTCCCGACGAATCGGAAAAAGTAAAAGCCAAAATAAAAGAGAAAGGTCGATTTAAAATCATTGATAAAGTCTCGGTAAAGCTCAACGAAAAAGCAGACCGCTATGAAGGGCTGTTGTCCAATATCAATCTCCGCAACGTCATCATTGACGATACCTATATCCGCAAATACGAAAAACTGCTGTCAGGAGGCATTTGGTGTATCCTTACGCTGGAATATTGGTTTGATGAAAACTCGAAGGATTCTCCCTTCAAAATGGTGGAGCTCAAACCCATCCAAATGCCCGAAACCGACATTTCAGATTTCATTTACCATCGTAAGGATTTTACACTTGACCAGTGGATAGACGTCATTTGCCGTAGCGTAGGCATGGAACCCGTCAATCTGGACGAAAACGCCAAGTGGCATTTAGTGGCCCGGATGATTCCCTTTGTCGAAAAAAACTTCAATATCTGCGAATTAGGTCCCCGAGGAACGGGCAAATCGTACGTTTACGACGAAATATCACCTTACTCCATTCTCATCTCTGGCGGACAATCAACAGTTGCCAATCTATTTTATAACATGAGCACCCGCACTGTGGGTTTGGTGGGTATGTGGGATGTAGTAGCCTTTGATGAAGTAGCGGGCATCAACATGAAAGACAAAGACGGTATCCAAATCATGAAAGGATTCATGGCTAACGGTTCGTTCAGTCGGGGCAAAGAAAGCATCAATGCCGATGCGTCGATGGTATTTGTCGGAAACATCAACGGTTCCGTTGAAAACCTGGTAAAAACGAGTCATTTGCTGGCACCTTTTCCCGCTGACATGATTGATACGGCCTTTTTTGACCGCTTCCATCACTATTTACCGGGATGGGAAATTCCTAAAATGCGCCCAGAGTTTTTTACCAATGCCTACGGATTCATTTCTGATTATTACGCCGAATGTTTACGAGAGCTGCGTAAGTATAATTTTTCCGATGCCATCAGCCACTACTTCCGATTGGGAAAAGACCTCAACCAACGGGATTCCATTGCGGTCAAACGTACCGTAAGCGGTTTGATAAAGCTTTTGTTTCCTGACGGGAAATACACCAAAGAAGACCTCCGTAAATGCCTGGAATATGCGATGGTAGGCAGAAGACGCGTCAAAGAACAATTGAAGAAAATTGGGGGAATGGAGTTCTATGATGTGCATTTCAGCTACGTAGATTTGGAGCAGAATGAAGAATATTTTGTGAGTGTGCCAGAAAGTGGCGGCAAATCGCTTATCCCGGAAGGAGATTTACCCGCAGGAACCGTTTATACCATTGGCAAAAATGCTGCTTCGGGTCATAAAGGTCTCTTTCGATTGGACATACAGCGAATGTCCGGAAACGGAAAAATCAGTGATACGGGATTTGGGGGTGGCACTGCCATCAAAGAAGAGCTAAAAGAAGCCGTCAACTACTTACGTTCTAATCTCAACAGAATTACCCAAACGGCTAAATTTAACGATTTCGAGTTTCACCTGAAAGCGACCGACCTCAACGGTATTGGAAACACCAAAGGACTGGAATTAGCAATTTTTCTGTCTATTGTCTCCGCCATTGTAGAAAGACCTCTATTGCCACAATTGGTGATTTTAGGCTCAATGAGTATTGGTGGGGCGATAATCGGCTCGGATAATTTGTCGGAATACATGCAAGTTTCCGCCGATAGTGGAGCAAAAAAAGTGCTGATTCCTGCAGTCGATGTGATACAACTAAGTAAAGTCCCTACGGACTTGATATCGAAATTTAGCTTAATAATTTACTCTGACCCTATTGATGCAGCATTTAAAGCAATGGGGTAATGAATTTCATAGCTTACGGTGGCAAGTTATTGAAGAATTTTTAAATGGCCTCTGACTATTTTATTTCTTTACAAAACACTAGCTATTTTTTTCACATCCAATGGCTTTTCTACAAAACCATCGGCGCCTAAAGCCAACGCTTGTTCGCGCAGAGCACTCATTGCCGTCATCATTACTAGTCTAGCCCGCGGCATTTGTCGCCTCACTTGTTCTATATAATCAATGCCCGTTCCGTCAGGGAGGTTATTATCCAAAAAAATCAACTGAGGCTGTTCCGTCGTCAACTTGGCAAGCCCATCCGCAAGGCTATGTGCCCGCATAGAAACAATGCCATATTTTTTGAGAAGCATTCCTAATAATAGACATGTATCAAGCTCATCGTCGATTATCAATGCCCTCTCATAGACCTTTTCGAAACTCACCTTGTTCATTGCATTCAATCATTAATTACAAAGGCCTATTTTTGCTTAGTGAGTTTGCTCACGGTACTAAATAAATACTGTATAAGCACTATACGTAAAAACCCATAAAAAACCGTGCCAGTAGTGCGTCAAAACACCTACACCAATTCGGTACAATTTGAGCATTTTTGTACTCGATAAGTTGTAGAACAATTTCCCCAAAATGGGCAAAAGTTGAGTCAAAAACCATACCTTGACCTTCTGCGCTCTTGTTTTTACACGTCACTTTAACCAAATACGCCAAAAATTAGTACCTTTTAGAATCAATCGCCTCCTAGTACCCTATTTTCCCTAAAAAAGTGCTAAAAATAGATACCTCAGGCACATTTTTTTGGTACGTCATTTCAGAACAAATTTCAGACCACACCATGGCCGTACCTGCTTTTAACCTGTTACAATCTCAAAAACAAAAACTCAAAATTTCGCCCACCCAAATTCAGTTGTTAAACTTTTTACAACTGAATTTAATGGAACTTGAGCAATACATCAAAAACGAACTTGAAGAGAACCCTCTCCTAGAAGAGCATCACCCTGAGGAGCAAGACGAAGATGTCAAGGACGTTGAGTTCTCTTCTACCCCACCGACCACCGACCCTGTTCAAGACTATATGGACTGGGACGAATTTAATAACGACGATCTTCCTGACTATCGAACCCGCATCAACGATGTGTCCTCCGATAGCGACAGCATTTATGCTGCTGTCATTGCAGAAGCAAACGACTGGCGAAGCGATTTGAAACAACAATTCCATTTACTCCCTTTTTCTGAACGTCAGCTTCAATTCTCTGATTTTATAATCGATTCTCTGACCGACCAAGGTTATTTATGTTCGTCAGTAAGTGTCTTAACCAATGATATTTCGTTGATAATGGGGCAATTCGTAGAAGAAGACGAAATTAGATTTGTGGTTGATTGCCTGCGCCAAACGGCTCCCATAGGGTTGGGCGCAAAAGATTTAAAAGATTGCCTTTTGATGCAGCTAGCCCCCAAGAAAGGAAATACGGCGGGTGTGGCCTCGTGGTTGGTAGATGACCTCTTTGAAGAAGTAGCAACCCGCAACTACGATAAAATCATGCGCATGAGTGGGCTTACCCAACGAGAGTTAAAAGAAGCCATGGCACTTATAAGTACACTCCAGCCCTATCCTATCCGAAACGGCGGTGCCACTACCTCTAGCCCTCTCAAAGAAACAATTGTGCCCGAGTACATCATCACAGTCGAAAATGAGGCCATTGAAGTAGCACTCAACTCCCACAGACTCCCAGTTCTAAAAATCAACAAAAAATACACCCAAAGAGTAGGTAGTTCGCGTTTAGTAGCTCAGTATGTTAGTTCAAAAATGGCATCTGCCAAGTGGCTAATTGAAGCCATTATACAACGCCAAACAACTATGCTCAAAACCATGCGCGCCATTGTCAATTTGCAACAAACGTATTTCCAATCAGGAGATATTAGTCACTTAAGACCAATGATGTTGCGAGATATTGCCGAACGCATCAAAATGGATGTATCAACCATCTCTCGAACTACCAGTGGTAAATATGCCCAAACTCCATTTGGAATTATTCATTTAAAAGACTTATTTACCGAGGGCGTAAAAACCAAAACGGGCGAGGAAGTCTCCAACCGCCAAATACAATCGACCTTGGTAGAAATTGTTTCACAAGAAGACAAACACCAACCATTCAACGACACCCAATTGACTGACATTTTAGCCCTCAAAGGGTATCCACTCGCCCGCAGAACCATTGCTAAATACCGAGATTTGCTTGGAATCCCGTCGGCAACGATGCGCCGAGTACTATAAAAACACATCAATCAACAAACCATACCTTGTGCGTTTGCCCCTAAATTTTGGTATTTTATGGCACAAAAAATCTTAGTCATCGACGACGACACCGACATTTGCCTTCTCTTACGCCGATTTTTAACAAAAAACGGGTTTGAGGTAGCAATTGCCCACAACGGTGTAACGGGCTTGGCTACCCTCGACGACTTCCGCCCTGACCTTGTTTTGACCGACTTCAAACTTGGGGATATGGATGGCGTTACGATTCTTACCCAAATCAAAGAGAAATTTTCGTACGTACCTGTGCTTATCATAACGGGCTATTCTGACATCAAGGTGGCCATCAACGTCATCAAGCAAGGGGCTTATGACTACATTACCAAGCCGCTTTTTCCGGACGAAATTCTATTAACCATCAGAAAAGCACTGAGCCAGCCAGCGCCCCATATTATTCCTACTGCGGCTACCACTACAGAAGAAGAAACCCACCACCACAGCGCCCTTTCACACAAAAGGCACTATGCCCCTGTTTATATTTTGGGAAATGGCCCGGAATCTCAGTATTTGTACAAACAGGTTGATTTGGTAGCTCCTACTAATTATAGTGTCTTGATTTACGGAGAAAGTGGCTCGGGAAAAGAAGCCGTCGCTCTCGAAATCCACCGTCGAAGTAAGCGAGCCAACGGCCCTTTTGTAGCAATGGACTGCGGGGCTATCTCGCGAGACCTTGCAGCGAGTGAGTTATTTGGGCACGAAAAAGGGTCGTTTACGGGTGCTATCACGCAAAAAATCGGCCATTTTGAAATGGCCAATGGAGGAACCCTCTTCTTGGACGAAATCGGAAACTTACCCTACGATGTGCAAGTTTCTTTGCTGAGAGTGGTGCAAGAACGTAAGGTACGACGCATCGGCGGGAACCGCGAAATTAAGGTAGATGTGCGCATCATTGTGGCCTCCAACGAACGACTCATCGAAACCATTCGTAAGGGCAAGTTTCGAGAAGATTTATACTATCGTTTCAACGAGTTTAGTATCGACGTTCCTCCACTCCGCAACCGTAAACAAGACCTCATCACTTTTGCACAGTTTTTTTTGGATCGAACCAACGAGGAGCTGGGAAAAAATGTACGTGGTTTTTCCCAGGAAGTTATTCAGGCTTTTGAAGAATATCCTTGGCCGGGCAACCTTCGAGAAATGCGCAACGTCATTAAGCGTTCGACGCTCTTGAGCGAGGGGAATATTATCGAAGCCCGCACTTTGCCGTTTGAGTTATTAAATTACAACCGACTACTTTTCTTAGAGCCCGCTTCCCCTGTAGTTCCCAACAACTTACCGCAGGCACAAGCAACAGAACTACCTACCCATGTCGCTCCTGTAGCTGCACCTTCCAAAATCGCGTTCAATAAAACTGATTTGAAAGCCGCAGCCCTTGAGGCAGAATACGAGATGATTTTAAATGTTTTAAAACAAGTAAATTTCAACAAAAGTAAAGCCGCCGCCACCCTCGGAATCGACCGAAAGACCCTTTACAATAAAATGAAAAACCTCAACTTAAACCGTTAGACTTTTTAGCTGTTTTTAAGTACAAAACCACATGGCTGCCGCTTACAATAACTCCTTAAAGACGTTCGAGCTCGACTTAATTGGAAGTCAGGTCGAACAACTTTGCCGTATTTTACCAGATCTCATTTATGTATTAGACCTCAAAGCTAGGAAACTGGCTTTTGTTAGCGACCGCCTCACCGAAATGCTCGGCTATACCCTCGACGACATTCATGAAATGGGTGACACCTTTGACCCAATCATGGTAGTGGAAGACCGAACACCATTTGCCCTCAACATCTCAGAGCGATTCAATAACCTACAAATTGGTGAAAAAGTGGAATTTATGATGTCCTTTCGTCATAAAAATGGCCAAATTCTCACGCTTCGTAACCGAGGAACGGTTCTAAAAAAAGACGTAGAAGGACGCAATCATTTTTTGATTCTTACGGCTGAAGATGTCACTGAAAGCCAGCAAAAAGCTAACTCAATCTACAAAAAACAACAACACATTGAGGCCACCGAAAATACGCTTCGTTTCGGCTCATGGGGCATCAATAATTATCCAAAAAACAACAAAGTCTATTGGAGCAACGGTGTATTTCAGATTACGGGGCTATCTGCTCAAGATTACCCCGACGGTCTGATTTCCATCCAAACCTATTCTAGCCTCATTCCCGAAGAAGACCAAGCAACAGTACAAGAGCAAATTGCAGAACACCTAGCGGCTCAGGATTCGTATTTCGAAATTGAGCACCGTATTATTAACGCGCACGGGATACCAAAACAAGTATTGCTCCGTACCCACGCACTATTTGAGGGGAGCAATTTATCGCTTATCGGAACAGTTTCCGACATTACTCTCACCAAACAATACGAAGACGAACTCGCCAAACAAATATCAGCACTCGAGCGCCAACACGCCCAGATGGAAGAAGCCGAATCAATCTTTAAGTTTGGTAGCTGGGAGTGGCGGCTGGAGCAACAGAGTTTCCATTGGACCGAAGGAATGTTTCATCTTCTTGGTTTAGATTCCCGCAACTTCCCCGGCAATATCGTCCCCGAAGGTTTTTATAATCAATTTGGCTACCTCGATGATGCCCAAGCCATTCAACATTTTGCCGATGAACTGCTGGTCACTCAAAACCACATCAATGAGTTAAACCATCGGCTAATTGATACAAATGGCGTTCTAAAGCACATATCCATTCGCGCCAAAAGTTATTTTGACGACCAAGGAAACGTTTGCAAAATCGTAGGAGTATGTATTGACGTTACGCAATTGGAAATTTATAAACGCGAACTCGAACGTCAACTCGAAGCTGTCAATAAAAGCAACCACGAGTTGGAACAATTTGCCTACGTTGCCTCTCACGATTTACAAGAGCCTTTACGGAAAATTATTGCATTTGGAGAACGTCTTGAAAGGAAATACCAAGAAAGGTTAGGAGAAAATGGGCAGTTTTTATTGGGACGAATGACCAACGCCGCCCAACGAATGAACCACCTCATCGATGGTTTATTGACTTACTCGCGGGCATCTCGCCAAATGGAAGCCCCTAAAGAAGTTTCGTTACAAGAGGTAGTTAAACAGGTGTTGGATGACCTTGAGTTGAAAGTGCAAGAAAAGCAAGCTACTATCACCTTGGCGACATTACCAACCGTAGAAGCTCAGCCCGTACAAATGCAACAACTATTTCAAAACCTGATTGATAACGCCCTAAAGTTTAGCAAAAAAGACGCTCCCCCTCTAATACAAATTTCTGCCGAAGCCATTCCGAGCCAAGAAACCAAAAACAACTTATTGCTCAATCCAAAACTTCAGTACTATAAATTTTCAATCAAAGACAACGGCATTGGCTTCGACCCTGAATACAGTCAGCGCATTTTTGGTATTTTTCAGCGCTTACATGGTCGCTCCGAATACGAAGGAACGGGCCTTGGGTTGGCCATTTGTCAAAAAATTGTAGAGACAAACCAAGGCTACATCGAAGCCATTAGCGAAGAGAACCAAGGAGCCGAATTTGTATTTTTCTTACCCGTAAATTGATTTTTTCGAACAAGCAACTCATTATCAACTAACTTTAAGATGATTTTTCAAACACTAAAACTCTTGATTGTTGACGACGACGAAGATGATTTTTTCTTAACTTCTGATTATCTCAAAGAGATTCCCAACAAAACGTTTGATATCACTTGGGCTAATTCGTTTAATGAAGGCATCAAAAAACTGAAGGAAGACAATTTTGACTTGTGTTTCTTTGACTTTTTGTTAGGAGCTAAAACGGGCATCGACCTCCTCAAAATGGCCTTGGAACGGGGCGTAAGTTGTCCCATTGTACTACTAACTGGAAAAGACGACCAACACATCGACTTGGAAGCAATGAGACTTGGGGCAATGGATTACCTTGTTAAAAGTGAGTTAGATTCCGAAAAACTAAACCGCTGCATTCGTTATTCGCTCGAACGCGCCGAAAGTATACGTCGTTTGAGAGAAAGCGAAACCCGCCTCCGAAGCATCTTCGAACACATGAAAGATGCCGTATTGCTGAAACGTTCCAACGACTTCATTTTTTATTACAATACCGCAGCACTCACTCTTTTAGGATATAACGAAAACGACATTAAACAACTCCATTTTCGGAGGCTTTTTGTCGAGAGTACCGATTATGAACGCTATCTTCAAGCATTGGAGCATCGCAGCGAATCGATTGACCATTTTGATGCCCTTGTACTTCGAAAAAACAACGAACGCACCCCCTGCTCACTCCACATGAGCAAGCATACCGACAGCGAAGGCAAACCCTATACCATGATTGTACTTCAGGATATTACTTCACGAAAACGGCTCGAACGTGAGCGTTTGCTGTCCGAAAAAGCCGCTTCTACTGCACGCCTTGTTCGTACCTTGGCCCACGAAGTCAGAAACCCACTTACCAATATTCACTTATCACTCGACCAGCTTGAACCCGATTTGGTAGACGAAGAACTTCGGCTATTTACGGACATCATTCGGCGCAATAGCCATCGTATCAACGGATTAATCACCGAACTACTTAACTCTTTTAAAGCGCAAGAAACGGTACTCAAACAGGTTTCTATTCATAAAATTTTGGAATCAACGTTAGCAGAAGCCATCGACCGCATTAATTTGAAGAAAATCACGCTAATCAAAGCGTTTGGAAGTGAGCGCTTTTTGGAATTAGATGAATCAAAAATAAAAATTGCGTTGCTCAACTTGGTTATTAATGCCATCGAAGCCATGCCCTCCGAAACGGGTGTCTTGACCATTACGACCGACGTGACCAACGAAAAGTGTTTTGTTCAAGTGAAGGACAACGGCCCAGGTATTAGTCCCGAAAACCTAAACCGCCTATTTGAACCCTATTTTACGTCCAAAACCAACGGCCTAGGATTAGGATTAGCTGCAACACTTACTATTTTGCACTCACACCACGCAACTGTTGAAGTAGAATCTGAATTAAAAAAAGGTACTACCTTTACCGTGCTCTTTCCACTTACGAAACACGCACCTCATCTTGCAGAACCAATCGCTTGATAATTGTTTTTCGAAACAACACTCGGATTAATTCTATAACTAGTGCAAACGCTACGAGCAGCATTGAAAATACCGTTGCCCATACCAAAATGCGATGGTACACTGCTGAATTATATCGAGCAATAAGAATGCCCGTAAACGCCCACAAAACCGAAAGCGCCATGTAGCCATTTCGCAAAATGTTGAGCGCAACCCCTGTTATAATGGCCCCTACTACTACCATCGTGCTCGCCCACGAAACTTCGGCACCATTCCAGCCCATGCTCACAAAAAAAGCCGTAAGATTGGCAATCGTAGCAATACAAATCCACCCTAAATAAACCCCAAAAGGCGCTTTTAATGATACTCGACTCCCCAGCGACAAAACGGGGGTTAGTACATCAATTTTACGGTTAATTTGAATCAGCTGTGCCAACAATAACAGCATCACAACAACCGAGAAACCAACGTACTCAAAATGCCATAAACAAATCCAAAAAGCATTCAAGACACAACTTGCCATAAACCCAACGCCTATTTTCTTTACTGTCTCGGCCGTTGCTTCATCGGTATTTTTCTGAAAAAGTGATTTGCTTTGCTTAATACAAAACCAAAAAATAAGCAAGTAGATAATCCCCCAAATAGAAAACGTAATGGGCGCAGGTACAAACAAATTAGGGTACTGGTCAGAAAGTTGTCCCGTCGTTTTGTGGTTCAATGGCAAGGTAACAGCAAGGTAATTGGCCGCTATCATCACAGCAAAGAAGGCCCAGTTAAGCAACTGTAGCATCTTTACCCCTGTGCTATTCATGCGTGTTTTCATCGTTTTGTATTTTTACAATACTAAACTACTTTTAGAATCCTCTTGTTTTCAAAAGCACCAACTTATGCTATATCAATTAGTGCCGCCATAGCCTTGTTAGTCATCGGTTAATTGTCCATCCGCCAGTTAAAAAAGCGAACAGGCAGGCAAGAAACATTCATAGCCAAGGGAAATCAAAGTAAATGAAAGGTATTTTCATGAAAATCTTTTTTCCTTTTAACAATACGACCAATTTAGGATTCGTTATTTGAACGAAACAGAAGAAAATCAAAAATTTGAGGTTTGGCAAAGTTATTGATAAATAACAAATCGACGGTTTTTTAGTTCTTTTAAGGCAATAGTCGTATTTTTGCCAAGTTAGTAAAAATACGTATTTACTATTATAAAGTAGTATTTGAAGATTACAAGGATAATAAATAACGATTAACTATTTAATCTAAATGGTCAAATTCAGTATGAAAGCGGCGATTTGGGTGCTCTCAGCCACGATGCTGTTCAGTGCTTGTAAGTCGAAACACCCTTCAAGCCTCAATCCAGGCAAGAAAAGTACAGCAACAAATGTGGATTTTGCTACTAAAAACGGCAAAACCAAAAAAGGGAAGAAAGGTGCTGCTCCAACTGCTGCCGAACCCGAAGGTTTTGCAGTGATGCCTTACAAATCGCAAGTGGTAGGCCCCAACCTCGTATTTGTGGAAGGTGGACGTTTTACCATGGGGGCGTTGGAAGAGGATGTGATGAACTCTCGTGATAACCGCGAGCGTACGGTCAGTGTACAGTCTTTTTATATGGATGAGACCGAGATTACCAACCTCAACTACTTAGAATACCTTCATTATGTACAGCGTGACTCATCGGCTGAGGTAGTAGCTAGAACACTGCCTGACACAACTGTTTGGTACGACCCTTTGTCGTTCAACGACTCTTACGTTACGTACTACTTCCGTCACCCTGGTTTCCGTATGTACCCGGTAGTGGGTGTTTCGTGGGTTCAAGCCAACGACTATTCGATTTGGCGTACCAACTTCGTAAATGCTAGTCTCGCCAAACAGGCAACAGGTAAACCGAAAAAAGCATCCTTAGGGAAGAAGAAAAAAGGACAGGCTATGGCCGAATCTGAAGCCTTGATGTCAAGTGCTCGCCCAACCGTAGAAAGTGGTTATGTATTGCCGAACTACCGACTTCCAACCGAAGCCGAATGGGAATACGCTGCGAAAGCAATGATCGGAACTCAATACGCCGACGAGAACCAGTCGAACCAACGTATTTACCCTTGGGATGGCTCATCGTTGCGTAACCCACGTGGTAAACACAAAGGAGAAATGATGGCCAACTTCAAGCGTGCCAAAGGTGACTATGCGGGTATTGCTGGTAGGTCAAATGACGGTGCCATTATCACGGAAGAGGTTTACAAATACCCTGCCAACGATTTCGGTTTGTACAACATGGCTGGAAACGTAAACGAATGGGTATATGACGTTTATCGTCCGTTGTCATCAATGGACTTCAAAGACTTAAACCCATTGCGTCGTGATGGTTACTTGGACGAAGAAAAACGCTATGACGTAAAAGGTTACAACTCGGTCATCAACGATAAGCTTCGCGTTTACAAAGGAGGTTCATGGAATGACGTAGCTTACTGGTTATCGCCTGGTACTCGCCGTTTCTTGTCACAAGATTCGTCAACTGCTATGATTGGCTTCCGTTGTGCCATGATTTCGACAGGTAGAAATAAATAGTAGTTAATTTTAGATTTTTACACAAAAAGAGGCGGCTGAAAAGTCGCCTCTTTTTGTGTAAAAAAATTGATTATCAAGTGTTTTTACTAAAATATAAAATCTATCTAAAAAATATTTTATAAAAAATAATTGGATTTAACAAATCACTACTAGACCTTTGCGACCAGCAACAATGGCCAGAGACTTTCCTCTGGCCATTTATAAGACCTAATTCTATATATATTCGATAGAGTTAAAGTATTTTAAATTAAATTCCAATTAAACGACTAATTCACCACGATTATGAAACACGTTTCAAAAGTATCTTTTTCGATAGGATTACTATTTATAGTAATTTCTACTTTTGCCCAAAACACCCCCATTATTAATGCCACTGTTTCTGGTACTGTCTTAGATGCCATCACCAACGAACGGCTCATTGGCGCTTCGGTTTCTATCAAAGGAACTACCAACGGAGCTTCCACCGACGCCAACGGTGAGTTCCGACTCATCACAGGGCAGAAACTCCCGTTTACTCTCGTTGTCTCTTACCTCGGTTACAAAACGCGTGAGCTTGTTGTCAACGAACCTAAAGTCGAAATTCGATTGGAAGCGGGGTCTAACCAACTCGAAGATGTCGTTGTTTCTTCACGGCGTCGCCAAGAAATCGCCCAAGATATTCCCATTCCCATCTCCGTCATTCGTGGTGTTTCCGTTGAGGATGCAGGGGCTTTCAACGTCAATCGTTTGAAAGAAATTGTTCCTACCGTTCAATTGTACGCCTCCAACGCCCGCAACACCACCCTCAACATTCGCGGGCTCGGTTCTACCTATGGTCTCACCAATGATGGCATTGACCCTGGCGTCGGGTACTACGTCGATGGCGTGTATTATGCTCGCCCTGCCGCTACTGCTCTTGACTTCATTGACATTGAGCAAGTCGAAGTTTTGCGCGGCCCTCAAGGAACTCTTTTTGGAAAAAATACAACATCAGGAGCTTTCAACATCTCAAGCCGTACGGCAAGTTTTGACCCAGGAGGCAGCTTTGAACTCAGCTACGGTAACTACGGCTACATTCAAGCAAAAGCATCCATAACTGGTCCCATCAGCAAAAAATTAGCAGCACGCGTTTCTTTTTCTGGTACCCAACGCGACGGAACTATCTACAATATACGCACGCAACTCCACATCAACGACATCAATAACCTCGGCTGGAGAGCCCAACTCCTTTATACTCCTTCCGAAAACGTAAAAATTACCCTCATTGGTGATGTCACCGACCAAAAACCCAGTGGCTACGGCTGGCCTGTAGCAGGCGTCGTCACTACAAAACGCGCCGCTTACCGTCAATTCAATACCATCATTGCTGATTTAGGCTACAAATTACCTTACTCTAGCGCCTTCGACCGCATTATTGACCACGATACCCCTTCAAAAGCAGACAACAAACTCGGTGGGGCTTCCATTAACGCCGACATCA
Organism: Runella sp.; assembly: GCA_023254175.1. Classification (GTDB taxonomy): domain Bacteria; phylum Bacteroidota; class Bacteroidia; order Cytophagales; family Spirosomataceae; genus Runella. Next base: position 3,342 of record JALQYJ010000099.1, on the reverse strand, counting down.
AATTAGGAAACGGAACCCTAACGGCTACTTCCGCTTGGCGATTCTGGAAGTGGGTGCCCCTCAACGACCGTGATTACATTGGTTTGCCCGTATTTACTATCTCGGCTGGCAATTCTGTACACGACCAATGGTCGCAAGAAATTCGCTATTCTGGAAAAATTTCTTCAAAAATCAGTGGCGTTATTGGAGTGTTTGGTTTATGGCAAGATTTAAAATCTGACCCTGTTCAAACCGAAGAAGCGGGTTCGGCTCAGTGGCGTTTTGCCCAAAGTTCTACCAGTGCCCTTTGGAAAACTCCAGGTCTGTTTGACAACTTCGGTATTCGTACCACCAACCGTATCAAAAGCACTAGTTTAGCCGTTTTCAGCCAAGTAGATATTGCCCTCACTGACCGTTTCCACCTTCTACCAGGTATTCGGTACAACTACGATAAGAAAGTCGTTAATTACAAACGAGAAACCTACGGAGGATTGCAAACAACCGACGCCTCCCTCCTCGCCCTCAAAAACGCCGTTTACACCAACCAAGCTTTCGACACCGAGGTATCGGAAGGTAATTTCTCCGGTCAGTTATCACTTCAGTACAAAGCCAACAAAAAAATTAACGCTTTTGCCACTTACTCCGTGAGCTACAAGCCTGTAGGCCTCAACGTGGGTGGATTACCCACCGCCAATGGACAAATATTGTTGGCTTTAGCCAAAGTAAAACCCGAATTTGTTACTCACAAAGAGTTAGGTATCAAAACTCGTCCATCGGCTACGTCAGTATTGAACTTGACCATTTACCGTACCGATATTAAAGATTACCAAACCCAAGTACAAACTCCTGAACCTGGGGTGAACCGTGGCTACTTGGCCAATGCCGAAAAAGTACGCGTACAAGGTTTTGAGTTGGACGGCAACATTCGGGCCAATAGCCACTTATCGTTGAACGCGGCCTTTGCTTACACCGACGGCAAGTACATTTCATTCACCAATGCCCCTGTGCCTTTGGAAGAAGTAGGGGGACCGCAAGCATTTAAAGATATTTCAGGGGGAGAACTACCTGGTATTTCTAAGTGGTCGGCTACGTTGGGCGGCGAAGCCACCGCCAAAGGTTCACTTATTGGTCTAAAAGGAATTTATTTCTTCGGATTGGATGGTTTTTACCGCTCTTCGTTCTCCTCCAGCCCATCGCCTTCCCAGTATTTGAACATCGACGCATATACTTTATTCAATGGCCGCGTTGGGTTCAGAGCTTCCAATGGTATCTCAATCTTCTTCTGGGGACGTAATTTGGCTAACAAAAACTACTACGAACAATTATTAGCCGCCCCAGGTAGCTACGGGCAATACGCAGGAATCATCGGCGACCCAAAAACCTACGGAATCACTCTTAGATATACGCTATAACGTATTTTAGTTGCCTGAAAGAAGAGTTCAGGCAACTTTTTTTCATTTATTTTCTTCGCTTTTTGTAAGTTAGAGGTTTCTAACCAACTCAAAATGAAACACCTTTTATACACTCTTCTGGCCTCTAGCCTCACTTTCTCTTTAATCGCCCAAACACCCATTGCCATCAACGAAAAAACCGTCACACGCCACGGCCCCGAAAAAGGCGCGTTGCTCATCATTGGTGGCGGCACAATTCCGCCCGAAATTTGGGCTAAATTTATTGAATTGGCAGGGGGAAAAGAGAAAGCAAAGCTGGTAGTTGTAACCGCCGCCGCGGGAGATTCGGCCGCCTTGAGTCCGTCGCATGTTGAACTGATAAAAAAACAAACGGGCGCTTCACAAGTGACCTTACTCCACACTAAAAACCTCAAAGAAGCCAACAGTGAGGCATTTGTAGCATCACTTCGCCAAGCGACGGGCGTGTTTTTTGTGGGTGGACGTCAGTGGCGCATTGCAGATTCTTACCTCAATACCCTCACGCACCAAGCCTTCAACGAAGTATTGGAGCGCGGTGGGGTCATTGCGGGGACATCGGCGGGGGCGAGTATTCAAGGGTCGTTTTTGTGGCGTGGCGATACCAAAGGCCCCCACATCTTGGTCGGAGACCATACCCAAGGGCTGGGTTTTCTCAAAAATTCGGCCATCGACCAGCATTTACTTCGTCGAAATCGTCAGTTTGATTTAGTGGATTTTATTCGTCAATCGCCCGATTTGATTGGCCTTGGCTTAGACGAATCCACTGCCGTTTTGGTACAAAAAGATACCTTCGAAGTCGTTGGCAAATCGTACGTGGCCGTGTATGACTACCAAACGATAATCGGTAAAGGTGCTGCTCACGTAATCAACAATAACGAAGACCACACCGCTTCCAACGGGCCTTTTATTTTGTTGAGCAGCGGCCAAAAGTATGATTTACAACAGCGAAAGGTTCTCCAAGAAAATAGAAGAAACAGCGCAGCCCCCAATCGTTAACCATTAACTCAATACGCTGCCGCTATCGTAATCACCGACACCTCTTTGGCGCCGACCTCCATCAAAGTCGCCACGGCCGATTCTAACGTTGAACCCGTGGTGACAACATCGTCCACAATCGCAACGCGCTTTCCAATTACTTCCGAAGGACGAACTACCTCAAAAATCCCCGAAACGTTTTCAAAGCGTTCTAAGCGGGTTTTTCGGGTTTGGGTGGAGGTAAACTGCGCCCTCGCCAGTACCTCCGCCGACCACGGAACTCTCAAGGTTTCCGACAATCCTTCGGCAAACATATCGCTTTGGTTGTAGCCCCGTTGTGCTTTTTTTCGCGGGTGAAGAGGAATCGGCAATAGCAAATCAATCTGAGTTTGGACAGCTCCTGCTCGAAGTTCTTCCCCGTAAATCCGCCCAACCACTTGCCCTACTTCGGGGCGATTTTTGTACTTCAACTGGTGAAGCAAGCGTTGGACTTTACCACCTTTTTCAAATTTCAAAAAAGTATAGACAAAAGAAACGACAACTTTCCCCGCAAATTTGTTGGTAAGTTCTGGGCTGGAAATTGCGTGCGATTGCGAGCGAGGAAGCGTCAGGCGGCAAGAAGTACAAAGGCATTCTTCGTTTCCTACCAACGGCATTGCGCAGGCACAGCAAGTAGTAGGGTAAAATAAATCCAGTAAGTCGTTCCAGAGGCGTAAAAATCCGTTCATGCGGTGCATTTTTAGGTTTTGACTCCGAAGCGCCCCTAAAGTTACCCACACAGGCCATTTTTTGCAGCTCTGCACCTTTGTGTGAATAATTTTATTTGACAAGAACCGCCAAAAAACCATCGAATTAAAAAAACTATGATTACTGGAGACCTAGGACACCTACGCTGAGTTCGCTCATGCACGCCCAAGGTTTTAAAAGTCTGGTAGCGCCCCGCCCATACAGTTCAACC
>JALQYJ010000063.1 GCA_023254175.1 Runella sp. | reverse complement strand
ATATTGGTTAGTTTTTGAAGGTTGGTAACTCCAAAATACTAATTCTTTCTCTCTCTATGCCTGTAAAACCCTTTTTTTGACCTAATTCCCTGAAAAGTTCGCGTTATTTTAACTAGCTCATTCTATGTTGACTTCTCTCTCAGAACTGGCCAAAATGATAGACCATTCGTTGCTACAACCGAATCTGACCGATGCCGAATTAGAAGCAGGCTGTACACTCGCACGTCAATACGACGTTGCAACCGTTTGTATAAAACCTTACTATGTAAAACGTGCGGTTGAACTTCTACAAGGAAGTGACGTAGGCGTGTGTACCGTGGTAGGGTTTCCTCATGGAGGTAATACCATTGCTGTAAAAGTAGCCGAAACCCGACAGGCCTGTAAAGATGGTGCCACCGAAATCGACATGGTGGTAAACGTGGGCAAAGTACTCAGTGAAGACTGGCGCTACGTTAAAAAAGAAATCTATGCTATTTTGAAAGAATGCCACAAACATGGTGCCATTCTCAAGGTTATCTTCGAAAACGACTTTCTTCCCAAAGACAAATACAAAATCAAACTGTGTAAAATTTGCAGTACGTTAGGCGTTGAATTTGTGAAAACTTCGACAGGTTATGGCTACAGCAAACAAGCCGATGGTAGTTATAATTACAAAGGTGCAACTGAAGCCGATGTTCGTTTGATGCGCAAAAATTCCACTCCTGAAGTTCAAGTAAAAGCCGCTGGTGGGATTCGGGCTTTGGATGAATTACTCAAAATGAAAGCCTTGGGGGCAACGAGAATTGGGGCTACGGCTACCGTCGCCATGCTTGAAGAAGCGAAGAAGCGCCTTGGACTAGCTGCAAGTGAAGCTACGCTGCCCGTTGTAGATGGGTATTGATATTGATAAAGAAAGCAATTAACTTTGATTAACTTGTTAAATATATAGCTATGTCAAAGAAAATCAGCGCCTTATTGCTTTTTTTATTGGGATTGATTGCTCAAACAGTGGAAGCATTCTCACTCGATTCGTTGCGGCGTACGATTCAACGGAAAGAATTTGTTGACCACGATGAAGAACTGATATTTCACGACCGTAAAAAACGCTTTGCTACCCTTAAAACGTACAATAAACAAGGGGTTTTGCTTACTGAAACCAACTTCAAAGACTACCAAGCGGGCATTCGTCAAGGGTTCTCAAAGGGGTATTACCCAACAAGGCAATTGTACTGGATTGCCGATTATCGTAACAATGAGCTGTGGGGAGAAATGCGTGTTTACCACGAAAACGGGGAACTAAAACGCCGAGAAACGTATTGGGCAGGTTTGTTGAAGGAAAGACATTGTTACAATGACGAGAGCCAAGAAATAGATTATTACCCGTTTTCGGAAGGCGCTACTTTTCCAGGGGGAGATTATGCCTTTCAAGCGTATCTGCGGTCAAAACTCAAAGATTTACACCTTGGCTCGGAGACGTCGATGTTTACCTTTGAATTATTAATACAGGCCGATAGCATAGTGGTATTGCATCAGTTTAGCAAAAGCGAAAAGGTGACATTGACCCGAATCGCGGAGATTATCAAAGACATGCCCAAATGGCTACCCGCCCACTTTGACAAAGTACCGCACGAAGATATTGTGGTTGTCAATCTGGTTTTTAAACGAGGCATGGTTTATCTCTCCAACTTAGCCCTCGATTTCGCGGGTGCGTACCGCAAGCAGGTAAAGCCTTTCGCTACGCCCGTAATGCCTCCTTTGCAAACATTAAGAAGAAGATAAAAATGTGGCCACCTGAGCGGTTAATTGTTATCTGTTAATTGTGTTGGTTGTCAGTGAATTACATTAAAACAAACGCATGCCCTTAAAACGCTTGTTCTGCCTGCTTAAAAATTGAGGAGGCTATCCAAGAAGGATAGCCTCCTCAATTTTCTATTACTCAGCTTCGCGTTCTGCCATCACTTCGGCGAGCGAGCGAAAACCCGCAGGCACTTGCTGGGCTTCGTCTTCGGGAGAATAAGGATATACTTCCAAAATGGGCGTAAGATTCACGTCCGTGATTTCGTAAGGAATCAACATCGTCGCCAAACTTTTCTCAATGCGCTCGATGGCTTGCTTGGGGCTATCGGCATTGACAAGCATGTAGCTGACGATTTTTTTCTCTTTGGCGGTGCCGCTACTATCGTCGATAGATACGTAAAACGTTTTGCATTTAAACCATTTTTCTCCGCCTTCGTCTTCAAAATGAAATACATCGGAGAGTTTCATTTTTGTGAGGCTACTTATTTGAAAATCAGGTGTGTTGTCGGCTACGATGCGGTAAATTCGTGCTTCCGCGTCGGTGTACGAAACCGCATCTACAAGGTACGCTTCCGAAATAGTCTTGAGGGCACCGTTTTCTTGTTCTTGTTGGTATTTGATTTTTCCTAAGTACCAGCTTGGCATAGATTGTAATTTAGAGTATTGTGAACAAAGATAACAGAAATTCTACTTCAGGTCTTTTAAAATCTCTTCGAGGGCGCAGTTGGGGAGGCGGTCGCTAAACGTTTGCTTGATGTATATGTCGGGTGTGACGTCTTCTTGCTCAATGTTTTTGCCATCAAGCGTATAACATCCCCACGAAGGTAAACGATAAAACGAGCCGTCGACTAACCCTTTGCCCGACGTAAAAATAATCCAACGGTAGGTTTCGGTACCAATGACTTTACCTAACTTGAGGGCTTTGAAGCCCGTAGCGGTCATTTCGGCGTCCGAAAGCGATTGTTCGTTGATGAGCAATACAATAATTGGCTTGGCTGATACCCCAAAATTGGGCTGAGGGTAGGGTGGGTGGCAAAGTTCACATTTGATTGGGCAATGACGACTGCATTGGTAGCAAAAAGGCTGGCTCACAATAGGTGTTTAAACATGGCTATAGAAGGGTTGAAGAAAGAAATTGAATTGCCAAAAATAGCGAATCCTTTGGTATAGAAAATTAAATCTTGTATCCACTTGAAATAGGTAATTTATAGTGCCATCTTTAATGGTTGTTAATGCCTGCATTACTTCATCTGTCCTAATCAAACTAACTCATGTACCTCAAACGTCTACTCAGACCGCTTGCCGTTTCTACGATTGCTCTTTGTTCGGCAACGACGTATGCCCAGAAAATCGACGAGGCGTATAACCAAAAAATCAAAGAGTACACCACCGACCCGCGTTTTTTGCCCTCATCGGTACTCAACCTACCCGACGACCCCAAAGTGCCTTCACCGCGTAAACACTTTGGCGAGATTGTGGGCGCGCCTGGGATTTTGCACAACACCTCGGCCATTTATGGCTATTTTCAGAAACTGTCGCAAAGTTCGCCTTACCTGACCATGCAACAGGTAGGAACAAGCGAAGAAGGGCGCCCGATTCACTTGGTGGCCATCGGAAACGAAGATGCTATGAAACGGGTGACGCACTACCAAAAACAACTTTCGCTGCTGGCAGACCCGCGCAAATTACCCGCGTCGGAGCTAGAAAAGGTATTGGGGGATACTAAATTGGTGTATTACATCAACTGCGGCCTTCACTCGCCTGAAATGGGTTCACCCGAAATGGTGATGGAGTTAGCGTACCGTTTAATCACCGCCCAAACGCCTGACATTAAAGCGGTTCGGGATAACATCATTGTGTTGATTAACCCCGTATCGGAACCCGATGGCTGGGACAAACAAGTGGATTGGTACAACCGCTATACTAAAGACCGTAAAAACTATGATGATGGTTTTCCACGCGTGCCATATTGGGGAAAATATACCTATCACGACAACAATCGCGATGGTTTACAGTCGTCGCAGGCGTTGACCAAGGCCATGTACAAAATTTACTATGATTGGCACCCTACGGTGATGCTCGATTTGCACGAGTCGGTGCCGTTGCTTTATATTTCTACGGGAACAGGGCCGTACAACGATGCTATTGACCCAATCACCATTGGCGAATGGCAGACCATGGCCAACCACGAAATGACAGCGTTAGCCTCTCAGGGATTGCCAGGGGTGTTTACGTGGGCCTTTTATGACGGATGGAACCCTGGCTACGCGTTTTTTATTGCCAACAATCACAACTCAATCGGACGTTTTTATGAGACATTTGGCAACGCAGGTGCCACTACCTATGTGCGCGATTTGTCGAACCAAAAATACTCAGGTGACCCCGTAACGAGTAAAGAATGGTATCGGCCCAATCCCGCTACCGAGAAAGTGAATTGGTCGTACCGAAACAATATCAATTACATGCAAGCAGGCGTGTTGGCGGGCTTGACCTATGCTGCCAATAACCGACGGCTGTTGTTGACCAATTTTTACCAAAAAGGAGTAAATGCTATCCAAAAAGGAAAAACCGAATCGCCACGTGCGTTCTCTATTCCCCAAAAACAAAATGACCCCACTATGGCGGCCTACTTGGTCAATCAGTTGCGTGGGCAAGGTATTGAGGTTCACAAAGCATCTTCGGGTGATTATGTGGTGTTATTGGAGCAGCCTTACCGAAACTTGGCAGTCTCATTGCTGACCAAGCAAAACTATCCCAAAGAAACTAAGTACCCATCGTATGACGATATTGCGTGGACACTCGGGTACTTGAATGGAGTTGAAGTAAAAGCCCTTGACAACGTCACGTATGCCGCAAGCGACCTTACACTTGTGAATCAGGAAGTGAAATACACAGGTAAAATGGAAGGAGAGGGGACGGATTATGTCCTCAATTACAAAGCCCAAAATACGGTATTATCGGCCTTGTATTGGCTAAAAGCGCAGAATAAATCGAGCAAAGCGATGGTGCTGGAAGCCAAAACGAGCCTGAGCGGGGTAAAAGATACCTTGGCGGCGGGGTCGGTAGTGTTGCAGGGAATTACGCCCGAGCAGGCTAAAAACATTACAGTGCAGTTTGGACTTGACCTTACCGCGACCAAAGCGACGGCCAACGTGAAACAACACGAAGTGACTCTTCCACGGACGGCCATTTACCATAGCTGGATTAATACCCAAGACGAAGGTTGGGTGCGTTTTACCTTTGACCAACGCGGTATTCCTTACACTTCCATCGAAAAAGATGATTTGAAGGCGGGTGACTTACGCAGTAAATACGACGTGATTGTGATTCCAAAAATGCGCGGTACGGGCAGTGATTTTATCCACGAAATTGATAAAAAATTTGGGCCATTGCCTTATACCAAAACCCCCGAATTCCCTTCGCACGGGTTTCCTGATTCCACTCCTGACATGACGGGTGGGCCTGGCTTTGATGGCATGAACGAGCTCAGAATGTTTGTGGAAGCAGGGGGAGTATTGGTGACTTTGGACAACACTTCTGCCATGATTGCTGAAACTGGATTAACTCGTGAATTGGATAAAGTAGAAACGCCAGGGCTCTACCATCCAGGCTCCATTGTGAACGTTAAAGTACGCAAATCGGATAGTCCAATTGTATACGGGTTTCCTGAAGTATTCCCGATTTTCAAGGGTATTTCACCATTGTTGCAGACCAAAAAGTACAATCGTGATATGATGGTGCTTCAATATGGCACTAAATCATTGAAAGAAGATGAAGAATACAACGGCCCAATCATGGGGTTGCCTGACAGAAAAACGGCGAAAGAGACTGTGCCTGCCAAACCCAAGAAAGAAGAACCTTATGTGCTTTCGGGAATGGTAAGAAACGAGCAGACCATCGTGGGTCACGGGGGAATTTTCAACGTTCCTGTGGGGGCAGGTCGTTTGGTGGCGTTTACGTTTAATCCTTTGCATCGTTACATCAACCTTCACGATGCTCCAATGGTTTGGAATATACTCATCAACTGGAATCGTCTATAAAACAACGCCTTTTGTCATATCTCTATGAAATCACTTTTTCGCTTCTTGCTGTCGGGAGCTTGCGCGAGTACCCTCGCGTTGACGGGGCAGGCTCAGCAAATCGACGAGCCTTACAACCAAAAAATCAAAGAATTTACGACTGACCCACGCTTTCTGCCATCGTCGGTGCTGGATTTGGTCAACGACCCCAAAATCCCGTCGCCGTTGAAGCAATTTGGGCAAATCGTCGGAGCACCAGGCGTGCTGCACCGCACGGCGGATATTTACGGCTATTTTCAAAAACTGGCTCAAACGTCGCAGAATATCGTGAACGAACAGATTGGCACGACCGAAGAAAATCGGCCCATTCAAATGTCCGTCATTGCCAATGCCGCCATTATCAAGCGCCTCGATCACTATAAAAAACAGCTGGCACTCCTCGCTGACCCGCGCAAAGTAAGTCCTGCCGACCTCCAAAAAATTTTGGGCGATAGCAAAGTGGTTTATTTCTTAAACGGTGGAATGCACGCCTCCGAAACGGGTTCGCCCGAAATGCTGATGGAATTGGCGTATCGTTTGGTAACGGGACAGTCTGACGAAATCAAGGCCATTCGCGACAACCTAATTGTGATTATTAACCCCGTGTCTGAACCCGACGGCTGGGATAAAATGGTGGATTGGTACAACCGTTACACCAAAAAACGCAAAGATTTTGAGGATGGAATGCCTGCGTCACCACCGTATTGGGGAAAGTATGTCTATCACGACAACAACCGCGACGGCTTGCAAGTGTCGCAAGCCATCACAAAAAGTATTTTTAAAGCTTACTTTGACTGGCATCCTACCGTGATGCTCGATTTACACGAGTCGGTGCCGTTGTTGTACATTTCAACGGGAACGGGCCCGTACAGCGAAGCCGTTGATCCCGTAGCCATTGGTGAATGGCAAATCATGGCCGACCACGACATGACTACCTTGGCAGCACAAGGGCTTCCTGGGGTGTTCAACTGGGCGTTTTACGATGGCTGGTATCCTGGTTACGGTATTTGGGTAGCCAATAACCACAACTCTGTGGGGCGTTTTTACGAAACCTACGGTAATGCGGGCGCTAATACCTTCATGCGTGACTTAGCCAATGCTAAATTTGCGGGCGACAACGTAACTAGCCGCGAGTGGTACCGTCCGTATCCTGCGACCGAAAAAGTGTATTGGTCGTTCCGAAACAATATCAATTATATGCAAGCGGGCGTATTGGCTTCGTTGGGATACGCGGCAGCCAACGGTAAGTTATTGTTGAAGAATTTTTACCAAAAAAGTTTAAATAACTTGGCAAAAGCGACCAAAGATGGCCCTAAGGCATTTGTGATTGGCAAGCAGCAACGCGACCCCGCAATGGCGACGTATTTGGTCAATCAGTTGCGCACCCAAGGAATTGAAGTTCACAAGGCCGAAACGGGCAAAAATCAAGGAGATTATGTAGTGTTGTTGAATCAACCGTATCGCAACTACGCGTACTCGTTGTTAACCAAACAAAACTATCCGAAAGAAGCGAAATTTCCCCCTTACGACGCGATTGCGTGGACGTTGCAATACCTTAATGGGGTAAATGTAACGCAACAAGATACCCTCAAATACGAATTGTCGGACTTGAAATTGCTTACGGCCGATGTGAAGTACGACGGGAAAATTGAGGGAGAGGGAACGTTCTATGTGGTCAATTACAAAGCGCAAAATACGGTATTGCCTGCTGCTTATTGGGCAAAGTCTCAGAACGTCAAAACCATCGTATTGGATGCCAAAACCACCTTGGAAGGTCGCAAAGACACGTTGGCGCAAGGAGCCGTGGTATTTTCAGGCTTAACGGCCGGCCAAGCGAAGCAATTGGCGGAAAAGTTTAGCGTGGATTTGATTGCGACTAAAACCCTGCCTTCGGTGAAACAGCACGAGGTGAGTTTGCCGCGCGTGGCGATTTACCATACATGGTATCAAACACAGGACGAAGGTTGGTCGCGTTACACCTTTGAGCAGCGCGGTATTCCCTACACCTCGATTCATAAAGACCATTTGAAAAAAGGCAACTTACGGTCACAGTTTGACGTGATTTTGGTGCCTCGCGTGGGCGGTACGGGAGCCAACTTCTTGCACGAAGTGGATACCAAATTTGGGCCGATGCCTTACACCAAAACCGCCGAGTTTCCGTCGCACGGCACGCCAAGCAGTACCGATGACATGACAGGTGGCCCAGGTTTTGAAGGAGTTGCTGAATTGAAAAAGTTTGTGGACGAGGGGGGAGTGCTGATTACCCTCGACAACTCGTCGAGCATCATGTCAGATTTGGGTATTGTGCGTGAATTGAAACGGTACGAAGCACCGACCTTGTTTCACCCAGGCTCAATTATTCAGGTGAAAAACCGTCAGCCTTCGCACCCAATTATGTACGGTTATCCCGAAACCTTCCCTATTTTTAAAGGCCAAGGCGCGTTGTTGCAAACCGAAAAGCGCGACCGCGGCATGATGTTGATGCAGTACGGCACCAAGCCACTCAAGGAAGAAGAAGAATACAAAGGATTGGTTATGGGAATGCCCGATAAAAAAGAGGTAAAAGAGGCCAAACCCGCCACGCCTAAACCTGAGCCACCGTATGTGTTGTCGGGGATGGTGCGGAATGAGCAAACCATTATCGGTCACGGTGCTATTTTCAACGTACCCGTGGGTAAAGGTCAAGTAGTTGCGTTTACGTTTGACCCGCTTCACCGCTACCTCAACCACCACGACGCACCACTTTTGTGGAATACCATATTGAACTGGAACGCATTGCGGTAATTTTACAGTTCAGAGCTATATTATTTTTTGGTAGTTTTTGAAAAGTGTGGATAAAACGTAAGCATAAGAAAATGAGGTAATTTTGTAGCGACCAAGCAAACAAAAACTACCAAGACTTATGCTTACTGTTACAAAAATAGAAAAACGTCCAAATTGTGGCTGTACCAACATTGTTAAAAATAGATTTACCCCTACCCTTGTAAAAGTTTCAGCACTTTCGTGAAGGTGTAAAAAAACGCGGTGACCTACTGAAAGGCCACCGCGTAGAGCATATAGGAGAATTGGTTACTTATACTAAATCAAAACGGTCGAGGTTCATCACCTTCGTCCAAGCAGCTACAAAATCATTCGCAAATTTCTCGTGCGCATCTTCGCAAGCATACACTTCCGCGATAGCACGAAGCTCCGAGTTCGAGCCAAAAATAAGGTCAACCCGCGTCGCGGTCCATTTTGGCTCTCCTGTAGCGCGGTCACTACCTACAAATACATTTTGCGCATCCGAAGTAGCTCTCCAAGTTGTTCCGAAATCAATCAAATTAACGAAGAAATCGTTGGTAAGTGTCTCAGGGCGGTCAGTGAATACGCCGTGTTTCGACTTGCCAGTGTTGGCATTAAGTACACGCAAACCACCCACCAATGCCGTCATTTCTGGGGCCGTCAAGGTCAACAATTGCGCTTTGTCAACAAGCATTTCTTCAGCCGAGACAGTGTACTGACCTTTCGAGAAGTTACGGAAACCGTCAGCGATTGGCTCCAATACGTCAAACGATTCCACATCCGTTTGTTCTTGCGAGGCATCGCCACGCCCCGGGGTAAATGGC
>JALQYJ010000096.1 GCA_023254175.1 Runella sp. | reverse complement strand
AAGCAATTATTGCTCTGACTGGAGTTGTTCAAAAATCAAGGTTTTTACTGGTGGCAGTGGAGATGTACTGGTTTCTATTAAGAACTCTAATGGTAATGTTGTAAGACACGCCTACATTAAAGGAGGTAATTCGTTTACATTTAATGTTCCAGACGGCAGTTATCAAGTTTTCTTCTACTCTGGGACAGGCTGGAACCCGAATAAACAAATGCCATCATCTTCTTGCAGCTATTTAAAAGGCGGATTTGTTTCAAATGAAGATGTGACCAAGGACAATTATATAAACCTCTACAGTCAAATAATGACTTATGAGCTAATTCTACAACAACAAGGAAATTTCAGTACAAAACCAAGTTCAAAAAATGAAGCATTCTAAAGAGCCCACGCTAAAAGCACATTTTCAATTCGCACTAGTCAACGCACAGTCCAAAAATTGCAAAAGGGCTTGCTTTGCCAACGCAGAGAAAAATTGTTTTTAAAAAATTTCCCAACGCTTTAAAAAAAATAAAAATACACCTATACACAGCCCAACAAAAACAGCAGATAATGACGCAGAAACTCAATATTGACAAGGCATACAGCGACACGGTGGACATAAGGCCAGCCGCCAATAACTACGCTTTCGTGGTGGCCGAAGGCCAAGCCATGAAAGAGATGACGGGCGGCCAGCCTGGCGGTGAGAGCTCACCAAACCCTTTTCTTTTGTTATGGAGTTATCGTCGGGCGGGCAACTGCACCTATAGCAGGTTTTGACCTGCTTTTTTGTTTTTATGTCTATTTATGCACCATTTTCATAGGTTTTTGTTTGGTTTAGTGCACAAAATTCCCTACTCATACCATTAATTAACAAGACAGGTGCTTTGGGTTTCGCCAATGCCCATAGGCAGGCGGGCCTCGTGGTCCAAAAACCTCAATCGTTACCAAATTCCCTTCGCCACAACATCGGTAACGCCGTAGCAAGGTTTTGGGTGGCTGTACATCCAAATCTGCCAAACGTACACTACGCACCTCCAAACAGCGAAGCCCACATCCGTCAGACCGATTAATACCTTGTGTTTAAGCAAAGTACCCCCTTTGAGCATCAACCAAACTTCCTGCTTGCTCAGCACAACGGGTAGTTTATAATCTTTTTGTATGGCAGGTAAATGAAGATAGCTATAAGGAAGTTCTTCGGTTTTTAACAGAAAACGAAGACCATCAAAACGGCGAATTAATTCCTGAAAACCAGGCACTTCTCTAATGGTGTGATTGATGAGCGTATTTTCCCGTAGCTCATCAGCATTCTTTTTTTGTCATGCTAAATTTTAAGTTTAAATTAGCCTTAAAATTAACCCTTTTGTCTGTTACCTGAAACCATGACGAAAAGACCGTAAAATGACAAATAACGTAGAAACAGAACTAAAAGAATTAATACTTGACGAAGACTTTACAAGTTTGCAAAACCTTGTGAACGAAGAAGTCAATCTGATGGACATTTTGCGTGTATCACACAAAGAATTGCAGCATTCCAATTTTTTGGCTTGGTTTTTTAACCCAACTGAAAGCCATAATTTAGGTGACTTTGCTTTGAAAGAATTTATTAAAATATACTTCAAAGAAAACCAATTTCAGAATTTAGGAAATGAAACAGGATTGTCTGTTTTTGACTTCGTTCAACTTGACTTTGACGATTTAGAAATTAGACGAGAGTATAAAAATATTGACCTTGTTTTTATTTCACGCAAAAATGAATTTTGTATTGTAATTGAAAATAAGATTTATTCGCCAGAGAAAAAAGGACAACTTGAAAAATATAGGAAACTTATTGAAATCGAGTATCCCGACTTCAAACATAAAGTCTATATCTACTTATCGCTTTATGACCAGCAAATATCAGAAAGTGAGCAAGATATTTATGTTCAACTAAATTATGAACACATTATAAAACTAATTGAACAGGTTATTTCAAGTCAACGACTAAAACTTGCTGATAAAACTCGTTTTGTATTTGAACAATATCTACAAACATTAAAATCTATGCTAAATAAGAATGAAGAAATAGAAAAAGTTGCTCAACAACTTTACAAAAAATACAAATCAGCATTTGACCTTGTTTTTAAATATTCCGTTCCAACCGACAGTAGTGAAATCTGGAACAAAATTCAAAACCTTGTTTCAAGCGAAAAATCTATACGACCTTTTCAAAGTAACAAAACATATATTCGTTTCCAACCAAACTATTTATATGACAACTTACAAGCACTAAAAGACTATGGACTTGTTTCACAAACAGACAACCTTACAGACAATTGGATGTTTATTTTTGAGTTCAATTTAAGAAATAATCAAGTTACGTTTGATTGTAAAATTGGAGTTGGTGAACAAGAAGCAAGGGAGAAAC
This sequence comes from Runella sp., assembly GCA_023254175.1. Classification (GTDB taxonomy): domain Bacteria; phylum Bacteroidota; class Bacteroidia; order Cytophagales; family Spirosomataceae; genus Runella. The sequence continues at coordinate 48,802 of JALQYJ010000096.1, read as the reverse complement.
TTTACAACATTTACAAAAAACATAATGACGTATTTACAAAGGTTGTAAAGGCAAACGGACTTTTAAGACCTCAATGGCACCAGGCATTTCAAAAGCAAATATTAACTAAGACAGACATTGAAAAATATTTCGAAAATGACAGTAACGACATTGAACAATTAATTGAAAAGCGATTTAGAGAACTTGTTGACAAAGATTTGCCCAAAATTATTGAACGACTAAACGAAGAAATCAAGAAAGCCAGCTGGTAACAGGCGTTTGGCTCAATGGCGGGTGAAGTAGTTGAATGAATATGGGCTGTTTGGGTCTTTAAAATCTCACTTTTTACGGGTATTTTTGTATTAATTCTTTTGAAAGGTGAGCTATGAAACAAAAGTTGACGGACAACAAAGACGTACGACAATTACCCTGATTTATTACAGTAGAGCCAACCCATAAACAACAAAAAGCTATCCTTTTGGGACAGCCTCTTGTTGTTTTTAAATTCCCCTTCAGTATTAGGCCATTGGATAGCCCTCTAGTTCTTTTAAGCCCGATTTCAATTCATCGTCGGTCAAGAAATGGTCAGAGAGTTTGCCATCGAAATAGTCCATGTACGCCTGCATGTCCAAGAAACCGTGGCCACAAAGGTTGAACAAAATCGTTTCAGATTTACCTTCTTCTTTGCAACGCTGCGCTTCTCTAAATACCTGCGCAATGCCGTGCGTAGCCTCAGGTGCAGGGATAATTCCTTCAGCTTTGGCAAACGCTATTCCTGTCTCAAAGCACTCCAACTGCTGAATGGCATTGGCTTCGATAAGGCCATCTTTCAACAACTGCGAACACAATACCGACGCCCCGTGGTAACGCAAACCGCCCGCGTGAATAGCCGCAGGGCGGAAGTTATGACCCAAGGTATACATCGGCAACAGCGGCGTAAAACCAGCCGAATCGCCAAAGTCGTACCGGAATTCACCCTTGGTAAGCTTAGGACACGAAGCAGGTTCCACCGCAATGGCGCGCACGTTTTTACCTTCGGTGAGGTTTTTGTGTAAGAATGGAAACGAAATCCCTGCAAAGTTGGAGCCACCACCCAGCGGTGCAATGACGACATCGGGGTAATCGCCTGCTTTTTCCATCTGCACCAAACACTCTTGGCCAATGATGGTCTGGTGCATTAATACGTGGTTCAGTACGCTTCCGAGGGCGTACTTGCAATTTTCGTCCTGAACGGCACACTCAATTGCCTCCGAGATCGCAATTCCCAAACTTCCTGGGGTATCGGGGTATTGTTCCAAAATCTTCCGTCCTGACTGCGTTAGCTCCGAAGGGGAAGGGAAAATTTTGGCCCCAAACGATTCGATGAGGGCTTTACGATACGGTTTTTGGTTGTAGCTGATACGCACCTGAAACACTTCGCACTCAATGCCAAACATCTGACACGCAATGGCCAAGGCCGTTCCCCACTGCCCTGCGCCTGTTTCGGTGGTAATGCGTTTTACGCCTTCCATCTTGTTGTAGTACGCCTGTGCCACCGCGGTGTTGGTTTTGTGGCTACCCGATGGACTTACGCCTTCGTATTTATAGTAGATTTTTGCGGGCGTGTCCAGCATTTTTTCCAAGCGATGCGCACGGAACATAGGTGTTGGACGCCACAGTTTGTAGATTTCGCGTACTTCTTCTGGGATTTCGATGTATCTTTCTTGGGATACTTCTTGCTTAATTAGCTCCATCGGAAACAAGGGAGCCAAATCGCCTGGCCCTACAGGTTCTTTGGTGGCGGGGTGCAAAGGCGGCAGTGGCTTATTAGGCATATCTGCCTGAATATTGTACCAGTGTCTTGGGATTTCATCTTCGTTAAGTAGGATTTTGTATTGTTTTTCCGACATGACTTAAGGAATTAACGTGATTAGGAATATGAACCTCTAAACTTAAAAAGGATTTTCCCGACCTGCAACGACCTTTATCGAAAAATTTTGTAGAAACCCTCCCGAAAGTTCTGTTTTAAGCTAAATACGCTGTAAGTAGGTGTTTGAAATTACCTTACATCATTCTGTTTGACGGCAGCCGACCGACCGCCTGGAAGTAATTAAAACTAATTTTGCGCAATTACTTACCAAAAAACAACTTCAAAGGGGGTAAAGCTGATTGAATTAGCCTTACCCCCTTTGAAGCACTCGTCACTTAGGTCTAGAATTTAATTCCAGCACTCACATAAAATGTTCGCCCATCGGCCGGCATAAGACCTGGCCCTGGATACCCTCCTGCTCGCCGTGTAAAATAACGTGCATCAGTCAAGTTATTAACCCCCGCTTTGACGTTATAATGCTTCAAAAATTTGAAACTTGCTGAGAAATCTTGTACTTGATAAGCAGGGATACTCCCCGTTGTCGCAGTTGCATTGGGGGTCTCAGTATTGCTTGCATCAGCGTAGGCTTTACCAATATCACTTAACTGCCAAGTAGCTGAAAACCCTCTTTTTGAGTATGTTATTCCAAAACGATTAATGGTACGTGGTGCATTTTCTACCCGCTTACCCGCCAAGTTACCTTCAACCACCTGACCATTCACCACCGAAGTCGTTTTGAAATCGCGGTATGTGGCGTCAATGTAAGCTACTGAGGCAAAAATACTCAAATAGCCCCATTGAGACTGCTTAAAAAATGCCGTAATTGGATCAAACTCCACATATCCCTCTACTCCCTGACTCACCGAACGGCCTAAGTTAGTTCTAAATTGGTACCGTTGTCCAGAGGCATCTGTTTGGGTAATTGTCCCGATACGATTATTGTAATTAACATAGAAATAATCTAGGTCAAAGTTTAGAAAATTTCCCACCTTACCACGGTAACCCAAGTCAAAGTTATACCCACGGGCATCTTGTAAGTTTTCATCAATAATATCTGACGTAGCAGGCGGGGTCAAATCCGAAATCAACACAGGGCGGTAAGCCTGTGAAATATTACTATATATCTCCGACTGAGGTGTTACATGGTACTCAAGTCCAGCACCTAATAGTAAAAATTGACGAGAACGCGAGATAGGATTCAACAAAACAGGTGTGTTGTTGGAGAGACCAAATTGCCCTTCCATCGTTGACCGAATGCTTTCAATTCTAGCTCCAGCTGTCATCAAAAAGTGTTTGTTGAAGCGAAAAATATTTTCTACAAAAGCGGCATTATTGATGTTGGCAAAATCAAGGTTTCTAGGGTAATTACCTTCGGCAAGTTCAAAGTCCATTTTGGTTCCATTGGAGCCACGCCCCTGCTGTTTACGGTCAATTTTTCCCCGAAAATGCCGAAGCCCTGCGGCCAATGTATTTTCTTTACCCCACCATTTATAGTCCGTCAAGAGGCGTACCTCAGCTCCCAACGTAGTATAAAAATCTCTATCCACTTGGCGCGTCGAAGTCAGGACATCGGTTTCAGTGATAGGGCGTACATTCCCAACGCTGTTACGTTCGGCAATGGTCGAAAACCCTTTGAAACTCAGTTTTGCCTTTGGGCTAAAAATATATTCTGCATTGATGCTCGGAATGAACCAAGGTGTGCTGAACCAGTTGCGCGAACGAAGGCTTTGGCGCGCATCGGCCTTAAACTGCGCATCTGTCAGGCCACCCGCTTGCTGAATTTCGGTCATCATATAGGTAGCTTCTGCGCCAATTTTCAGTTTGTTAGACACGGCATAACTCAACTCTAGGTGTGCATGGTCAGTAGTAAATCGGCTATCTTGGCGCCAACCGTTCCCCAAACGTTTTTGGTAGTAAGTGGTATAACTAAGGCGCCCTTCCGTCCCTCCAACGTAGTTGAAGGTACTAAATAGCCCATTGCTGCCCGTCGTGTTTTGCGACTCCACCGTTAGACGAGTTGAAATATCGGGCTTGCGTAAAATAAAGTTCATCAACCCTCCAAACTGCGACCCGTATTGGAGCGAAGAAGCCCCTCTTACAATTTCTATTTTATCGACAACTTCCATCGGAGGCGTATAATACGCTTCAGGATACCCCATCGGGTCAGGCGTAATGTCATAGCCATTCATACGGGTATTGAACTCCCACGATCGATTAGGGCTCAACCCCCGCGATGCAACTCCTAGTTGTACTCCTGAGCCATCATTTTCCCAAACGCTAATGCCTGGCGTACGGGCAAAAATCTGACGGCTGTTGTTCATCGCCAAGTTGGCATTAAGATTATTAAGTACAATCAGCTCATTTTTTTTAGTGGCATTAATAGTATACCCTTCCACCTCTGCCAAGTGTTCATTCCCCCTTACGCCTCGGCTCGTTACCACGTGTACATCTTTCAGGGTATAGGTTTCTTCTTCCAACTCAAATGCAAGTGTTTTGACTTCGTTCTCTTTCAGCAACACATTTGTTTCCTTTTTAGCAAATCCTACACTTGACACCAACACTGTGTACGCCCCTTCTTTTAGACCTTTAATTACGAACTCCCCATTGGCATTGGTTTGCACTCCTCGCACGGTACCCTTCAAGGTTATATTCGCGCCCACAACAGCCCCTGTCAATTTTTCAGTCACTCTTCCATTGATTACTGCTTTTTGTGCTAAAACTACTTGACTCACCCCCACCCAACTTAGAAGTGTACAAATCCAATATTTCATAGCCAGATTAGTTTAATTATAGACTAATTATAAATAACGATGTAAAGGTAACCTCAAACAATCAAAAGAAACAAGCATTATTTAGATTTATTTTAAATACAAATAATGCTCAAGTAACAGTCTGTTAGTCGTTAATCGTTATTTTTTGGTTTTAAATGTCAGATTATCAGCAAATTAGTCTTATTTCTAAAGTAAAAAATACTAGAACCTAACTTTGTTAGGTTACTGATAATATAGTAAATTACTAACAGGTAGATGGATACTGTAGTGCTTAGTGGATTCTAATTTTTTGATTCGAGTAGCCCCATTCCTTCCATCCATGCTTTACAACCCTCGGGCCAATGTTTGACCGAACCTTTTTGTTTTTTACCTAGCCCAAAACCATGTCCACCGTTTTCATACACCAAAATAGAAGCAGGGATTTTAAACTTCCGAAGGGCATCGTAATACATTAAACTGTTCTCTACGGGCACACCTTTGTCGTCGGTGGCATGTACCAAAAGCGCAGGAGGCGTTTTTGCGCTTACCTGCTTTTCGCTAGAATAATAGTCTATTTGTTCGGCAGAGGGGTTTTTACCCAACAACAACTCAAATGAACCTGCGTGTTTGAAAGGTCCCGAACTAATGACAGGATATATCAAAATCGAAAAATTGGGTTTACAGATTTCAGCATTCGGAAGATTTGTCAGTCCTGTCATTAAAGGTGCTGATTGCCAATGTGTACTTACCGTAGACGCCAAATGCCCTCCCGCAGAGAAGCCCATAATGCCAATGCGATTGGGATCTACTTTGTACTTGGCGGCGTTGGTACGAACCAACTGCATGGCTTTGAGCGCATCTTGCAGCGCTACCTCGTGTTTATTAGACCAAAGTGCATCGTCAGGTAAACGGTATTTTAACACAAAAGCCGTCACTCCAAAGCTATTAAACCACTGCGCCACATCTACTCCTTCGTGGCCAGATGCCTCAATGCGGTAACCTCCTCCTGGGCAAATCACCACTGCTGCCCCCGTTGGGTTTTCGGGCATATAAACCGATAGCGTGGGTAAAACGATATTACTAATACGCAAAACGCCGTCATTTCCGACTTCAATTTTCTCCTGAACGGTACGGTTTTTTAAGTCATTGGGAATTTGTCCATCGGGCCAAAGAGAAATGACGGTTTGCGAATGCGACATAGTGCAACTGAAAAAGAGAGCGATTATACCAAAAACAAGACGCAAAGATAAGATGGATTTCATGGGGTTGTGTTTTTTCATTCGAGTTTACTATTGCTTTAAGTTTCTTTTAGGATTATTTCTACTCATATGTAACAAATATCACTCTACCTCTCAGTTTTACTACCGACCTTTGTACCATACATTCACCATCTTAACCATCACAAAGCCATGTTTAGCTTTTTCAAAACCAAAAAAAATTACGAAAATGTCAATGCTAGTACGTTTAAGCAATTGATTTCTGAAACTCCTAACGCCGCAATCATCGACGTACGCACAGCGGCAGAAGTTCGTTCAGGGGCTATCAAAGGAGCTGTCAATATTGATTTAATGAGTATGGACTTCCAACAAAAAATTGCTAAATTAGACAAAGCCAAAACGTATTTTGTATATTGTCGCAGTGGAAACCGAAGTGGTAAAGCTTGCCAAGTAATGGGCGATATGGGCTTTGAAAAAGTTTATAATCTCTCAGGAGGGATGATGAGTTGGCCATATTAGGCAAGTTGATAAAGACCGAGAGGCAAAAAGTTCAAATACACATTTTTAACAAAGAATAATCAAATGCCTACACTACTTAGAAATTGGGATTTAATGCGGATACTACGCATGGGTATGGGTCTTTGGCTCATCTACTCCGCCTTTGCCGACCGTCAGCCTTTATTAGGTCTAATGGGAGGATTGTTTGCCCTTCAAGCAGTACTAAATGTAGGTTGTTGTGGTGCAAACGGATGTGCTTCACCCAACTATCGTCAATCAAAAACATACTCTCACGAAGAAACTGTTTATGAGGAAGTTAAGTAAAATCAATTGGGCATGGATTGGCGCGGGTATTGGTGTCATTGGAGGCTATTGGTATTGGAAAGAAATTGGCTGCGTCACCGGTACCTGCCCTATCAAATCGCAGTGGCAAACCATGGTTCCGTATGGAGCAATATTAGGCTACTTAGGGGCAGACTTAGTGCAGTCTGCATGTAAGAATAGAGCAGATCTATCTTAAGCGCCAAAGTACGCATTAACTACTAACAACCAGCAACTTACAAAAAATATATTAAAGTCATGCAAGCAAAACAAGAAACATTCAAAGAAATTATCAATGGAAATGCCCCAGTGGTTGTCGATTTTTTTGCAGAATGGTGCGGTCCTTGTAAAATGATGGCTCCAATTTTGAAAGATTTTGCAACACAAATGGGCGACCGCGTACGGGTCATTAAAATTGACATCGATAAAAACCCCGCAGCGGCTCAAGCCTACCGAATTCAAAGTGTACCTACTCTCATTGTGTTCCAAAAAGGGGAACCCGTTTGGAGGCAGTCAGGGGTAGTGCAAAAAAAGCAGTTGGAGCATGTTGTCAATCAATTGCCTCGTACTTCTCACTAATATCGTTCATAACTGGAACCATAGTTATCATCGCTTGGGTAGTTGCAGTTGTGTTTACTCTCACTAGTTTAGTGAGCTTTTGCCCGCTTTATACCCTATTTGGTTTTTCAACCTGCTCAATAAAAAAATAATTTACTTTACCCTTTTTTGTGCACCTGCTCTCAAATATTTGGAGCAGGTGTTTTTTGTTACAATCTTTTTTATCGTATATTTGCGATATAAAATACAATATAATGGCAATTAACCGAAAACTGGAATTTGCAACCGATGAAATAGCTTTAGCTGATTTGGCCAAAGCTATTTCCCACCCCGCACGAATCGCTATTTTAAAAATTTTAGCCCAGCAACAAAGCTGTATTTGTGGCGAAATTGTAGAAGGGCTTCCGCTCGCCCAAGCTACTGTTTCACAGCACTTAAAAGAACTGAAAGCGGTAGGACTTATCAAAGGAACTATCGAAGGAAAAACCTCTTGCTACTGCATCAACTGGGAGATTTTTAACCAATTTATCGCTCGTTTTGGGGTATTTGCTGATTTAGCAAAAAACGAATCTTGCCAATCACAATCGTGCTGCTGAAATCGGTCAGACGACAGTCAGACCGTAACCTAACCTTGCATTCGTATGACACACAAAAAACTCTCATTTTTAGACAACTACCTCACTCTTTGGATTTTCCTAGCCATGCTTATAGGCGTAGGCATTGGATACTTTTTCCCAAAATCGGAAGAATTTATTAACAGTTTTAATGTAGGTACCACCAACATTCCGTTAGCTATTGGCCTTATTTTAATGATGTACCCACCTTTGGCCAAAGTCCGCTACGAAGAACTTCCCAAAGTATTTGCTAATGGGAAAATTCTGGTCCTTTCATTGGTTCAAAACTGGATCATTGGGCCTTTATTAATGTTTGGTTTGGCCGTTGTTTTCCTACCCGACAAACCCGAATATATGACGGGGCTAATTATGATTGGTATTGCCCGCTGCATTGCGATGGTGATTGTCTGGAATGACCTAGCCAACGGCGACCGCCTCTATGCCGCAGGGCTGGTAGCATTCAATAGCATCTTCCAAGTATTATTTTACTCGGTGTATGCTTGGGTGTTTATCACGGTACTGCCCCCTCTTTTTGGTTTAAAAGGGTACGAGGTCAACATAACGATTGGAGAAGTAGCACAAAGCGTATTTATCTATCTCGGTATTCCGTTTTTATTGGGCATTATTTCTCGTTATGGTCTTACGGCATTAAAAGGCCGTAGTTGGTTTGAACAGGTGTTTTTGCCTAAAATCAGTCCCATTACGTTGGTCGCTTTGCTACTTACTATTATCGTCATGTTTAGTTTAAAGGGACAGCTGATTGTTCAAATTCCGCTTGACGTAGTTCGTATTGCGATTCCACTGACTTTCTACTTTGGCATTATGTTTTTATCAGCTTTTTATCTTTCCAAAAAAGCAGGAGCCGACTATGCAAAAGCTACTTCGCTTGCTTTCACTGCCGCAGGAAATAACTTCGAGCTTGGTATCGCCGTTGCAATCGCGGTATTTGGTATCAATTCAGGGGCGGCCTTTGCCGCAGTTGTTGGACCACTCATCGAAGTCCCCGTATTGATTCTCTTTGTTAATTATGCCCTCAAACAAACCCATAAATTTAAACCATGAAGCCCCCACTTAAAACGTATTTTGACTCACTCCATCTCGCCGAGGTATCCGTTGAACGCCAAGCTGTTTTACAGCCACTGGTCGACTATATCAGTGCTAAAATAATCAGTCAAGACCCTATTCATTTGACCTTTATCTGTACGCACAACTCCCGTCGCAGTCATTTAGGACAAGTGTGGGCACAAGTGGCAGCCGCCTATTTTGGCGTTAAAAATGTTAGTTGTTTTTCTGGAGGGACAGAAACCACCGCCTGTAACCCTCGTACAATTGCGGCTTTTGAGAGAGCAGGTTTGAAAGTAACAAAGACTACCGAATCTGAAAACCCCATTTATAAAATCAGTTTTGATGCTTCGTCGCAACCCATCATAGCTTTCTCCAAAGTTTATGACCAAGCCCCAAATCCAAGTCAAGGTTTTGCTGCTATTATGACTTGTGATCACGCCGAAGCCAATTGCCCTTTTATTTCAGGAGCAGAAAAGCGCCTTCCAATTATGTACATCGACCCCAAGGTTTCGGACGATACTCCCGCAGAAAGCGCTACTTACGACGCCCGCTGTCGGCAGATTGCAACGGAAATGAAATGGGCCTTTGACCAGGTCAGACAATAGTCAGACCGACGACAATGAGCCTATATACTCCAAGTCTGATTCTCACTATCTTCACCAGCGTGACTTATAAAACAAGCAATAGTCTGAATTTGACCAAACTTCAACTATTCACTGTATGCAAGTTTTAGCCGAACGCCTGTATCATGTATATAATACCAAGTTATTTCCGAGGTGACCAATGTCACAGTTTTTTATTTGAAAGCAGCGCACTTTTGTAACACATTAAATATCTATAAAAATGGCAGCTTTTTTCTTTGGTGTTGTTATGTTACATTTGTTAGTGGGCTTCGGCTGGGTATTGTACAAAATTGCGTTTCCGAAAAAAGATTCTAATTAACTTTCATTTATGAAATCGGTACTTGCGGCAGGATTTTTATTTGTGATAGCTGTTATTACTACGGCTTTTCAGCCTAGTTCTCAATCTCCTATTGACTACCGAAAACTTGGAGACTCCCTTAGCCTACAAGCGCAACAAGTGCTTGTTCGTAATTTACTAGGGGCGATTCAAAAAGGAGGTTCCGACTATGCAGTTGATTTTTGCAGCGAGCGAGCCATACCCCTCACCGACTCGTTATCAAAGAAGTACCGTGTTCGTATTCAGCGCATTTCATCAAAAAACCGCAACCCTAAAAACGCAGCGTCGCTTTTTGAACGCAAATTGTTGAACTTATTTGCTTCGGCTAATTCTCCCAAAGATACTCTCCTCCAAACCCCAAAAGGGGCGATTTACTACAAACCGATTCGGATAGCGATGCCTACCTGCCTCCAGTGCCACGGCGACCCCAAATCGGAGATTAAATCCACGACACTTTCAACCATCAAGCAAAAATACCGCTTCGACAAAGCCACAGGTTATGCTCTCAACGACCTCCGTGGAGTTTGGAAATTGTCGTTTGAGGAATAAAACCCCTTCAGCTTTCTCTTACCTTTTATTTACTCAATGTGCGGAACTTCCACCACAATTTTACTCAAAAGACTGTATTCATATAGAACATGAATACACCGCTTTACTTGCTTTAATTATGTTAAAGCCAAAAGACGGTTTCCCCCGAAATTTAGACAGGCATGATAGAGGACACGGGAAGTAAAAAAAAATAACCTATTGCTAAAAACCAAAAAGTGTAGCTTCCATGAGGTAGCTACACTTTTAACTCTTAAACCCTAACCTAACTTCAATATTTTAATTAAACAGTTGCTGCTTATGACTTGGCTGCCTGGGTAGCATTTTTTGCGATAGTATATACTACCAAACCAAAGCCAATTTTGTTGATAGCATCGGCAATGTTATACGCTAAATCAACTGGTGAACTTTTGGTCAAATCTACTCCATCTACGAAACCGCTCAATAGATTGCCAGGAAGTAACATGTAGCCAATAGGATAGATAGCCCAGCCTACGAGGGTAAACCAACGTAATACAGCATAACCATCTTTAACTGCTTGGCTATCAGATGAAGCAGCTACCTTCGAAGCCTCTCCCATGTATATTTCATAAATGATAGCGGCCCATCCAACGGTCGAAATAACCCCCCAAAGTACGTTTGATTCAGGACTCACTGCCTCTCCGATGTATCCAGCAACTAACATGACAATTGAACCCAACAAAAGCCGAACAAGCATGCCGCTTTTTGCACCTGCTGGACGCAAAATAAGATAGTACTCAATACACATTAATGGTACAGTCAGAGTCCAGTCAATGTATCTAAACTGGGTAGGCGAAGTGTGAGTTTCGAGCCATACGCCTCTCATGTAAAAATAATGCACCGCAGCAATAAACGTGATTAGAGCGGAAACAAGCAAGGAGGTTTTCCACTTATCGGCTACTGTACCGCGTTCGACAATAAAGAAAATAGAAGCAGCTAACATAGACATGTAGCCAGTAAAAAATGTAAACCCGATGTAATCACCTGCGGCGAGCGCACCGTCTAATAAAATGTTTAGGAATTCCATGAATGAAAATGGATTTAAAGGTTGAAAAAAAAGTTTAGATTTAGTTCGTAGGCTTTAGGTTATGTTTATAAAAGAAAATATTTGTGTATTTTGTTTAATATTTTGTACACTGAAAATTAAACAAAAACAAAAAACACAAAATGTATATACTTTAGAATACAATAAACAAAGAATTGACTTAAAAAAATACAAAAAAATAATTTTATTATATACTTTTATAGTAAGCAGTAACAGCTTTAATTTTCAACAAAATAGAGTAAAAATTGGACATAAAAGTGTAACAAATTCATAACGAAACGGATATTTTTATTTCTATAAACTAAATTTTTTTAAATTAATCACCAACTTGCCTGAGGCCTACCACTCTCTTATTGGCGAAAACAACTACTTTATGGTCAAGTACATAAATAGGGACAGGCGTAAGTTGGCGAAGAAATTTGTACGTTTATTGATTGGATACTGACGTTTGTTTTATCACCGACCGAATTACAAAGAAACTTACCAATGCCAGCAGAACATAAAGTAAGAATGGTATTTCTAACATACGACTTATCTGGTACCCCGTATTGTGAAAAACTACAAATAGTACCATAAACAAATAAAGAAACGGCGAAATGATTTTAATAATTTTCATATTTTTTCTATTTATTGGTATATTTATATAAACAAGTCATTTTCTATTTTGTTTAAAAAATTTTCTATAAAAGTTAAACAAATATTTTAGGAATATATTCGTAGCCTCACTCCAGTAAAAGTATGTCCCTTACTTATGAACTACTCCGTACAAACGATGCATTACGAATATGTGAGGGAGCGTGATTAACGATAGTAATATGAAAGCTTCGCTTATTACAAAACCTCTGTAATAAACATAGATACCAAAACTAGTCAAAGCCAATAGGCCAAAAGGAAACAATGCCTTTATAAATTCCAAAAGTGTACCTTTTTGAGTTGTTTGAAAGTAAATCAGTTGGTATTGGAGGGATTGCAGCGAATGCCATAAACAGAATACAACAATAAACCCAAACAATAAAGGGGTAACCCAATACCAAATAGTTATTAAAATCCATTGCAATGCGTAACGCCTAAAATTTTTAGGTTCGTAATACGCCAACACTGACAAATACGCGAACGCTAAAAAAATCCCAATACGCCATCTCCACAATTCGGTCAAAACTACTTCTTTACTGCCACTGTTTATCATTGCACTAAAAATAGCCATAGCTTCTTCCCAGTGAATAATAACAGGAAGCGCCAATAACCAAGTACCCCATAACAAAGAAGGGGGATACCAAACGGAAATATTTTCAAAATTTGACTGACCGAAATGGTGAAGTGAAATAATAAAAAAGATAAGTAAAGCAAAAGTAGGAGCCAACCACCAAATAGCCAAATACCCCCCCATTACGCCTAAATAGAGTGCTGTAAACTTGACTAAACCTCCTCTGGTAGTACTTTGACGATACAGATGGTCATTGGCTCCGTGGGGAATCCCAACACTACATAACAGCATTCCGCAGATGATTGCTTGTGCCGTCTCATTCCAGTCAGCCCATAAAAAGAGTCCGATTAGTAAAGCCTGTAATAATACCTGTAAATTAAACAGGACAGAATGAATGTATTTCATTAATTGAAGCAATAAGATAGTAAAGAACGAAGGAATAGTCGAATGGGTAGACGAAGGAAAATAAGTATTTCTTCCAAAATAGTCGTTTCTTCGTCAAGAAATCGTAAAACACGACTTATTGGCTGAGTCTCGAATAACCGTTGAAATACCGCTTTTCCCCTATGGGGAGAACTGTACAAAATACGCAAAAGCAGGTGATCATAGAATCTGAATCGGTTTAGTCTCCGCATTGTAGGTAGGGGTTTTTGTTCTCTAAGGGCTTTTGCCAGCGCCTTTCCATAGTTTTGCATACGCTTAAACCCGTAACCCGTAGTAGGCTTAATAGCCCCCCCTAAGGTTCCAATATAAATTACTCTTGTTTCAGCCTCTAAATACTTACGCCTCACATCAAACTGAGCTGTCATTGGAATATTTCCATGCTCTTTTTCAAGAATATTGAAATCAATATTCTTTTTCTCTAAAAACTCTCTTAAAAGTATTTCTGCTTCTTGATATGTAAGCTGGTTTTGTCCAAATCGTGTTATTTCTATCAATGCTTCCGAAGCCGAAAACGGCAATTCGTAGATAAACTGAGTACTGTTTTGCTGTGGAATATCAAAACACATCAAAGTAGCACATGTATCATCAAAGATGGGACTTGAGGTTTGCAAACGCCAACCAACAAAAGACTGCCATAAGAAGGGAGCGTTCTTTTTTCTCTCTTTTTGGCTTAGAAAATCAGAGAGTCCATCAGTTAAATTTTGACCTCTTACGGGCAATTGAGTTGATAAAAATACTTGACTGCTGTACCAAGACGTATCTACAGTTTTTACTAAAACCCTGTGAGACTGCACTTCAATTTCTGCGACTGTCAAAGTATACCAAGTAATGTTAGCGCAGGTGGCTAATTGCTGTTTTATACTCTTATAAAAGTCTGCACTACGAATATGATAATATGAATAAGGCAACAAATCATTACGAGATAACAAATTATGGGGGTTATAAATTGAATTCCACGACTTGCTCACCATCACATTGGGTTGGGGACTTGCTACTTCCCAATAGCACCATGTTCTATCGTTATGCTTTGACGCATCACTTTCCACTATACATAACGTCAAGTTTTCCAACAGTCCTTCTTCAAACAAGGCCAAAGCTAACCAAAGCCCCGAAGCACCTGCCCCCACAATTGTAAAATCGAAAGATGAAGCTGGGGGTGCTGAAATAACCGATTGAAGTTGGATTGACATGTAGATATTGTAAGGAATATAAATTATAATATATAAATTATAACTTTTCTTTTTTTGTTATTGTTTAAAATAATAAATTACCCGAACGATTAAAAGTGAGACTTTCTTTGGTATTTCTTGATTATTTTTTGTCAATTATAACACAATTAATTCATTATCAATCAATTAAATAACTATATAATTGTTAAATAATTCTAAAGTGATGCTATAATTAAAGTAAAAAGACAGCTTTCGTTCGACGTCAACTCCACCAAAAATGCTATTGTCGGCCATAAATCCGATGTTTTCTCAATAATTAGTTTGGTATTGCCTTCGTAGGTGTCAATGCATAAGCGGTACCTTTTCCATTCTTATCGTGTAATAGCGACTAACGGGCTTTCGATAAGGTTTAACAAAAGGAAATTATTAACTTCGCAGCCTTTTCATTTGTAATACTTGAAAAGTTTTTAGCTTTAAAAAATGAGCAGAACCATCGATATTAGCAATCGCCGCGCTTCGTTTGAGTACTTTTTTCTCGAAACCCATACCGCCGGGATTGTCTTGACTGGCACCGAAATTAAATCCATTCGCGACGGAAAAGCCAACCTCACGGACGCCTATTGTATTTTTCTTGACAATGAACTTTATGTGCATCACTTGCACATTTCTCCGTACGAAAAAGGGACGTATGCCAACCACAACCCCGTACGAGACCGTAAATTGTTGTTACAAAAAAGAGAGCTAAAAAAACTAGCTGCCAAACTAAAAGACCAAGGGTTGACGATTATTCCGACGCGCCTTTTTATCAATGAAAATGGTCTTTGTAAAATGGAGATTGCCCTTGCCAAAGGGAAAAAGCTCTACGACAAACGCGAATCCATCAAAGAACGCGACCTCAAACGAGGCCGTGGGGAGGAATAAAACTCCTTTTACTATTTTTTGCACCCTCAAATTTGACATTCGATACCATGAGTAAGAAATACACCGTCACGGCGGCCCTCATCTACGCCAACGGTCCTATCCATATCGGTCACTTGGCTGGTTGCTATGTACCCGCCGACACTTATGTGCGTTATTTACGTGCCAAAGGAGCCAACGTTGCCTTCGTCAGCGGAACCGACGAACACGGAGTGCCTATCACTATCCGTGCTAAGAAAGAAGGGATTACTCCCCAAGAAGTCGTTGATAAATACTATACCCAAATCAAAAAATCGTTTGCTGATTTTGGGATTTCGTTCGACGTGTACTCTCGCACCAGTTTGCCTGTCCACCACAGCACATCGCAAGAGTTTTTTAAGACCATTTATGACAAAGACGGTTTCATCGAAGAAACCAGTGAACAGTATTTCGACGAGGTAGCTCAGCAGTTTTTAGCCGATCGTTACATCGTTGGAACGTGCCCTGTTTGTGCTAACCCTAACGCCTACGGCGACCAATGCGAGCGTTGTGGAACTGCCCTGAGTCCGATGGAGTTGAAAGAACCCCATTCAACACTTTCGGGGTCGAAACCCGTCTTGAAATCGACCAAAAATTGGTACTTACCTTTGGACAAAATGCAACCCGAGGTAGAAAAGTACGTCGGAAGCCATACAGAATGGAAAACCAACGTTTTTGGCCAATGCCAATCGTGGTTGAAAGAAGGTTTGAAGCCCCGTGCCATGACCCGCGACTTGGATTGGGGTATCAAAGTACCTATTGCCGATACCGACGGAAAAGTGCTTTACGTGTGGTTTGAAGCGCCGATTGGTTACATTTCGGCCACCAAAGATTGGTTGATTCAGAAAAATGGCACCGATGCAGGCTGGGATTCATGGTGGAAAAAATCAGAAAACGACGATACCAAACTCATTCACTTTATTGGCAAAGACAACATCGTGTTTCACTGCATCATTTTCCCCGCTACGCTCATGGCGATGGGAAATGAGTATTTGCTGCCTGATAATGTTCCTGCCAACGAATTTATGAACTTGGAAGGCGACAAAATTTCAACTTCGCGCAACTGGGCTGTGTGGTTACATGAATACTTGGAAGAACTTCCTGGAAAGCAAGACGTGCTTCGCTACGTGTTAATTGCCAACGCTCCCGAAACTAAAGACAGTGAGTTTACGTGGAAAGACTTCCAAACCCGCAACAACAGCGAGTTGGTAGCTATTTACGGAAATTTCGTGAATCGTGCCGTTGTCTTGACGCACAAATACTGCAACGGTTGTGTACCTGCTCTAGGCGAACTGACGGATTTTGACCGCGATACCCTTGCTTCGTTGGCCGAACTTCCTATTAAAATTGGGGAAGCACTCGAAAACTACCGTTTCCGAGAAGGTTTAGCGCTATTGATGGATTTGGCGCGACTAGGCAACAAATACTTGGCCGAAACCCAACCTTGGCAGGTTATCAAAACCGACACCGAGCGCGTAAATACCATCATGCACGTTGCGCTTCAGATTGTCGCCAACTTAGCGATTGTCAGCGAACCTTTCTTGCCATTTACGGCCGAAAAGTTACGCAACCAATTGTCAATCAGCCACCAAAAATGGGCAGACGCAGGCAAAAACGACTTCCTATCGGAAGGACAAGCCGTTGGCGAAGCCTTCTTATTATTTGAAAAAATTGAGGACTCAGTCATCGAAAAACAAATACAAAAACTGCACGACGCAAAGAAAATGAATGAATTAGTCACCAAAACCGTCCCTGAGCTCAAAGCAACGGTTCAATACGAGGATTTTGCTAAATTAGACCTTCGTATTGGTACCATTTTGGAAGCCGAGCGCGTACCGAAAAGCGATAAATTATTGAAGTTTTTGGTGGACGACGGCTTTGAAAAACGCACGATTTTAAGCGGAATTGCTAAGCATTTTTCTCCTGAAGAAATGATTGGTCGCCAAGTGACTTTCATTGCCAACCTTGCTCCTCGTAAAATTATGGGACAAGAATCCAACGGCATGATTCTTATGGCCGAAGACCGTGATGGAAGCCTTTCGCTCCTCGAGCCTCACAAAAACGTGTGGGCAGGAGCGCCAATTTCGTAGCCAACTTAATCGAAGTAACTAGGAAAACCTACGAAAATAGGTCATTTTTGTGGGTTTTCCTGTTAAAAGTTCTTCCTGACATTGGGGCTTCCTCTAAAAAACAACTCTAAAAGGCAGGGAAAACCAATATTTAGTACTATTTTTACAAACAGCATACCGATATCTATTGTTTTTGTAACTTCACATCTTACAATTGTTCTAGACAATTAATCTAAGCCGCGACATCGTTTTACGTTAATTCACTGGTAGGCCAATATTTCAAGTCATTTTTTTACATTAAACACTACCAAAAACCAACGTCATTTATGAGCGGATCCAAGATAACATTTGGCAAAAAAGAACGAGAAAAGAAAAAATTAAAGAAACGTCAGGATAAAGAAGGGAAAAAAGAAGAACGAAAGGCTAATTCTAACAAAGGGAAAGCCCTAGAAGATATGATTGCGTACGTTGATGAATATGGCAATCTTTCGGATACTCCCCCAGTGCCGATGGCTGAACGAAAGCCATCCAAGGTGCAAGATTACTCCCAAAGTGAATTAGGCGACGAAAAGGAAGCCCCAACGCTCTCCATGCGTGAAGGTGTTGTTAATTTCTTTAACGAACAAAAAGGCTACGGTTTTATCACGGATAAGAAAACAAAGAAGAGTATTTTTGTACATATTCATGCACTCAAAGAGCCTGTTATTCAGGGAGATAGAGTGCAGTTCAACGTTGAATCGAATCAAAAAGGGTTAAATGCCATCAATGTTAAAAAGCTAGCTTAGGCTTTGCAAGGCCAGACCTATAAGGTTTCAAAAACCTTATAGGTCTGAAAAATAAAATTATCCAATAGCTTCTACTGGACTCGGAAGGCGACCAAAACGTTTAAGAGTCGATACGTGCGACTTGAGCGCTTCCCCAAATGAAGGATTTTCTAAGTACACAAGACCAAATTCAGCGGCTGTTTGCTTGACAATAGGTGCAATTTTTGGGTAATGTACATGACAAATTTTAGGAAATAGATGGTGCTCAATTTGGTAATTAAGCCCGCCAATGTACCACGACAACCACGCATTATCAGGCGAAAAATTAACAGTTGTTTCCAATTGATGAACTGCCCAATCTTTGGCAATCGTGTTATTTTCTTCCACCAACGGGTGTTGGGTTCCTTCGACCGTGTGAGCCAATTGAAAAATGACTGTAAGTAATAAGCCTGATGTAAAGTGCATCAGTAAAAAACCCAACAGAACCTCCTGCCAAGGAAGATGAAAAGCCCAAATTGGCAGACCCAATAATATACCAAAATACAGCACTTTCAAGAGAATAAGGTCTATCAGCATTTTCCGATTATCGGCAGCCGAATGCGAGTTAACTCCCGAACGTATGAATGAAACATACTGATTAAAATCCTTCAAAATTACCCAGTAGAGCGTCATCAAGCTATAAAAAAAGAAGGCGTATATCCATTGAAACTGATGAACCGACTGGGCAACGGCATGAGGAGAAAGCTTAACGACACCTCGATCACGGATGTCTTCGTCCATCGGAACGACGTTGGTATAAGTATGATGCAATAAATTGTGTTGCCATTTCCAGTTGGCTACGCCTCCCCCTGCAAAATAGATGGTGTATCCCAACCATTTGTTCACCTGCGGATTTTGAGAGTAAGCACCATGATTGGCATCGTGCATAATGCTCATTCCGATACCAGAAATACCCAAACCCATTAAAAACCACAGAAATAGACTAATAGAGAAGCGTGGTTGAACTGTCAAAAAAATCAAAAATGGAACAATGTATAAACTCAGTAAAACAATCGTTTTAATTACCATCCGTTGGTTAGCATGCCTCGAAATATTGTTATCAACAAAATACTGGTCAACTCGTTTTTTCAATACCGAAAAGAAAAGGCTCTTTTCTGAAGCCGAAAATTTCACTTTTTCCTTCATCCTTGGTTTAAATTATTAATATACGGTTTAAGTCGAATCGGTTAGTCATCGTTGACAGATAGAAGCGTCTGGAAAATGAGGTTAACTCACTTGTTCGTCACTAGGAACAATGAGGCGACTCCCGTATTTTTCTTTTTTCAACGCAAGCAATTCACTATCGAAAGTGATACTGTAACTTCTAACGGGATCTGCTACTAGGCAGGTGATAAGTCGAGAAGAGTCTTTTTGACTTTTTCCAACATTGCGATTTTTAGCCATTTTGTGTAGTTAAATTACTTATTGCTAGCAATGTTGGGCTTTAGGAGAAAAGCTATTTTAAACATTTTTACTATCAATACAACTTTTTTACTATTTTCAACCAAAGGTAAGATTTATTTATAATTTTCCAATAATTATTTTTACCAAAAAAATCAACTTTGGAGCCGTTTGTGACCATATTTCTGATAGGCTAGTGGGGTTTTGGGTCATGAATTGAGGTTTTTGGCTCTCCTCCGCCTTTTTTTACTTAATGTCTGTCGGGTAACTGTGTAATTGTAACATTTGTCTGATGTTTTGTCTTAATTTCGATTGGACGCTTTCTGTGGCGATTTTTTGACTATTGTGTTCAAATCTACTATTTCCTTACCAAGTTGTAAAGAAGTATCTCGTTCGTGTCTTTGTATTATGGGGCTTCTCGCTTTTCATTTTCTCTTCTAAGGCTAGAAGCCTCGCAATAGTGAGTACGAGAAATACGCCCGTACTATCGTGCATCGGCTAAAAAGCGTACTTTTGTCGCATCTAGCAACTTCCTAATTTAGTACGCATTCACTAATGAAAAAACCATCATTTCTACTCAGTTTTTTGGGCGTTTTGTTCCTTCATTTCACCCTTCAAGCACAGCTAAAACACCTTTCTCCTACCACCAACTTCCCTGCTCACCCGCGAATCATGCTGCTGAAAGGGGAAGAAAAAGAGATTTTAAAAAATGTTTCTTCGGATAAATACTGGGCAAAACTCCACCAAGGCATTGTGACGGAGTGCGACAACATGATTGCTCTTGAGCCCTTGCAACGAATACAGATTGGACGGCGGTTGTTGGACAAATCGCGGGAGGCATTGCGTCGAATTTTCTACCTGTCGTATGCTTACCGTACCACCAAAAACCCCGCTTACCTAAAGCGAGCAGAGACCGAACTGCTGACCGTGGCGCAGTTTTCGGATTGGAATCCTTCACATTTTTTGGATGTGGGCGAAATGACGATGGCCGTGGCGATTGGCTACGATTGGCTGTACTACGACCTTCAAAAAAGTTCGCTGCCCATTTTGCGAGATGCTATTTTGAAAAAAGGTTTGGAACCTTCGTTGGATGCCAAGTACAATAGTTGGCTGAAAGCATCACATAACTGGAATCAGGTGTGCAATGCAGGCATGACTTACGGCGCATTAGCGATTTTTGAAGATAAACCTGAATTGGCTAAACAAATCATCGACCGCGCCATCGAATCTATCAAACTCCCGATGGAAGACTACAACCCCGACGGCGCTTATCCCGAAGGATACAGCTATTGGGGCTACGGTACGAGCTTTAACGTGTTGTTTTTGAGCGCTATCAACCGCGCTTTGGGCAGCGAATTTGGATTGTCGCGGGGGCGTGGATTTTTAAATACGGGCAGTTATGTGCAACAAATGGTCGGGACGTCGGGCAAAACCTTCAACTATTCCGATGCGGGAAGTGGCTCGGGCGGGCTTAATCCTACCTTGTGCTGGTTTGCCGAACGTACCAATGATGCCTCTTTGTTGTTTTTACAGAAAAAAGCGTTTGAAAATTTATCCCCTTCCGTTACCAAAGATCGTATCCTTCCTGCGGCGTTGATTTGGGGGAAAAACCTGAAAATCAGCACGGCTCCTGCGCCAAGTGCATTGATATGGGTGGGGCAAGGCAAAAACCCCGTCGCGCTTATGCGGACTTCGTGGGTCGACCCTGAGGCCATTTACGTGGGGCTAAAAGCGGGGTCGCCTTCGGTCAATCATGGGCATATGGACATTGGTTCGTTTGTGATGGATGCCTTGGGCGAACGTTGGAGCATGGACTTTGGAATGCAAGACTATGAGTCGTTGGAATCAAAAGGAGTGAAATTGTGGGGACGAGAACAAGAGGCCGAACGCTGGCAGGTATATCGGTATAACAACCTGTCGCATAGTACGTTGGCCTTCGATAATGGTTTTCAACTCGTAGACGGCTACGCGCGAATCACCAGCGTTACCCAACGCCCCGTGTTTTTGAGCGCCACTACGGATATGACATCGGTGTACCGAAATGCAGTGGCAGCGGCCAAGCGTGGAGTAGCGATTATCGACCAAAAATACGTGGTGGTAAAAGACGAAATTACGACTTCTGACAAACCAACGGTACTGCGCTGGGCCATGCTGACACCTGCGGAGGTACGAATAGGTACCAACAGTAGCGCTGAATTGTTCCAAAACGGGAAACGAGTGCTGCTCAGAGTCATGGAACCCGCTAGTGTGACCCTTAAAACGTGGTCGACGCAACCTACCCACGATTACGATGCCCCTAATCCTGGCACAACCCTTGTGGGTTTTGAATTGACGCTTCCTTCTAATACCTCTCAAATTATTAATATTCAGCTTATTCCCGACGGTATTTCGGTGAATGACGATACCAAAATACCGTCGTTGAAAGACTGGAGGAGATAAGAAGCCCTATTCTATCACAACCCCCAAACTAATGAAAAACACCTTTTTCTACGCCATTGCATTTACCGTTTTGTGTTTGTCATCGCTGCAATCACAAACCCTCAACCAAACCGACGACGGTTTTCGGGGTATTTGGTATCATATTGGTAAATTAGACAACGAATACGTCCACAAATACAGCGGAGGATTGGGAACTTACCCCTCTAATCACAATCCTTTTGCAGTGTATAGTATAAAGGTAAACAAAACGTTTTTTTGCTACGGAGGGGCTTCCAAAGCTTCCAAACCAAGCCTTTTACACGAAATCGCCTTTTACGACCACCAAACGGGGCTGGTTTCAAAACCCACCATCGTACTTGACAAAGCCACCGACGACGCCCACGATAATCCCGTCTTGAACATCGACGCCCAAGGCTATATTTGGGTATTTTCGACTTCGCACGGGGTAGAACGCCCGTCGTATATTCACCGCAGCCGCAAGCCGTATGATATCAGCGCATTTGATAAAATAGAAGCTGCTTTTGTTAAAAATGGCCAAGAAACGGCTTTTACTAATTTTTCGTACTTGCAAAGCTATTACCAAAAAGGCAACGGTTTTTTTCATTTGATGACGCATTACGAACGGGGAATATTAAAGTACGGTGCTAAAAAACCGCGTCGCACGATTGGCTTTATAACGAGTTTGGACGGGGTCAAGTGGTCAGAAATCAAGAACATTGGCACCATTCAGGAAGGGCACTACCAGACCAGTGGACAGTGGAAAAACAAGATTGGAACTGCGTTCAACATGCATCCTGATACCGAAAAAGGGGCAGGACTCGACTATCGAACGAATTTGTACTACGTAGAAACCTCCGATTTTGGTAAAACGTGGCAAAATGCGGGGGGGCAAACGGTTCTGTTGCCGTTGGCTACGCCTCAAAACACGGCATTGGTCAAAGAGTATCAGTCTTTGGGATTAAATGTATATATCAACGACGTGGCTTACACTCCCAAAGGCTATCCTGTTATTTTGTACGTCACCAGCAAAGGCCCAGACCCTGGCCCAGCCCAAGGCCCGCATACGTGGCAGGTGGCTTCATGGAATGGCAAGGCGTGGGACATCTCTACCGTAACCACTTCGGACCACAACTACGATATGGGTTCGTTGTACATCGAAAGTGGCAATCGTTGGAAAATCATTGGCCCCGCAGAAGTAGGGCCTCAGCCTTACGGAACAGGCGGAGAGGTGGGCGTGTGGGTGAGTAATAACCAAGGAAAAACGTGGCAAAAACAACCCTCTTTGACTCAAAATAGCGTCTATAACCATTCTTATGTGCGTAGGCCGGCCAATGTTCATCCCGATTTTTACGCATTTTGGGCGGATGGGCACGCACGTCAGCCGTCGGAATCGGCCTTGTATTTTGCCAATCAAAAAGGGGAAGTGTATCGCTTACCTCGCCAAATGACCACGGAAATGGCGAAGCCCGAACGGGTTTTTCCTCATTTTTCACCTCGACGGAGGAGAGGTCTAACACCTTCAAAGAGGGTCGGGTTGTGAGCAACCCGACTCACGAAGAATTACTGCAAAATTTGAATCACATTAACGGGACAAGCCGCCGCTGCTTGTTGATTCTGAGGGAGTTCGTCTTCCGAAAGCGAAATTTGATAAATCCCTTTTTTCTCTTTGCCTCCCAACAACACGGCCTTCCCGTCTTTTTTTGACATGCGCCAGCGCTCAAATGCAATCTCTACGCAGGCATTGCAGCCGATGCAGCGGTTTCGGTAGTGAAAGACTTTAAACATCGCTGCTCACTACTTTATAAAGTTTATCCGAAGGTCTGATTTTTTCAGGAATCCGAATCGCCACGGTGTTTCCTTTGATGGCTTTGTCTACTGATGCCCCCGAACCGAGGCGAATTTCTTCGACGGTAGTCTCTACGTAGCCCGTTGTGGGGCCTGTTACAATGAGTTTGTCACCCACTTTTACGTCGTGACTTTCGAGGACAAATTCCCCCACACCTACGCGTTCAAAATACTTGACGCCTTTGCCAATGTAGAGTTTTTTCTGGGTAGCTACAGAGCCGTATTGGTTGCTCCATTCTCCCATTTTACGTCCCAAATAATAGCCATCCCAAAAACCACGGTTGTAAACACTGCTGAGGCGTTCTTTCCAATCTTCGATTTTGTCAGGGGTATAAGTATCGTTTTCGATGGCGTCCACGGCTTCGCGATAGCATTGGGTGGTGGTATAAACGTAGTCAGCGGCGCGACCGCGTCCTTCAATTTTGAGCACACTTACGCCTGCATCAATGATTTTGTCCAAAAAGTCAATCGTACACAAGTCTTTGGCCGACATGATGTATTCGTTGTCGATTTTGAGTTCGATGCCTTCTTCGTCAGTCACCACGTACTCACGGCGGCAATTTTGGATGCACGCACCACGGTTGGCTGAGGCATTGTGGGAGTGCAAACTCAAATAACATTTGCCCGAAACAGCCATGCAAAGGGCACCGTGAGCAAAAATTTCGACCTGTACTAAATTACCCGACGGCCCCGTGATTTGGTTACGATGAATGGTTTTGACGATGTCGCCCACTTGCTTGAGGGTAAGTTCACGGGCCATCACTACCACGTCGGCGTAATCGGCGTACAGTTCTACCGTTTCGATGTTGGTAATGTTCGATTGGGTCGAAATGTGCAATTCCATCCCCTTTTTACGGCAATAATTCATCACCGCCAAGTCGGAGGCAATCACCGCCGTGATACCCGCTTCTTTGGCTTGGTCGATGATACGACGCATGAGCGAAATGTCGTGGTCGTAAATAATCGTATTGAGGGTAATGTAACTTTTTACGTTGTGTTCTTTACAGACGCGTGCCACTTCAGGCAAGTCATCTACGGTAAAATTATTGGTTTGGCGGGCACGCATATTGAGCTGTTCCACACCAAAATAAATCGAATTAGCACCTGCTTTTATGCCAGCCATCATTGATTCCCACGAACCAGCAGGGGCCATTATTTCGATAGTCTGCTTTGCTTTCATTTGACAAAAATTGAAATCGTACAAATCGGCCACAAAGGTAATGTTTTTGTCGGAACCATTAAACAGCTCACTCTAAGGTAAACTAGAAAGACGATGCATTGTCCCCAATTGTTGTTAAGGTTAGCACATCGGTTTCATGGTCTGAAAGCGGCGAATTTAAGTTTCGTTGAAACGATTTTAGCCAAGACATCTTTGATGGCTTAGTTGTCTTCAATAACAGTAATTGTTGTAACTTTTATTATTATACGTTTTTGTTTGGTTCTTTATGGTAGCCGTCGGTCGAAGACCAACAAACACCTTTTGTCTTTCCGACAAAATGGCATAAAAGTCAATATTTCATTAAAAGTCGTCAAAAATCTTCCACCGTGCTGTCAATACTTGTCGTAATTTTGGACATCTAACTTGGCAAGAGTTCCATACAAAAATTTATTATGAGCAAGATTACGATTGTAGGAGGGGGAGTAAGTGGCCTTTTTTCGGCCTACTACCTTAAACAGGCAGGGTATAAAGTGGTCATCATCGAGCAGGGCAATCTCAGCGATGGCTGTTCGTTTGGCAACGCGGGTATGATTGTGCCAAGCCACATCGTACCATTGGCACAACCAGGTATGATTGCCAAAGGGCTTCGCTGGATGCTTAAATCGACCAGTCCGTTTTACGTTAAACCACGTTTGAGTTGGGAATTGATGCGTTGGGGAATGTTGTTTTGGAAACATTCGACCGAGGAACACGTCGAACGCTCGATTCCTGTTTTGAGAGATATGAGTTTGCTGAGTAAGCAATTATTTCAAGAACTTGCCGCTACCAATGAGTTAGATTTTGGATGGCACGAGCGAGGGCTGTTGATGTTATACAAAAACGCCGATACTGAACATGAGATGGCCGAAGAAGCTTCGATTGCCAACAAAGCAGGTATCGTAGCCGAAGTGCTTGATGGTCGCCAAGTGCAAGACCTTGAGCCTGAGGTGAAAGTGGATGTACGAGGTGGGGTGTTTTATCCCGGTGATGCTCACATCACGCCTAATTTGCTCATCAAAAATTTGGTAGCGTATTTGAAATCTAAGGGCGTGGATTTTTACGAAAACCAAGAAGTGACAGATTTTGAGAAAAATGGCAAAAAAATAACCGCCGTCGTGACTCGTACGGGTAAGTTTGAGGTGGAAGAATTGGTGATAGCGGCAGGAGCGTGGTCGCCTGTGTTGAGTGAGAAACTGGGCATTTCGCTACCATTGCAAGGTGGGAAAGGGTATAGCTTTATGCTAAAAAATAGAGCCAATAACATTCAGGTCCCAGCCATTATGTTGGAGGCGAGAGCAACGGCCACCCCCATGGGAAGCGACTTACGTTTTGCAGGAACGCTCGAAGTAGCAGGGACAGATTTGAGTATTAATATGAACCGAGTTCGGGGAATTGTGCAAGGAATCAATAATTACTATCCCGAAATAGAAGTTGAGCTTCCTGAAAAAGAGAAGGTTTGGAGTGGATTGCGTCCCTGTTCACCCGACGGGATTCCGTACGTTGGTCGAGTAGAACGTTTTGATAATCTTACTCTTGCCACGGGGCATGGGATGATGGGAGTAAGTCTCGGCCCCGCTACTGGCAAACTCGTTTCGGAGATTGTGACTCATGAGTCGACAAGTTTGAATATGCAGCCTTTTGCCCCTTTACGATTTTCTTAGGAGTAAAAAAATGCCCTAACTTCCCGAAAATACTAACTTTCGGGAAGTTGAAGCCGATTAATTATTAGTATGCGGCATCGATTTCTTCTTTTCCAAATAAAGCGCCCACTGTTCGGGGGTCAATATTTTTTGGTATTTAGCTTCCCGTTCAGTCCACCACGAGTCCACCAACTTGCGAATATCCTGTAATTCTTGCTGTGTAGGGCGAGTGTTGGCGTGGGTTTTCATAAACGCATCTTGGTAATCGCTCATTCGTAAGCAATAATCAAGGTTGACGGTTTCGACCGAAATAGTCTGGTCTTCGTTTAGTTTTAATTTCTTTTTCATCCACTTCGTTTGGTCTTCAGCAATTTTATCCGAAGTGAGTGGTTTTGGCGGAGGATTAGGAGTCTGAGGGAGTCCGCTTCCGTACCCTCGTCCGTAGCCACCGTAGCCATATCCGTATTGGGCCATCGATTTGGCGCTCACAAAAAGGGCTGCCACGAGTAGTAAAAGCTTAATTTTCATCGTAATCGTTTTTAAAAAAGTGACCGAAAAGTACGTGTGTTCGATTTATTTCCAAAAATAGTACGTAAAAAAGAAACGTGTTGTATTTCTTCTACTATTTCTCTTAGGCAAGGAATTTTAGCTAAAAAATGTCTTTTTTGTACAAATCCTTGATAATCTTGCCAGACCAAACTACATTTGTGCCTTTAATTTGTACAATTCTTCGTGAAAACACCGAACTGCGCTTTTTTTCGACATCATCATTTCCACGCCTGCGGGCGAGCGTAGATACTTATTCCTTACGCATGATTGACGGATAGAGGTCGTGCGTAGTCTTTTTCCTAAGTTTTTCACTTGTATTTAATGGTTTCATGCTTGTCGGGTAAAGACAAAAACGGAGCCTGCACCCACTGTTAAACACAAACAATTCATGTTACGTATTGCCATTCAAAAATCGGGACGTTTAAGCGACGATTCCATCAAGTTATTTAAAGAATGTGGTATCCGTTTTGAAAGCGGTTCGACGGGTAAACTCAAGTCTCTTTCGACGAATTTTCCTGCGGAGTTTCTTTTTCTTCGCGATGATGATATTCCAGGCTATGTCGAAGATGGCGTGGCTGATTTGGGTATTGTGGGTGAAAACGTACTCGTTGAGTCTAGCAAAAACGTACGTGTTGTTCATCAATTAGGCTTCTCAAAATGCCGCCTATCGTTGGCTATTCCTCGCAGTACACAGTGGAACGGTGTTCAAGACCTTCAAGGACGTGGTATAGCCACCTCTTATCCACGTATTTTAGGAAATTATCTCCAAGGACACGGAATTAAAGCCGAAATTCACGAAATCAGCGGTTCGGTCGAAATTGCCCCAAGTATTGGTTTGGCCGATGCCGTTTGCGACATCGTTAGCTCAGGTAGCACGCTGTTGAGTAATGGATTGAAAGAAGTGGAAGTGATTTTCAAATCGGAAGCGGTCTTAATCGGAAATCAGAAGTTGCCGGACGAAAAACAAGTAATTTTGGAGAGCCTGTTGTTCCGAATCAATGCCGTACAAGCAGCTCAAAGCAACAAATACATTGTACTTAATAGTCCCATTGAAGCCATTGACCAGATTGCATCGTTACTTCCAGGGATGAAAGCGCCTACAGTGGTGCCTTTAAAAACCGAAGGTTGGGTGTCGCTACATTCGGTTATCAATGAAAACGATTTTTGGACCAACATCGTTAAAATTCGTGAAGCAGGGGCCGAGGGAATCTTGGTGATTCCGATTGAAAAGATGATTTACTAACAAGTTTCAAAACGAGTTATCTGTCACTATGCAAATTATTTCTTTTCCTAAAAAATCAGACTGGCCTGCTTTGTTGGCACGACCAACGCAAAGCATTGCCAATATTGAAAAAGCCGTAGTGCCTATTTTGGAGAAAGTCCGTACCGAGGGCGATGCCGCTATTAGAGCATTGACGTTGCAATTTGATAAAATAGCCCTTGATGATATTGCTATGCCCCAAACCACGATTGACGCTGCCGAAGCAGCCCTCTCGGAGGAGTTAAAAGCGGCGATTCGCCAAGCCTATCAAAACATCCAGACTTTTCACGAGGCACAACACCAACCCGTACAGAAAATCGAGACGATGCCTGGGGTTACGTGTTGGCGCAAAAGCGTGGGAATTGAAAAAGTAGGTTTGTACATTCCAGGAGGCTCAGCCCCCTTGTTTAGTACGGTGCTGATGCTCGGTGTACCTGCCCAATTAGCAGGCTGCCGCGAAGTAGTTCTTTGCACTCCAAGCGACCATCCTGCTATTTTGTACGCGGCTCAGTTGGTGGGAGTAACAAAAATATTCCGAGTAGGAGGGGCACAAGCCATTGCGGCGATGGCCTACGGAACGGAGTCGGTACCGAAGGTGTATAAAATTTTTGGACCAGGGAATCAATACGTGACGGCGGCTAAAATGTTATTGGCCAAAGAAGGTGTTGCAATAGATATGCCTGCGGGGCCATCTGAAGTAGCGGTATATGCCGATGCTACCGCATTGCCGTCGTTTGTAGCGGCCGATTTGTTGTCGCAGGCCGAGCACGGCGCCGACAGTCAGGTATTGTTGGTATCGACGGACAAAAAGTTTTTAGCAGCAGTCAACCTTACTTTATCAACGCAGTTGGAAGCTTTACCGCGCAAGGAACTGGCGCGCCAAGCGATTGAAAACAGCAAGGCGATTTTGGTCGAAACCCAAGAAGAGGCCATTGAATTGCTGAACGAATACGCAGCGGAACACTTGATTTTGAGCGTTGATAATGCCGAGGCAGTGAGCGAACGGATTTACAATGCTGGCTCGATTTTTTTAGGAAACTATACCCCCGAATCGTGCGGAGACTATGCGTCGGGTACGAACCATACCTTGCCCACCAACGGTCACGCTCGGGCATACAGCGGTGTTTCGTTGGATAGTTTTGTGAAAAAGATTACGATTCAGTACATTACCCCCGAAGGGCTCAAAGAACTTGGTTCAATCGTGGAAGTTATGGCCGAAGCCGAATCGCTTCAAGCGCACAAACGTGCGGTGAGTTTGCGATTGAGTAGTTTGAAATAACAAACGATGGTTTGTTCGAATGCCAGTCAAATCATCGATTTTATGCAATTAAATAAGTTAATCTACGAATTTCAATGAAGTGGGTTGCCACTTTTAATACAATGACATTTGATTTAGCTTCGATTCTTCGTCCACACATTTTGAATTTGGTGCCCTATTCTTCCGCTCGCGATGAATATACGGGCAAAGAAGGGGTATTTTTGGATGCCAACGAAAACCCGTACCAATTGGTCAACGGGCAGCATTGGAATCGCTACCCTGATCCGTACCAATGGGCTATTAAGGAAAAACTTGCTCCTATCAAAGGGGTTCGTCCTAGTCAAATATTCTTAGGAAATGGCTCTGACGAACCGATAGATTTGCTCGTTCGGGCTACTTGTACCCCGCGCGAAGATAATATCCTTATCATGCCGCCTACTTATGGTATGTACCAGGTAAGTGCAGATATTAATGATGTCCCCGTTATAAAAGTTCCTCTGACGCCTGATTTTCAGATTAATACCGAGAAAGTGTTGGCAGCTGTTACGCCAAATACTAAAATTGTTTGGATATGTTCGCCCAACAATCCCAGCGGAAATTTGGTAAAAAAAGAGTCCATTTTGGCCATTTTGGCTAATTTTTCGGGATTGGTAGTGGTGGATGAAGCCTATATCGACTTTGCTGAACTTCCCGAAGGTTCTACATTTGCGGAAGCTTCGACAGTCTCTTTTACCAACGAATTAGACAATTACCCCAATCTTATCGTACTTCAAACGTTTTCTAAAGCGTGGGGGTTGGCTTCGTTGCGTTTAGGGATGTGCTTTGCATCGGAAGAAATTATCAAGGTATTGAACAAAATCAAACCGCCTTACAACCTTAGCGGTGCTACGCAGGCGATTTTGTTGGAAGCACTTGATTTTGTAGAAACTAAAAATCAGTTAGTGAAAGAAATTTTAGCCGAAAGAGACAGGTTAGCGCAGGAGTTGGTTGCCATACCTACGGTGAGGCATATTTACCCTTCAGATGCTAACTTCTTATTGGTTAAATTTGAGAAAGCCAAGCAGTTGTTTGATGATTTAATTGAACAAAAAATCATCGTCCGCGACCGTTCAAAAGTGACATTGTGCGAAGATTGCTTGCGTATTACGGTAGGAACGAGCGAAGAGAATAAGGTACTTTTGGAAGCGCTAAAACAATTAAGCAATCGTTAAAATCCATGCAAGAGTTTATTAGTGATGTTTCGAAACAATCGTTTCCTATTACTGATAAAGTAACGGGGAAATACATTACAGGCTCCCTGTACGATTTTATTCGTTCGGAACATCCTGATTTTACCAAAGAAAGTTTATTGTCGATTTCTGAACTGAATGGATTGCGACAGAAATATATTTCGAGTTGTTTGATGAAGGACAACGAGCAATTGTTAAAGTTGCAAAAAGATTTTACTAAGTCGTTACACAAGCTAAAAAGCCTCACTAAAACAGTTGAAGAAACAGATTTTTCGGATTTAACATTGGGGCAACGTGTTGCGGATAAAGTGGCTACTTTTGGGGGTAGTTGGACGTTTATTATTTCGTTCGGCTTTGTTATAACGCTATGGATTAGTATCAATTCCTGGTTGTTATCTATTAAACCGTTTGACCCGTATCCGTTTATTTTGCTGAACTTGCTGCTGTCGTGTTTGGCGGCCTTACAAGCTCCTGTGATTATGATGAGTCAAAATCGACAGGAAGAAAAAGACCGAGAACGCGCAAAAAAAGACTTTTTGATTAATCTAAAGTCTGAATTAGAGATTCGGTTATTGCACGAAAAAGTCGATTATCTAATTATGCACCAACAACAAGATTTGCTTGAAATTCAGAAAATTCAAGTCGAGATGATGGATAGCATCATTCAAAAAATAGAGAAAATCAACCAAACATCAAACCCATGAAAAAAGCTATTTTTACGCTCTTCTTTGTGCAATGCCTTGCGTTTGCTTCGCACGCACAATACAACAATTGGGCCATTGGATTTCAATTAGTTGAGCCCTCGGGGCTCAATGTTAGAAAATACTATGGCGATAACAAGGCGTTGGATGTTTCGTTTGGGACGTATGGACTTTTCTACGGCCGCGACCGCAAATACCGTAAAGGTTTTTACCAAAATGCGGGTTTTTCATTGCGTGTAAATCACCTTTGGCATACAGCTTTGTTTAAAAAAGAACAGTTTAGAGCGTATTATGGGTTTGGGGGACAAATCAACTCACGCCGTTATTATTTTGATTCTAGAAATTCGCCAGGCACAAAAGAATTTACGAATTCCATTTCTCTAGGAGGGTCTGGTTTGGCAGGAGCTGAATATTTTGTTTCCAATAGTCCTTTGTCTTGCTTTTTAGAAACAGGGCTATATGTCGAGTTGCTTCCAGGTATCTTCTTCGTGCATCCTCAAGCGAGTTTAGGGGTACGGTTTAATTTTTAGCCTGATTGAGCCATCTAGGTCAGACGGTAGTCAGGCCTAGATAAGATAAAAGTTTAATAAGTAGTCGGTCTGACTATCGTCTGACCTATAGAACCTAGCGAAGACGGAGTTTAAGCTTGGCAATTTCTGAAGCGGGGGCTTCTCGTTCGTATAAAATTTTATATGTGGCTTCGGTGATGGGCATTTCTACCCCGTATTTCTTATTCATTTCATAAATGCTGTTGACGGCATAGTAGCCTTCGGCAATCATTTTCATTTCCATTTGAGCAGATTGCACACTGTATCCGCGCCCAATCATGTTACCAAACGTACGATTGCGGCTGAATTGTGAGTACGCTGTTACGAGTAAGTCCCCCAAATAAGCAGAAGCGCTTAAATCACGTTCTCGGGGGTCAACGGCATCGACAAACCGTTTGATTTCTTGCATGGCATTGGACACCATAACAGCTTGAAAATTGTCGCCGTAGCCCAGTCCGTGGCTGATACCACAGGCCAATGCCACAATATTTTTCATTACAGCCGCGTATTCTACGCCGTACAAGTCAACGAGTGGGTGCGCTGTGACGAAAGAGCAATTCATGAGTTGGGCAAAATCGGCAGCACAAGCCTCGTTGGTAGAAGCGATAGTCAAGTAGGATTGTTTTTCTAAGGCTACCTCTTCGGCATGGCACGGACCTGCAATGACGGACATTTGGTCAATGGGAACGTGAAACTGTTCCTCTACCCAATCGGTCACTAAAATGTGCCGTTGAGGAATCATGCCTTTGATGGCCGAAACGACCCTTTTTCCTACAAAATGCCTCGGAGTTAATGCCGCCAAAGGCTCTTGGACAAAAGCGGCTGGAATGGCCAGAATTACATAATCGGCGCCGTTGAGCGCATCCGTAATTTTGGCAAATGTTTTTACTTTGCGCGAACTGAGGCGCACATCACGCAGATAATCAGGGTTATAGTGGTATTTTCGGATGTGTTCTAAGGCCGTACGGTCGCGAATCCACCAACGAATTGAGACGTTGTTTTCAGAAAGAATTTTAATAATAGCGGTGGCCCAACTGCCTCCACCTATTACGGCGATTGATGTCATTTCTTGGGGTATTAGTTCCTTCGTTTGTGGCGCAAACTTGCGAAAAAACTCTCAGCTTTGCACGGTTATCCCCAACTTTCACCTACTTCTCACAGCCGCAGCCCTTCGCACATCCCGACTTTTTGGGACTGAGTTCTTTATGAATTCGATTTCCCACGTATCCTACTGCTCCCATAAAAAGTAAGCCAATCAAGATAGTTTCAAGCATGGTGTAATTAGTATTGGTTTTGGAGAAAATGATGTAAATAACTTTCGTAAAAAACGCCTTTTTGCGTAATTGCGTTCCATACGACCCTTTTGAACCTCACTTTTATGAAAACTACTGTCTCTGAAGCCGTTTCGCTTCGCCCTTTAGTAAGCTTACCCGTGATTGTGGCTGCTTTAGGCTACTTTGTGGATGTATACGATTTATTGGTTTTTAACATTGTACGCGTACCCAGCCTCAAAGACATGGGGCTATCGCCCGAGGAAGTGTCACTTTTAGGTGGGAAAATCTATAACTGGCAGCAAGCAGGACTACTTGTTGGAGGGATTTTGTGGGGGATTTTGGCAGATAAACGTGGGCGCTTATCCGTTTTGTTTGGTTCCATTATTATGTATTCATTGGCCAATATTTTGTGTGGCTTTGTTCAGTCGCCTGATGTGTACGCGCTTTTGCGTTTTGTGGCAGGTGTGGGGCTGGCGGGAGAACTTGGTGCAGGACTTACCCTGGTGGCGGAGATTTTACCCCAACGTTTACGAGGGTATGGTTCGTCGATTGTAGCGAGCGTAGGGTTGCTAGGGGCCGTAGTAGCATTTTTGACCAATAACTCATTCGATTGGCGAACGACCTATTTTGTAGGAGGCGGTTTGGGGCTAGTGTTGTTGCTTATGCGAGTAGGATTATTAGAATCTGGCATGTTTGAAAAAGCCAAAATTTTACCCTCAAAACGAGGAAGTATGCTGTCGTTTTTTACCGATGCTTCACGGTTTTGGAAGTATATGCGTTGCATTGGAGTAGGGGTACCCACCTATTTCGTCATTGGTATTATAGCCACCTACGGAAATGAATTTGGCGCAGCGCTGGGTGTTCAGCCCGATATTGTAGCAGGCAAGTGCGTCATGTACGTATTTATTGGAACGGTCATTGGGGATATGTTCAGTGGTTTGTTGAGTCAATGGCTTCAATCGCGCAAAAAGGCTATTGGAGTGATGACAACCATGACGCTAGTTGGAGTCATTGTGTACTTGTACGGTGGTATCCAAAAGGCAAGCTCTTTTTATGCACTCTGCGGCGTACTTGGTTTCTCTATCGGTTACATTGCGATGTTTTTGACTGCCACTGCCGAAAGTTTTGGAACCAACCTTCGGGCGACTGCTACTTCTACGGTAGCCAACTTTGTTCGAGCGACTACTTTGTTGACGTTACCGTTGTTTCAAACGCTTAAACCTAGCTTGGGCGTCATTACCTCCGTGTCATTGGTTGCAGTACTTTGTTTTTTGATTGGGTATGTTTCCCTGTATTTTATGGAAGAAACGTTTCATAAAAACTTGGATTATGTCGAATAAAAAAATCGGGCGGTTCATCAAAGACCCGCCCGAATGTTTTCAGGCTGTTAGAACTATCAAAAAATGATGTAGGATTACTGAATAACTTCCCCTTGGATACTGAGCGTAACAGTACCGCCTTCAGCGTTTGATTCTACGGTAACGGTTTTGTTGAACGACCCCGCAGCTGCAGCATTAAAAGTGGCTTTGATGGTTCCAGAGGCTCCAGGCATAACAGGTTCTTTGGGGTATTCTACGCCCGTACAACCGCACGAACCATAGGCTTTGCCGATAATCAAGGGAGCTTCGCCTTTGTTGGTAAACTTAAATTCAGCAGAGACAGGTTTCCCTTGCTTGATTTTTCCAAAGTTGTGATTGGTCTCTACCCAGCCAAATGCAGCCAACCAAACGTTAGCAAAAACGAGGGTAGTTGCAAAGAAAATCGTTAGAGCGGAGAGAAAAGTTACTTTTTTCATGGTAGTATGTCTTATGTTAAGTGAATAAATGTGCTGTCGTTTGACGATTCAAAAGTACTTGCTCATTTTTGTAATAGCTGTTAACAAAAACTCAACGTTTGTTAATGCTTTGTTAACAGAAAAAAAGAACCCAAAAAAAGCCTATATTCGTAGGTAGTTTTCTGCTTATATTGCCGATATTGCTTATTTTATCCATAAAACGTGCGTAAGCACTATGTCAAGAAATACAATTCGCCTTTTGGTCATCTTGTCAACTTTATCCATTATCGGGGTGATTATCACTCAGATTTACTGGGTACGTAAGGCATTAGACATGCGCGAACGTCAATTTAACCAACGAGTACACGTAGCCCTACAAGAAGTCGCTGACGATTTATCAAAACTCAACGGGGTCATGTTGCACAATAACCCTGTCGAACAACTTTCGTCTAACTATTTTTTAGTCAATACTAATTCAATGGTTGATCCCGCCTTGATAGAACATTATCTCAAAAACCGTTTTCAACAAAATGCCATTGTTAGTGACTTTGAAGTAGGGATTTACGATTGTGCTAGCAATAAAATGTTTTATGGGGTCGCACTAAGTACCCGCAATGATAAAAAGAAACCTACTCAAACAGCCAACTGGCTTAAATCGAATAAGTACCCTTATTATTTTGGAGTACGTTTCCCTTCTCAAAACATGTCGGTAATTAGTGATTTGAAAGGGTGGATAGGCTCGTCGTTTTTGGTGTTATTGGCCGTTAGTTTTTTTGGTTATGCCCTGTTTGTGATTTTACGCCAGCGTCAATTGACCGAGGTGCAACGGGATTTTATCAATAATATGACACACGAATTACAGACGCCTATTGCGACGATTCGGATTGCGGCTGATGTATTAAATACCCCTGCTATTAAAGAACAACCTGAACGCCTAACAAAATATACCTCTATTGTTAAAGAAGAAGCATTACGCCTGCAAAACCAAGTAGAAACGGTGCTGAATATGGCAAAAGCAGAGAAAAACTCGCTGCCCTTAACCATAGAATGGATTGATGTACATCAGATTATCTCTTCGTTGGCCAATAAATATGAAAATAATCTGACACTCCATCTCAACGCAACTGAACCCTATATACATGCTGACCGTCTACACTTGTCAAATGCCGTTAGTAATTTGATAGACAATGCGTTTAAATACACTCCCCAAAATCCCGATATTCATTTGGAAACTATTACCCAAAATGGAAATTTGATAATAACGGTGCGGGATAATGGCATTGGAATTGCTCCCGAATATCATCGAAAGGTATTTGATAAGTTTTATCGAGTTTCGACAGGAAATATCCATAACGTCAAAGGTTTTGGTATTGGATTGAGTTATGTTCAGCAAATTGTCAAAGCGCATCAGTGGAAACTTGATTTGAAAAGCGAAATCGGAAAAGGAAGTGAGTTTAAACTTAAAATTCCCCTGAAGAAAGCCTAAAAAACCTTGGTTAGCGACTGCCTTCACGAGGTTTTTAGAAACCTCTGGTTTGGTTGTGAGCAACCAAAATGACCAGTAAATAAACCCAACCAACGACAAATAATAGAACCATGCCCCGCATTTTATACGTGGAAGACGACCCAAATCTCGGATTTGTTACTAAAGATAACCTCGAATTAAATCATTACGAAATTGTTCATTGCGTGGATGGACAAGAAGCACTTGAGACTTTTTTGGAGCAGCAACCGTTTGATATGTGTGTCTTGGATGTGATGCTTCCCCGACTGGATGGGTTTACGTTGGCAACAAAAATTAGAGAACAAGATAAACATGTACCTATCCTGTTTTTGACCGCAAGGGCATTGCAGGAAGATAAATTACACGGACTGCGAATTGGTGGGGATGATTACCTGACCAAACCGTTTAGTATGGAAGAGCTAATGCTCAAAATTGAAATATTTTTGCGCCGTAGTCAGCGAACAGAGGCCAAAACTGAAAAAGCGGTTGATAAACAGCAAATGCCAGTGGGAAAATATGTTTTCAACTTTGATGAACTATCCCTCCAACTGGCCGACAATAGCCATACCCTGACGTACCGCGAAGCTGAAGTGCTCCGATATTTGGCTACTCGACCCAACGAAGTCATCAAACGCGAAGACTTACTCAAAGCCATTTGGGGCGACGATGATTATTTCATGGGCAGAAGCCTCGATGTGTTTATGTCGCGCTTGCGTAAGTATTTGTGTGATGACCCTGCTGTCAAAATTGAAGGAATTCATGGAGTCGGGTTTAGGATGAGATGGTAATA
This sequence comes from Runella sp., assembly GCA_023254175.1. Lineage (GTDB taxonomy): Bacteria > Bacteroidota > Bacteroidia > Cytophagales > Spirosomataceae > Runella. Next base: position 11,343 of record JALQYJ010000096.1, on the reverse strand, counting down.
CGTAGATGAGATGGAAACTAAAAATACTGGAAAGTGTATTTGTTTGGCTTTTGCTAAGTAGCGTAGGGTAGTTCAGGCAATTCTAAACTTCACATTGATGCCACCCCTTGGCGTGCGCTGCTGTTGACGAAGATGTATCAGGTATTGGCCCTAAAGACTAGCTATGTGCAAATGGAGGTACTGAACGTGCCTAACTCTTCAGGACAATGGGAGCGGTTTGTTGGAAATTAAAGCCATAGCCACCGATGGTAACGTGCGCTTTAAGTGCAAATTAGAAGGTAGTTATTGGGTTTGTAGTGTTTACTTAGAGGTTTTTGGACTTACTTTTTCAAGCGTTTCAGAGATACGAAACTTGACAATTTCGGAGATAAGTTCCATGGGTAAAGGTTCCTGCAATGGAAATTGAATGGTGCCTTTGGAAGTGATATAACCCGTAAGCTGTTCTTCAAAAGCTTGTACTCCCGATGCACCAGGAAACAAACTGATGTGCTTTTTGAAAGCGGCATAGTGAACCACGTTTTTTCCTTTTAACTTAAAGGTAGGAATTGCGTAGCTGATTATTTCCTGGGCTTCAGGCATCAATTCTTGGATCGAGACTTTAGAAACATCGGTTATCATCAATAGGTTTTGTGCAAGAAAAACTGGGAAAAGTTACGGAAAGAAATTGATAAAAGCAATACTGTATGTTGTTACATTCAATTTAATGGTAGGATTGTACAAAATGGTTTTTTTCAAACAGGGGAATAACCCTTAAATTTAGCCTTTTCAACCCTCTAAACAAACCATGATTTTCACCACCAAACCCCACATTTCACTCTTTTTTCTGTCTATTCTTGCCTTTTCGACTTGCTTGGCACAAACCCCGAAAAAGACGTCAGGAAATCCTATCTTTGATGGCTGGTATGCTGATCCAGAAGCCGTTATTTTGGGAAAAGAATACTGGATTTTTCCAACATTTTCGGCTAAATATAAAGATCAAGTTTTTTTAGACGCGTTTTCATCGAAGGATTTGGTCAATTGGGAGAAACACCCGCGTATTATTGATACTTCGGCCGTTAAATGGGCCAAAATGGCCATGTGGGCTCCGTGCATTGTTCCTAAAGACAATAAGTATTTTCTCTTTTTCTCAGCCAATGATATTCAAAGCTCCGAGCGTAAAGGATTTGGCCCTAACAACCCCGATAAAGACGATAAAATCGGCGGTATTGGCATTGGAGTAGCTTCTCGCCCCGAAGGCCCTTACAAAGATTATTTAGAAAAGCCACTCATCAATCAGTTTTATAACAAAGCTCAGCCCATCGACCAAGCTGTTTTCAAGGATAAAGATGGCCAATATTACATCATTTATGGAGGCTGGGGGCACTGTAACATTGCTAGGCTAAAAGATGATTTTACAGGACTTGTACCGCTCGAAAATGGGGAAATAGTGAAAGAAATTACTCCAAAAGGCTACGTAGAAGGACCGATTATGTTTATCCGTAATGGTAAATACTACTTGATGTGGTCGGAAGGGGGCTGGACAAACGGTACCTACAAAGTAGCATACGGGGTAGCTGATTCGGTATGGGGGCCTTTTGAGAAAAAATCAACGATTTTGGTGGCGGACGAAAAAGTAGCAACGGGTGCGGGACATCATTCGGTTATTAATATCCCCAAAACCGACGATTGGTACATTGTTTATCATCGCCGTCCTATTCCTAATAAAGACCGCGACCACCGTGTGGTATGTATTGACCACTTGTATTTCAATGAAGATGGCTCCATCAAAGATGTGAAAATGACTTTTGAAGGGGTAGAGAAACGGAATTTGAAAAAGTGATTTTTAATTAAGAATTAGGAATAACGAATTAGGTAACGTCTGCTTCTGCTCTTAATTCCTAATTCTTTTGTTATTCTTTATAAAATACCCTTTTGACGCGCTCGCTGATACCAGTAAGGATTTCGTACGAGATAGTTCCAATGAGCTCTGAAAGCTGGTAAATTGGTAGGGCTGGGCCAAAAATGAGTACTTCATCGCCTTCTTCTACGTTAATCCCTGTTACGTCTACCATCGTCATATCCATGCATACATTGCCTACCACTGGGCATAAAGCACCATTGATAAGTACTTTTCCAACACCTTTACTGAATCGACGGTCGTAGCCGTCGGCGTATCCAATAGCAATGGTTGCAATTGACGATGCTCGTTCTAATACTCCTTCTCGACTGTAACCGATGGTTTCGCCTGCGGGTAAATGTTTCACTTGCGACACCACCGTTTTAAAAGTGCCAATTTGTTGCAATAAGCGTTGTTCTTGGCGGTTTACTTCTACGCCGTACAGCCCAATTCCTAACCGAACCATGTCAAGTTTATAATCGGGGAAACGTACGATACCCGCCGAATTAAGAATATGCCGTAACGGACGATACCCTAAGGCTGCTTCGAGCTGGGCGGTTCCTGCTACAAAACGGTCGTACTGTAAACGCGAAAAATCATTGTGAACGGCTTCGTCTGCCCCAACCAAATGACTGAAAACGGAGGCTACTTTCAGCGTAGGATACTGAGCCAAACGTTCGATAAGGTGAGGTACATCGGCATCGGTAAATCCAAGGCGGTGCATGCCCGTGTCGAGTTTAATGTGAATAGGGAGGTTAGCCGCCGTGGGATTTTCGTTGATAAATTCGAGCCATTCGGCTAAGATTTTGTGGCTGTAAATCTCAGGTTCTAATTGAAACTCTAGTAATTTGTCGAAGGTCGAAAGCGACGGGTTCATCACCATGATAGGAAGCTCAATCCCATTTTGGCGAAGCGTCACTCCTTCGTCAGTATAGGCAACGGCTAAGTAGTCAACACGATGAAATTGTAATAGTTGGGCCACCTCAGCACTGCCACTTCCGTAGGCAAATGCCTTCACCATGACCATTATTCGGGTGTCGTTTCCTACCCGATGACGGTAAAAGTTGAGATTGTGTGTGAGGGCATCAAGATTAATTTCAAGCACTGTTCCGTGTACACGTTGCTGTAACCGGTGCACAATACGCTCAAATTGAAACGGCCGTGCTCCTTTGATAAGTAGTAGGGCATCTTTAAAAGTATCAGAAGTTAGGCTTCTTAAAAAGTCAGAAGTCGTTGCGTGATATTCGGCAGGTACGGTAATGAGGTGAGCGTTTCGAGCAAAAGCCTCTCCAATAGCCACGAGTTTTTCGACACCTTTTTGTTGCAAGAGGGTGTTGATTTGAGCATACAGTTCTTCCTCTTTTTGTCCTGTTTGGAGCAAGTCCGAAAGGATCACCTGCTTGTGCGGGCGTTGTTCTTGCTGACTCAGAAAGTTAAGAGCGATGCTAAGTCCAACTAGATCGTTGTTGTACGTATCGTCGATGAGGTAACATTCATTGATGCCTTCTTTGAGCTCAAGACGCATCGAAATGGGTTTTAAACGGGAAATTCGCTGGCGAATTTCTCCCGATGGGATGCCCATTTGAAGCATTAAAATTAAGCAATGAACGAGATTTTCGACCGAGGCATCGTCGATGAAAGGCACTGAAAATAGTTGATCATCAAAGCGTTCGATGCTAGATTTCATTACGATATACGTCTGAGTAGCGTCTTTATGCCAATCTACTTTGACTGTACAGGTATCCGTAGTTCCCCAGCTGATTAACTCACAGGTAGGGTTGACGGGCTTAAGTATGAGACGGATTTCTTCGTCGATATCGGCATAATCAGCCCGATAAATCAGTTGCTGACTTTGGGTAAAGAGCCGTAACTTTTCGGTAACTTTCTGTTTACGACTGCGGAAGCCTTCGTCGTGTGCCGAGCCAATGTTGGTAAAAATGCCAATGGTAGGGCGAATGATTTCTTGCAAAGCCTTCATTTCGTGCGACTGTGAAATGCCTGCTTCAAAAATCCCAAGTGTATGAGAATTATTAAGTTGCCACACAGAAAGCGGGACGCCGATTTGAGAATTGTAACTTTTGGGGCTTTTGGCAATTCGATAATCGATACTCAATAATTGACTTAGCCATTCTTTGATAATCGTTTTACCGTTACTTCCTGTAATTCCAATCACAGCTATATCAAACTGGGCTCGGTGACTTTTGGCTAACTCTTGTAGGGCTTTGATACTATTTTCAACTTCCCATATTTGGGCATCTTCAAAACTATCGAGCTGTTCCAAAAGAGCCTCGGTAAGTGCTTTTTTTTCAACTACAAACTGGCGAACTCCTTTTTGGTACAAATCGTTCAGGTATTGATGACCATCGTGGTGAACTCCTTTGATGGCAAAAAAGAGCGTCTGCTGTGGGAATACCAATTGACGGCTATCGGTCAGCAAATAGGTGGCCGAGGTTTCAATGGGTGTGTGTAAGAACGTGGTGGTTGTCATTGTAAATTGAGAATAATCGTGCGCCAAAATTAATGTTTCTCCACGAAGTTTTGTAATGACATTTTGTATTCAAAACAGGCCTTTTGCCGAATAATCAAAAACTGGTTTTCAAATACGTTTTTTGATTACCTTTAGAGGCAAATACACTTTACCAAATGTTGCCTGAGCATTACCTATCTACCAAAGATGCTACGCTCGCGTTTATCATTGAAGCTACGCCTAATTTTAAAAAACAGACTGGAACCAAGATGTTTACTTGGCGTTATTAGAAAGTATTGTTTCTTAGCAAATTTCGGTAAAAGCAGCGGACTCAATTTTTGCCCGTTTTAGAGCGTTATTTCCCAACCAATACCCTCATCCTGACCTTGCGTATTTAGATACCCTTACCGACGAAGAAAATGGACCGTCCCGATATTTTTCCAATAGATGATTTGGTGATTCGCCAGAAGATGATAAAAGCTTACCAATTGACCGATATGCGTTTTCGGAGGGGGCTTCACTGTTTTCATTAGTAGCCTACTTTTTGACGGGGCAAAATAGGTATTTAGGTATTGCAGGAGGCTTGGTCTTGTTTTTTTTGAGCCAAGTTCCGACCCCAAAAGGCTTATTTTCGGAAGTTCCTTTATCGCTTTTGGAGGAATCAAAATAGAATGACCCCGATGCCGAAGTAACCGAAATGACCCTGAAGGATTAAAATTGTTATTATTTTTGCCACGCTATGGCGCATCGTATAACTTCATCTACTCCCACTAAACGTCCTCTGCCGCCCTTGGGTTGGGCTATTATAGTAGGACTTTTTCTGCTCATTGGAGGAGGAATCTGGTATTATACTTGCCTGAATATCAATCAATGGCGACATGTTTCGAAGTTGGGGATTCGCCTACCGATGAAATTTCAAATTCATGGAATAGATATTTCTAAACACAATGGCCGTATCAATTGGAATGACCTTCGTACGATGCGATTTGAAGGCATTCGTTTGCAATTTGTGTACATCAAAGCCACAGAAGGGACATCTTTGGTGGATAGAGATTTTAAATCTAGCTGGCAAAAAGCAGATGAAGTAGGTCTTTATCGAGGTGCTTATCACTTTTTCATCCCTTGGAAAGCACCTGAACCTCAGTTTGAAAATTTCAAAAAATTGGTGCATCTCAAGCGAGGTGATTTACCTCCTGTATTGGATTTTGAAATTGGTACCAATGCCTACACTCGCGAACAAGTAGTGGCCAATGTAGCTACGTGGCTTCGATTGGCTGAAAACTACTATGGTGTTCGTCCCATCATTTATACCAATGCTGATTTTTACCGACGATACATCAAAGGAAATTTAGATAATTATCCACTCTGGATTGCTGATTATTCAGGTTGGACCCTCGACCGCTACGACGATAGGCGCATTCATTTTTGGCAACATTCAAAAAGCGGCTACGTCAATGGTATTCGTGGTACGGTCGATTACAATGTTTTTTTGGGGGAAGTCGAAGATTTAAAGCAACTTTGTGTCAAATAACGTCCATTTTTTCTCATGCTTAAAGTCCGACAAATCGTTCGTAATTACGGTAATTTGCTTGTTTTAAAAGGAATTGACCTTAATATCCACCAAGGCGAATTGGTGACTATAGTGGGCGCATCGGGAGCTGGAAAAAGTACGCTGCTACAAATTGCCGGAACGCTCGACCGCCCTGATAAAGGGGATGTTTGGATAGATGGTATAAACGTGTTTTCTCTCAAAGAGAAAGAATTGGCAGCGTTCCGAAATCAAAAAATAGGCTTCATTTTTCAGTTTCATAACCTTTTTCCTGAGTTTACAGCCCTCGAAAATGTGTGTATGCCAGCCTTTATTGGGGGAAAATCGCCTGAAGCTACCATCAAGAATCGGGGAAGCGAATTGTTAGAAATGTTGGGTCTCAAAGACCGTATGCAGCACTTACCCTCACAAATGTCGGGAGGGGAACAGCAACGGGTGGCAGTGGCTCGGGCGCTTATTAATGACCCTGCCATTGTGTTTGCCGACGAGCCAAGTGGAAACTTAGACTCAAAAAATGCCGAAGAATTGCACCAGCTTTTCTTCAGACTCCGTACTGAACTCCGTCAAACGTTTGTCATTGTGACCCATAACGAACACCTAGCTGACCTAGCCGACCGTAAATTAGAAATGGTCGATGGCCTCCTTCGTTTGTAACTTTTTTGGGTTAAAAATGAACTTTTATTGTTCATTACTCAGCTGAAGCATTGCTTTGCGGATGGCCTCGTTTTTGCGTTTACGTTGCAATACAATAGGGGCAGCCATGCGTTCTTTGCAGTCAAACGAAGGGCAGCGTTCACACGTTTCGTTGACTTCACGTTTGGGAATGTCGACGTTGTTCAAAAACTTAATTTTAGCACGTACATTCTCATCCAAGCGAATACCCATTGAAACACTTACGTTTAGATTAGGGGTTGGTGACATGGGCTTGGCAAAAGCTACCACAAAATACTCGTCTTGGGTATCCATATAATGCGAAATCTGCATTCGACACAACGTATGATGGTATTGCCCTTTGGATTGTAAATCAGCGAGTTCTTGTAAAATCGTTAGTGCAACCCAGCGGCGGCAGTAGTGCTCATCTCGAACCGTGTGTGGGTTATGTTTACGAGCAATGTGCATTTCTTTGGTCAGGTCGAAGCGATTTTGGCCCGCAAAATTATTGAAACGCAAAAAGAACAACTGACTGATACCAAAGTACTTAGGGAGAATGTTGCTCAGTCGATAGCAGAAAGACTCGGGCGTGCTGTGGAAATAGTCAATGAGTTGAACGAGGGCTTCGCCATCAAATTGGGGTTGGTCAAAAAAGTGGCTTAGTTGCTGAGCTAGCACCTTGCCTTTGATGATGATTGCACTCGCAAAATAAGATGCTTTATAGTTATTAAGAAGTTGCTCAAACGACTCTGCTTCCACTAAGTGGGTGGTATTGAGGCGGTTTTTGAGCTTCATGTATTGGTAGCCTAATTCTCGACCGTAAATAAAAGCGCGCTGGTTGGCGTCGAGTTGAGGACTTACTAGTAAGCGTAATTTGTCGCCTTGTGGAACGAGCATCGACCGAATACCGATGAGTTCGGGGTACTTTTTTTCGTCGATAAACTGAATTTCGTAGGGGTAATTTTTAACCAACAAATCCGCCAAATACTTATCGTTCAGAATCAATTCTTCGGGAACTTGGTAGTGGGCCAAAAACTGTTCGGCTTCTTGTTCTAAATCTTCAAAATAATTGTCGTACATCTCTTGGTACGTACGCAAAGCCGAGAAATAAAACTGCTCAACCGACATGTTGTAATTGCGGGCAATTTCGATCAGCGTTCCGATAAAAGCGCTGAGCTTTGTGGGGGCATCGGAGAGCATTTCGAGCAAGTCAGCAGGGTCGATACCAAACAAATCTAAAGGAAGTTCAGTGAGGATATTTGACTGCAGAAGCTCCGAAATGGGTTCTAATTTCTTGCTGAGTTTAATCGAAACCAATGAATCATAATCGACTTCGAGGGCGCGGGCAAGGGCAATTATTTTATCGGATTTAGGGTACTTTTTCCCTTTTTCAATTTCGTTGATGTAAGAAATAGATAGCCCCGTTCGCTGTGACAAATCGCTGAGAGATAGAGATTTGTCGAGGCGAAGTTGTTTTAGTTTTAGTCCAAAAACGAGGCGAATATTATCTTGGTTCAGTGGCACTGTATGAGCGGATGAGTAAAACATGAGGAACTTGTAAGCCTTGGCTTCGTCTTCCTGTTGATTGATTCGGGTAAATTTAGCACTTTTTCTTTAATCGCCATAGCCGCCGCCCCCTGGGGTTTGGATGCAAAGCGTATCGCCCGCATCGACTTCGATGCTGCAAATACCCGCTAAGACTTCTTGCGTTCCGTCGGTACGAGTCAGGGTTTGTTGCCCCACTTTGCCGTCTTGCCCTCCTGCCAATCCGTAAGGAGGGACAACGCGGTGTTGGGTAATGAGCGTCACGCGCAACGGGGCCAAAAAATTAACTTCTCGGATAATTCCATCGCCGCCTTTCCAACGCCCTTCTCCGCCCGAATGCTCACGGATAGCGAAGTTTTTGAGACGGACAGGGTAGCGGCGTTCAAGCTCTTCGGGGTCGGTGATGCGGGTATTAGTCATGTGTTGGTGAACGGCAGAACGCCCGTTAGCTCCGTGGCTTGCACCCGTACCGCCGCAGATGGTTTCGTAGTAGCCAAAGTCGCTGTTTCCAAACAAAAAGTTGTTCATCGTCCCTTGGCTAGATGCCGATAACTCAAAGGCTTTGAGCAGGGTATCTACTAACCGTTGACTGACTTCGGTATTGCCCCCCACGACGGCGGGGCATTCGGAGGCTTCGTCGCTAAAAATGGGATGTAAAAAGCTGTTTTCTGGCAAACGAACCTCTACTCCTTGCATTAAACCTTCGTTAAGTGGGATATTTTTATTGACTAGCAAACGAAGCACGTACAAAATAGCGCTGTAAATGATGGAGATGTTGGCGTTGAGGTTGTTAGGGTGGCAATCAGAGGTGCCTGTGAAGTCAAACAAAATCCCTCCCTTAGTGTGTGGTTGAACCGAAACCCGAATCGTATGCCCGTCATCTAGCGATTCGGACGCTTCAAATACGCGATTTTGAAAGGGTAAAATAGCTTGTTGGAGGGCTTCAAAAGTGTTGTTTTTTAGCAATTTCATGTACCGATGTACCTTCGCCAATCCGTGCAGTTCAACCAGCTGTTGTAGCGCTAATTCGCCTGAACGAAGGGATGCCAAAGCGGCATTAATGTCGGCAATGTTTTCGGTTAAAGCACGGGTAGGGTAGGGAGCTTGCGTAAATAATTTTGATAATGTATCCCACTGAATTTCACCACTTTTAACCAAATGCGTTGGCAATAAAACAACCCCTTCTTCTACCAATGATGTTGCATCGGGAGGCATAGAGCCTGGTGTTTTTCCACCTATTTCGGCGTGGTGGGCGCGGTTGATGGCATAGCCGATAAGTTCGCCTGCGGGGGTAAAAATCCCTGATAAAAGGGTCACATCGGGCAAGTGAGAACCGCCGTATTTGGGATGATTAGTAATGATGACATCACCTACGCCAATGTTAACTTTCTCGCGAACAAGCCGTGCGCAAACGCCCAAACTCCCTAGGTGCACAGGAATATGCGGGGCATTGACCAACAGCTCAGCATCGGCATCTAACAATGCACACGAAAAATCAAGGCGTTCTTTGACATTGACCGAGAAGGCGGTTCGTTGCAACTGAGCGCCCATTTCCTCCGCAATCGCCATGAAACGATTAGTAAACAGTTCTAAATCAATGGTTTCGCTTTGGGCATCAACGATGTTGTTTCGTTGGCCTACCAAAGTGACCACAACGTCCGCGGTGGGCGTGACGATAGCCTGCCAACCTTCGGGGATAAAACTGGTAGAAGTAGTATTGAGCAACACCGCAGGCCCCAAAAAGTAATCCCCTGATTGTAGTTGATTCCAGTCGTAAGCGGGGTATGTTGTTTGGTGAATGGGTTTAGCAAGTTGTTGTAATTGAGCGGTTTCGATTGGCGCTTGGATGGTAGCTTTTTCCGAAACGATAACTTTGATGCTTTCTACCTCAAGGGCCAGGTTGTTGGGGCAGTAGCCAAATAATCGGCGGTATTTATGGTAAAAATGTTCTTCAATTTCGTTCAAAGTAGGGGTGTTCTGTGCAGTAACTACCACCTCTATCGTGCTTTCTTGGCCTTTAAAACGTAAATACAACAAAGCGAGTGTATTTTCTTTATCAATCAGTTCCGTGCCGTCTTGCTGGAGAAGTTGAGTACCTTGTTCAGTGAGGTGGGCCAAACGAGTAAAAAGCGATCCATAAATTTCGGTTAAAGGTAAAAGAACTTGCTGATTAACAATGCGTTGAGTGGAAGCTTGCCCCATACCATAAGCACTTAGAAGCCCTGCATCGTAGGGCAGAATGACGGTTGAAATACCGAGAATTTCGGCCAACTGGCAACCGTGTAATCCACCTGCCCCCCCAAAAGTAAGGAGCGGGTATTCTTTGGGTGAAAAACCTTTGGCGACCGAAATACGACGGATAGCCTCGGCCATTTTTTCGTTCGCAATTTGTTCAAATCCCCTCAATAATTCTTCTTCCAAAATCGTTTGTTGGGTTTTTGCAAAAATCTGATGTTGAATATGTTGGAGGGCGTCTTTGGCTTTGTCAATCCGAACAGGAATCCCAAAACGAGAAGTGTCGAGTTTGCCTAAAAGTAGGTTGACGTCTGTGATGGTCAAGGGGCCTCCAGCCCCGTAACAAGCAGGGCCTGGGTAGGCACCTGCACTTTCGGGGCCAACGCGTAGCTGATGCCCGTCGAACGAACAAATGGAGCCACCGCCCGCCGCTACAGTTTCGATTGCGAGGGTAGGATTGTGGAGTTCTAAGCCTTCAATTTTGGTGATAAATTCTAAATCCAATTTTCCGTCAAAACGTGCCGTATCGGTACTGGTGCCTCCCATGTCAAAGGTCAAACAGCGCTCAAAACCAAGGCGTTTGGCGATGGCTGCCGCACCTACCATCCCCCCCGCAGGGCCGCTTAGGAGGCTGTCTTTGGCCTGAAAACTTTCGGCGCTTACCAAGCCTCCCGCGCTGGTCATTACTTTAATCGTTTGGTTGGAATGATGTCCGTTTTCTTGGTGAAAGGAAGCGATAATGTTGTTTAAATAATCCGAAAGAATCGGTTGTAGGTAGGCGTTGACGAGGGTCGTTTGGGTGCGTTTTAGGTAATTAATCCCCGCGTACAAATTGGTAGAAGTACTTACATAGCGGTGGCCTTGTGCCAAAAAATGGTGTTGGATGGCTTGTTCGTGTGCTGGGTTTCGGTAGCTGTTTAGAAAAGAAATAGCAATGGATTCACTAGTGTCTTGGGTAGATTTAGGTAGCGTAATAGGGGCTATTTCAGTGCCTGAGGCATCGAGCCGTTCTTCGATTTC
>JALQYJ010000157.1 GCA_023254175.1 Runella sp. | reverse complement strand
ATCAAGGACTTACACACTTTTCGAACAGTTGCGAACTGTATTCAGCAGAGAGAGAGGGATTCGAACCCCCGGACCTGTTACAGTCAACGGTTTTCAAGACCGCCGCATTCGACCACTCTGCCATCTCTCTTTGGTTTCCCTTACTCATCGTTTGGGATTGCAAAAGTAGAACTATTATTCAGCTTTGTCAAGGCTTTTAAAGAAAAAAAAATCAAAAAATAAACCCCACAATGCCCAAATACGTACTTTCCTCTGATTATCAGTTTATTAAAATTAGGCTAAGGCTTGCTTTAAGTCCGCGATTAAATCATCGATATGCTCTAATCCTACCGAAATTCTGAGCAGATTTTTGGGGCTCACCGAATGAACACCCTCGGCAGTAGCTCGGTGTTCAATCAAACTTTCAACCCCACCTAAACTTGTTGCCCGTATAAATATTTTCACTTTGCTTTTTACCGCCAATGCAGCCTCTTCCCCCCCTTTTACTTGAATTGACAACATTCCTCCACCTGCGCTCATTTGCTTTTTGGCTACTTCTACCCCTTGGTGGCTTGTTAAAAAAGGATAATGTACTGCTTCTAATGCAGGATGCGAATTTAGAAACTCCGCCAACTTTGTAGCACTAGCTGTTTGTTGAAGCACTCGTAATGGCAACGTTTTGAGACCTCTCAAAACCAACCAACAATCAAAAGGAGATGGTACAGCACCTCCCAACGATTGAATCATTCTGGCTCTTTGAGCCAAAGGGCCGTCTTCTTTAAAGATTAAAGCACCACTTAACAAATCACTATGTCCTCCAAAATATTTCGTAGCAGAGTGCATCGACACATCACATCCCAAATCAAGGGGTCGCTGTAATACGGGCGTCGCCCAAGTATTATCACAAACCGAATATGCGCCATTTTTTCGCGCCAATGCCGCCACTGCTGCAATATCCGTGATTTTTAGCTGAGGATTTGATGGGGTTTCAATCCAAACCAATTTAGTAGATGGTAAAAAAGCGGCTTCAATCGCCGACAAATCGCTCATATCTACTTTTGTGTACTTCAACCCCCACACCGACATAATTTCTTGCAACAAAGCGGGAGTACCATAATACGCATCATCTGGAACAATAACGTGGTCATTGGGGGCTAGGCACTGAAAAATAGTAGTAGTAGCAGCTTGTCCAGACGCCAATGCCATTCCAACCTCTCCCCCTTCTAATAACGCATAAGCTTTTTCAAGCGAATTTCGATTAGGGTTACTAGCTCGTGTGTATATGTGCCCGTGTGGAATACTGCTATCGGATTCACGCTCAAAGGTAGTTGACAAATAAATGGGTGAAACCACAGCGCTGGCGTTTGCATCGTGGAATTGTGTACTTTTAATTGCTAAGGTTTCAATATTCATAAGACTTACTACGTGGGTTTTTAACTTACAATTTTACTCCAAATCTTTTTGAATCAAAAATTAGTTGCGTAGGTTTGCAATATAGTATGCAAGCATACCATCGAAATTCAATTTATAAACCCTTATTATCCCCATGACTACCTTTGAAACCTTCGACCTACATATTGAGGATTCCATTGCTCGTGTGTTTTTTAATCGCCCCGAACGCGCCAATGCCCTAAACCAAAAGGCATGGGACGAAATGAAACTCTTGTTTGAAGAACTAGATGAAAATAACGACGTTCGAGTCATACTATTAAGTGGGAACGGAAAGCATTTTTGTGCAGGCATCGACTTAGAATTACTAATGAATGTAGCTCAATTTTCACAACCCTGCGAAGGAAGAAAACGTGAACAACTTCGAAAAAAAATTCTAGCTCTTCAAGCTCCCATCAATGCCATTGAACAATGCAGTAAGCCTATTATAGCGGCCATCAAAGGAGGTTGTATCGGCGGAGGAATCGATATTATAAGCGCTTGCGACATGCGGTATTGCACAGATGATGCCTATTTTACTATCAAAGAAATTGAGATGGGAATGGTAGCCGATTTAGGAACGCTGCAACGTTTACCCAAAATTATCCCTCAGGGTATTGCGCGAGAACTGGCCTACACGGGTAGAAATATAACTGGGATGGAAGCAGAACGAATAGGATTGGTGAATCATACTTTTGCAAGTTCGGAAGAAATGTACAGCGAAGTTCACAAAATAGCCAAATCCATTGCCACCAAATCACCTTTGTCGATACGGGGCACCAAATCCATTCTCAACCATAGCCGCGACCATTCCGTTGCCGATGGACTTGATTACATGGCAACTTGGAATGCTGCTATGTTACTTTCAGACGATTTAATGGAGGCTTTTCAAGCCAAAATGCAAAAACGTGATGCAAGTTTCAACTAATCTTCAACAACTATTCACTCTTCATAAACTTTTTTTACTATGAATTTTCTAAGTATATGTCAAAAGTTGTGAATATTTAGTAACTAATTGAAAATCAAATAGCAACGCTCTATTAAGTTCATCTAAACCATAACGAAAAATACTAAATGCCCTTCGATTGTGCTTTAATACAGGGATTTTCTTAATCTGATTTTGATACTGGCCAACCATATATACCCACAAAAAGGCAATGCATACAACGGCAAAAAGCTTTTCTAATCTCTTTTGATCAGTTAAATGGGTATCTTCGATGTTAAATCCAGCTGATTTGACAGCCTTAAAAAAGCATTCAATCGTCCACCTTTGAGCATATATTTGCATAGTCTGATAGTCAAATTGGTAAGTTGATACAATGATATATTCAACCTCGTTCTTTGAATCCAATACCTTCATTGCTGCTAAATAAACCCATTGTTTGTTGATTTTCAATGGTTTATCCAGATTTCTAACTTGATTCAGTGGTAAATTATTGAACAACCAGAAGGCTTTTAATTTCTGCCCCCTTTGATGGACAATCAGGTTTTCTCTTATTCTTATATAGAATTTCATTGGCTGAGTTGACAAAAACTCAATCCATTCTTGTCCTATGAATTCTCGGTCAGCGATTAAACATTCAATAGAATCCAAGCCAAACAGTCTTATATGTCTCATTATAAGAACTTTACGCTCGTCTTGGCTAGAGTTTCCTCGTTTATCAAGCATCGTCCAGAGTAAAGGTAAAATAACCTTATCGGCTACAACAGTTAGACAAAGTATATTATAATTTATGCCTGCAAACTGCCAATTAGTTCTATCCAAACTTAATATATAAGGCCCTTTTACAGGCTTAATAGCCATCAAAAGCAAAGCGATTTGGTCGAAATCAATGATAAAGTCACTAAAAAAACGTTGTATTCTTCTCAGATTACTACAAATTATCCTATCGTTAAACTTACAGCATTATGACTGTAAATGACGCTGCGAGTCCGAATTAGTGATATAATCAGTAACTCTAAGAATTTAATCCTTGCCTTGTGCCAAGGTAAATGAGATTGTAAATCTAAATCTATGTGCGTATTTTTAGCCTCCATGAGCCATTATGATTTGTGAACTGTGAGTCTGGTAAACCCATTTTACAAATCTTTTGGCTATTTGCAAAGTTTTGACATATACTCAGCGTTATTATAATCTATTATGTCCTGATTACTCAGACTCGCTATGCTTTTCGTGTTTGTAAATTTCAAAAATGATTGTGACGCATCTGTATAGGTACTCACAGTGTTGTTACTGTATCGCTTCGAGCGTAACCAGGCTGCAAATTGCTCAATAGCAAAAATCCCCTCAACACTTGACAAACTCGCCCGCTTCAAAGGAAGTTCGAATTGCTGTCTGTTATTATCTGTATCGGGTAGATGCCATGCCCCTAATGTTCTACTCCACCGGGCACCAGCTATTTTTTTATCAGTTCATTCAACTGTGCATCCTTTTCAAAAAAAACAGCAATTCTCTCTTCCTTTTTATACCTGATTAAGAGTATGTTTAAATTTTGAAAATAGGCATCGGCAGCATAAGTTATGAGTGACCAAACTTATAATCTATGCAAACCCATTACGAGTCTCTATCCGATGCCCAGTGGCACTTTATCGAAGAAATTTTAAACGACAATCGTAAACGTAAGCATAATTTACGAATGATAATAAATGGAATTCTGGACATATTGAGAACAGGTACTCAATGGCGCAACCTACGTCTTTGTGGCATAACTTGGCAAAGTGTATACTATTATTTCAGGCGGTGGAAACAAGACGGAACATTGGAAAGACTGAATTCCATTCTCAATCAAAAGGAACGGGAAAGGCAGGGTAAAGAATCAACCCCAAGTTTGTTGTGTATTGACAGTCAATCTATTAAGTCTGTTCCATTCGTCAATCAAGATAAAGGCATAGACGGTAATAAACTTATCAATGGTAGAAAAAGACACCTGATTGTAGACACACTTGGTTTAGTATGGGGTGTGGTTGTTCATGCAGCAGACATACATGATGGCGTAAAAGCTCATCTGTTGGTTGAAGGTTGTTTGGGCTATTTAGATAGAATGAAAAAAATTCTTGTCGATGAGGCTTATAAGAAAATATTTTATGGTTGGCTAAAGGATAATATCATTGGTTTAGAAGTTGAATTTGCCTCTAAACCTCCCACTGAAAAAGGATTTGTCCCCCTCAAGTGGAGATGGGTCAATGAAAGAACTTTCGCATGGCTAAACTTCTTTCGAAGACACTCTAAAGACTATGAGAAAACGGCAGAAAGTGCTGAAGCATGGATTTTATGGGCTAACTGCCAAATAATCTTGAACCGTTT
>JALQYJ010000134.1 GCA_023254175.1 Runella sp. | reverse complement strand
CCCGCTTTAACTTTGTTGTTGACAGGTGCAGGAGAATATTCGTTAGACGCAGCTTTGTTTCAGAAGAAATAGTAATAATTAGGTAGGGCTAGGGGTAGCCCTACCTACCTAAAAATTTGCAACGTAGGTGTGTATGTAGAGCATTTGGGTTACGACACCAAAAACGACCAAAAGAACACTGTTACGGGAGGTACATTAAGTACTAAAAACATAAGATTAGAAGTTTGTTTGAAACGAATTTCAGCAGAAATCACGTACCAAACCTCGTTTTATCAACCTCTTTCGGATGGAGATTTGAAGTTGAAGAATGCTTTTTCTACGCACTCAACTTTTATGTTTTAAATAGTTCCGATACAGAGCAATTCCTGGTTAAATAAAGCACCTCATTGGTTATTTCTGCGTGAAGTCTTAATTAAATTTGCGTAATTACTCAATTCAATTATAGCAAGGTCGTTGGGCATACATACTCCGTAAGTGGCACTCTACCCGCTGCTTTGATAGCAGCAAAACCACCTGCTACGTCTACAAAATTATCCCATCCTCTTGATTTAAGTATTGATGCTGCGAGCATACTGCGATAACCTCCCGCGCAGTATAAAACGAACGGCTTATCCTTCGGAAATTCGGCTAAATGTTGATTGATAGAATTCAAAGGAATATTGCTCACTCCTTCAACGTGTTCTGAGTCATACTCACTTTTTTTACGAACGTCAATGACAATTGGTACTTCATTCGCCATTTTTTCGGCAAATTCATCAACGTTGATTCTGCTTACTGTTTCAGTGTCTTTGCCTGCTGCTTGCCACGCGTTAAAGCCCCCTTTGAGAAAACCAAGGGTATTGTCGTAACCCACTCGAGACAATCGAATAATGGATTCTTCCTCACGGCCTTCCTCGGTTACAAGTAAAATTTCTTGTTTTATTCCAGGTATCATTTCCCCCACCCATTGTGCAAAACTACCATCGATTCCGATGTTGATACTGTTAGGAATAAAACCTCTAGCAAATTCAGTTGAATTACGTGTATCAAGAACGAGTGCTTGGGTTTCGTTGGCCGCAGTTTCAAATTCTTCCGCTGAAAGTGGACGTCTGCCGCGTTCCATGATGTTGTCCAGGCTTTCATAGCCCTTAATATTCATCAAAACGTTTTGGGGGAAATACCCTGGAGGCGTTGTGAGGCCAGTGAGAAGAGCTTTGATAAATTCTTCTTTGGTCATGTCAGAACGAAGTGCGTAATTGAATTTTTTCTGGTTGCCAAGAGTATCGGTCGTTTCTTTGCTCATCATTTTACCGCAGGCACTTCCAGCCCCGTGGTTTGGATAAACGATGAGTTCATCGCTGAGGGGCATGATTTTATTTCTAAGCGAATCAAAAAGATAACCAGCGAGCTTTTCTTCGGTCAAATCAGCAACGACGTGTTGTGCCAAATCAGGACGACCAACGTCACCAATAAATAAGGTGTCACCAGTGATGATTCCATGTTCTTTGCCATTTTCGTCGATAAGCAAATAGGTGGTACTTTCCATTGTATGACCAGGCGTATGAATCACTTTTACGGTACAGTCACCAATATAAAATAACTGATTGTCTTCGGCCACGAGGGCTTCATAAGCAGGTTTAGCTGTTGGCCCAAAAACGATTTTAGCCCCGGTTTTTTTCATTAAATCTAAGTGCCCACTGACAAAATCGGCGTGAAAGTGAGTTTCAAAAACGTACTTGATTTTAGCATTATCTTTGGCGGCACGGTCGATGTACGGCTGCACTTCGCGGAGAGGGTCAAAAATGGCGACTTCACCATTGCTTTCTAAATAATAAGCGGCGTGGGCAATACATCCTGTGTAAATTTGCTCGATTTTCATGATGAAAAAAGTTTATGTGCGTTGTTAAATATTGGGACAAAAGTAGAGGGAAGCCTCATGGCTTTTTGTAACATCTCTCACATACAAAAACTGATTGTCGTCAGCTTTTTCAACAAAGGTTTACCCACTGGTAGGAGAGAACTTAGTTGCAGGATGCCCTAGAAAACTGTATTTTTGTACTAGACAATGTATTGATAAGAAATTACCCTCCCTACATGAATTTCCCCTCAAAGTTGATTGAAGAAGCCGTAAGTGAAGTAGCTAAACTGCCTGGAATTGGGAAAAAAAGTGCGTTGCGTATTGTTTTACACATGCTCAAACGGTCTGAAAAAGATGTTCAAAGCTTGGCTAGCGCATTAGTAGCAGTGCGTACGAAGATTCAGTATTGTCAACAATGCCACAATATTTCGGACGATGAACTGTGTGGGGTTTGTCTCAGTACCAAAAGAGACCGTAGCATTTTGTGCGTAGTACAGGATAGTCGCGATGTACTTGCTATTGAAAATACGGGCCAATTCAATGGGCTATATCATGTTCTTGGGGGGATTATTTCTCCATTAGAGGGAGTAAGTCCAAGCGATTTAAACATCGAAAGCCTTCTATCCCGCCTTCAAGGAAACACCGACGTCAAAGAAGTTATTTTGGCTCTTAGTCCTACCATGGAAGGTGATACAACCTCTTTTTATCTTCAGAAAAAATTGAAGCCTTTTGGGATAAAAACCTCAACTATAGCGCGTGGCATCCCAATTGGAGGCGATCTAGAGTATGCCGATGAAATTACGCTAGGGCGAAGTATTGTGAGCCGTATTAACTACGATTAACAAAGTCTTAAAGACCGTTTGTGAAATTTAGGTTTTTGTCAGTAGAATCTTGGATTTGGTCGCTTATTTGGTAAGATTATTTTTACGTTGAACTGCCAAAGTACTAAATGAAAAATTTCGCTCAATACACTGTCGAGGATTTCGCAGCAGAACCGCTTTTCATCAAGTGGGTGCAGGAACCTGACGATATGGAGTTGAGTAATTTTTGGCAAGTTTGGCTCAATAATCATCCCTACAAATCGAAAGAAGTAGCTGAGGCGCGAGAGCTAGTAGGTCACTTGTCCGATGCTTATTTGGGATTGTCAGGTCAGGAAGTGCGTGGCCTTTGGAAACGAGTATTAGAAACAGTTAATACTATTCCTGAGATAGACCCACTCGACCAAGAGGTAAAACCTCTCGCTTCGGCTTTGTATTTTGTGCGTTGGTTGTTTGCCTTTATCGTAGGAGTGGTTCTTCTCGGCTTAATCATCTCGAAAATTTATTAACTGCAAAGAATGCCTGCAAAAAAACGTTTGGGGATATAATATTGCCTTTTTACATTGAAAAAGTACAAAAATATAACAAATATTTGAAAAGAAAAGTTTATGGTAATATGCTTTAAAAATTAAAATAAAATCAACTTTGAATTTAAAAAATACCATTTCGGAAACGTTCCCGATAACGTTTGCGTAGAATAATTCAGGTAAAATATTGTCTAATTTAAAGCTAGAATGTAAACTCGAACATAATTAAAACCTATTAATGAATACAAAAACCCAAAATAATTCTATTACCACTTAAAATCACTTTGACGAATCATGAGGAAAATTTCTATCTTATGTAGTGTGTGGGCGGCAGCTGTGATGCTTAGTGCATCGGGGGCAGAGGCCAAAACTCCACCAACGAATGGCAGCGGCGTGAGAGTGACTGCAATTGTGAATGCAGATAAAACTGTGACGGGTAAAGTAGTGTCATCCGAAGATAATACTGCCCTTCCAGGGGTGAGTGTGTTGGTGAAAGGAACAACTACAGGGACTAACACCGATGGTGATGGTAACTTTAAACTGACAGTGAAAGACAATTCTTCAGTGTTGGTATTTTCGGCAGTTGGTTTTGAGAAAAAAGAAATAACGGTTGGAAATGGAACTGTGTTTAATGTAACACTTTCGGTTGATCAAAAAACACTGAACGAAGTAGTTGTGGTGGGTTACGGTACTCAGAAGAAGAGCCAAATGACTGGAGCTATCTCGCAAGTGTCGGCCAAGCAAATTACCGAAATGCCTTTAACGAACCTTGGACAGGCTCTTCAAGGTCGTGCAGCGGGTGTTGACGTTTCTCAATCAGGTTCTAAGCCAGGTGCGGCACCAAGAATCCTAATTCGTGGTCGTCGGTCATTTAATGCAGGAAACGACCCCTTATACGTAGTTGATGGTATACCATTGTCGGCTGGTTATGAGGATATTAACCCTAATGATATTCAGTCTATTGAGGTTTTGAAAGACGCTACAGCTACGGCTATTTATGGAGCGAGGGGTGCAAACGGAGTTGTTCTAGTAACTACAAAGAGAGGCGGAACTAAAGGTAAAACAACGGTCACGATTGACACCTATGCTGGTGCTTCTAAAGCATACAGTAAATTGGAGTTGTTCTCTGGAGAAGAATTTGCTGAATACGTACGTGAAGCATACCGAGCAACTGGCTTATACCGAGACGCTGCGGGAAATCCTGTTCCAACGGGCGTTGCCGACGCAGCAGCAGATGCCAAAGTAGCAGTGTTAGGCGGTGACCCTAATGTGGCGGCGGGTATTGCGGCTGGAAGAAATACTCAGTACCAGGATTTAATCCTTAGAACTGGGATGATGCAAAACCATACCATTGGTATTCAAGGAGGAAACGACAGAACTTCATTCTATATCTCTGGTGGATTTTTCCAAGATAAGGGTATTACAAAACTCCTAGATTTTACCCGTAATTCGCTTCGTGCAAACATTGACCACCAAGTGAATAAAAGACTGAAGATTGGGATATCAAGTTACTTGATGTATTCGATTAGAAACGGTGAGAACTTGAACCCTTACGGAAATACATTGAACGCAAACCCACTAGGTACGCCGTATAATCCAGACGGAAGTTTGCTATTCGAACCTACAAACGATGCTCTTTTGTCTAACCCTCTATCAGAGGTAGAGCCAGGGGTTAATGTTGACAATACCAAAAAATATAGAATCTTTAATTCTATCTATGCAGAAGTAAAAATAATTGATGGCTTAACTTACCGTTTAAACTTAGGTCCTGACTTTACTATATCACGTTGGGGGCGTTTTATTGGTTCAGAAACAAACGCTCGTCGTCGTGGTGATGCACAAGCATTCAACGAGAATCGTTTTGGGTTCAACTTCACCATGGAAAACATTGTGAACTACAATAAAACCTTCGGAAAACATAGTTTGAATGTAACGGGAGTGCAATCTATTCAAAAGGATAATTTTGAAAGATACAGATCTGAAGTTCAAGGAATACCTGCTCAGGCACAGGCGTTTTACAGTTTAAATTCTGCAACATCTGTTTTGGGAGTTCAATCTTCGCTCACTGAATGGACGATTGCTTCATTGATGGGTCGGGTAAACTACTCATTTGATGACAAGTATTTGTTGACAGCAACAATTCGTCGTGATGGTTCGAGCCGTTTCGGTGAGAATACAAAGTATGGTAACTTCCCTGGTTTTGCGTTGGGTTGGAATGTTAGCAATGAAGCTTTCTTGAAAGGTGTTTCGTGGATTGATTTGTTAAAACTTCGTGCAGGTTGGGGGCAAGTAGGTAACCAAGGGGTGGCTCCGTATCAAACACAAGGGTTATTGGGACGTACTACTTATGCTTTTGGAGCAACGGGTGCATTTGGATTTAGACCAGGTACTATTAGTAACCCCAACTTAAGGTGGGAGTCTACCTCAACTGCTAACGTCGGTTTAGACTTCTCTGTTCTCCGTGGTCGTGTACAAGGTTCGTTGGAGTTCTATCAGACAAATACCAAAAGCCTTCTCCTAAACGATTTCTTGCCTGGGTCGGTTGGATTTAACTTCTTTAGTAACAACGTAGGCCATACCAGAAACACAGGAATTGAGTTTGGAGTTACTACGGTAAACGTTAACTCAAAAAGTGGTTTCAAGTGGACGACAGACTTTCAATTTACGCGCAACAGGGAAGAAATCGTTGAATTGTACAACGGTAAAGTGGATGACTTAGGTAACAGATGGTTTATTGGCTATCCATTGAATACATATTTTGATTTCAAGAAAGCGGGAATTTGGCAAACAAGCGAAGCAGATTTAGCTAAATCGTATGGTTCTGAGGTGGGACAAATCAAAGTACAGGACACCAACAATGACGGTAAAATTACGGCTGATGACAGGGTACTTATTGGAAATGACGTACCAAAATGGTCGGGTGGTCTTACCAACAGATTTGAGTTTAAAGGGTTTGACTTGAGTTTCTTCTTGTTTGGTCGCTTTGGTAACACCATCTTGTCGGGCTTCCACAGAAACCAATTACAATTGGCGGGTCGTTACCAACAAATAAAAGTAGATTATTGGACGCCTAATAATCCTACTAACGAATTCCCACGCCCAAAAAGTAATCAAGAATTTCCAGTGTATAACTCAACACTCTTCTACTACGATGGTACTTTCATCAAGTTAAGAAATATTAACTTTGGGTATACATTTAGCAATGCGATTGCTAAGAAAATTGGAGCTGAGTCGGTACGTTTGTATGCATCAATTCAACAACCTAAAATTTGGTCTTCTTACTTGACCAAGTACAATGGGGTAGACCCTGAGGCAGCTATCACTGGTTCACCAACGGGTACTACTGAGGTAAACAGTGGAGTTACTCCTTCTACCACAGTCACTACATTTGGTTTGAATGTTAAATTTTAAAAGCATTAATTATCATGAACATAAATAAATTAAAAGTATTTGCATTGGGTAGTATGCTACTCGTCAGTACTTCTTGCCAAGATTTATTAAAAGAAGAGGTGATTTCAAACATCGGTAACGATTATATAAACACCGCTAAAGGATTTGAAGATGCCACAAAGGCAGCGTATTCGTCGCTCAGGACATTTTATGGCACGCAATTAGGCTTGACATTCACCGAGTATGGAACCGATATCTATGCCACAGGTGCCGATGGCGGATACAAAGGTTTCCATTTTTATGATACCCAAATTCAACCAACCGTAGATTATTTGGCTATCCTGTGGGATGAAATGTATAGAGGTATTAATACTTGTAATGCGGTAATTGGAAGAGCTCCTTCTGTAACAGGTATTTCGGATGCAACCAAAAAATTGAGAGTGGCAGAGGCTAAGTTTTTGAGGGCGCACTTTTATTACATTCTACACGAGCAGTTTGGACCACTTGACCTAAGACTAACTGAGACATTGGCTCCTACCAAAGAAAGTAAAAGAAATAGTTCGGCTGAAGTGTATGCCCAAATCATCAAAGATTGCAACGAAGCCATCGCCGATTTAGAAAATAAGGCCCATTCAAATGATTATGGTAGAGCAACAAGAGCTTCGGCTGAAGCGCTTTTGGCTAAGGTATATTTAGCCAAAGCGTATGGACCAAATAAGGCCGCTGATGATTTTCAAAAAGCGGCTGATTTGTGTACTAACCTTATCACAAAGTATAGTTTTAAGCTTTTGGATGATTTTGCCGCTGTTCATGACGAAAACAACCAACAGAATTCAGAGGTAGTTTTTGCCGTACAATATACTACTGACCAAATCACGAACGCCACCAACGTGGGGGGCGAAGGTGGTGGTGGAAATAACCTTCACTTGTTCTTTGGTATGCAGTATGATACCCAAGCAGGTATGGTGAGAGATGTATTGAATGGTCGTCCGTTTAAAAGATTGAGACCAACCAATTTCTGCTTGAATACCATTTTTGGCGAAAGAGTAAACGATTCTCGTTATAAGAAAACATTTAAAGATACTTGGCTCTGTAATAATCCAGGTTCTTTCAATACCTCTTTCGATAACTCGAAGGCGCGGGTTACTTTTGCCGCTGGTGATACGACAATTTTTATCCCTGGTTTTGAGATGAGCCAAGCAGAAAGAGCTAAAAGAAAATATCAGGTGTTGGTTCCAAGTAAGTATGATGAGGCGCTCTTTCCAACGTTACAAAAGTTTTTTGATACCAAGCGTTCAGACAGAACTGAGCCAAGAGGTTCAAGAGATTATTTTGTATGGAGATTAGCCGATATTTACCTCATGCGTGCTGAGGCATTGTTTCAGTTAGGTAAAAAAGCGGACGCGGTT
>JALQYJ010000111.1 GCA_023254175.1 Runella sp. | reverse complement strand
AGACCTAATGGCCTACTTGATGGCAGGTGGTAACGAGAAAAATTCCGTTTTCACTCCAAAATCAGGTGAGACACAAAAAGGCGACAGATAAACCCCGAGGATTATTCACCACTATCCACACCAAAAAAGGGAGGCCGTTTGGCCTCCCTTTTTGATGTTTTAACGAACAGCCCTTCCAAGTTCTAAAAACACGAAGTCCTTCTTCTCCTTTTTTCTCAGCCCAATCAAAGTGAATCAAACGCTCGCCCACTTGGGTAATCGGAAAGGATTCTGAAACTATCTACTCCCTTTGGCGAAAGATTGACGTGGCCTTCCGTACTACTTGGAGCAGTAGCAACAAAAAATTGGATAAAACTTTCCCACCTTGTTATTTTTTTACGATTGGTAAACGAATTTGTGATGGGTAAAGCGTAGAATGGTGAATTTGGTTATGCGCCACTACGCCTTGTTTCTCATCATAGTTATTACCACCTGTGTTCAAATTTCGTTCAAAACGAGGAAAATTACTGCTCGAAACCTCAATCCGAATGCTATGGCCTGGAGCAAAATAGTTGGAAGTGGACATCGGGCTGAGGGTAAGTTGATAGACTTTGCCTTTTTCCATCATTACCTCTTTATCGAAACCTTCACGGTAACGCGCCCGCAAGATAGTTTCGTCCAAATTATACGCTTTACCATCAGGATATACATCCAAGATTTTCACCGTAAAATCGGTATCCTTCGCGTCTGAAGACACGTACAACGTCGTTTCAATAGAACCCGTCACCTCTACCCCATCTTTGAACGGTTCAGTGGTGTACACCAAAATATCATTCCGCGATTCCATTTGGTGTTGGTCAAACGAACCACCCTGAACGGCATTTCCCGTACAGCACACATTTCCCCCGTACGAAGGCACTGGATACGCCGGGTCGTAGGTGAATGAATCCATTTTATCGTCTTTCGTCAAAGGCTGCGTTGTCAATTTCCCGTCTCCATGCAAGCTATTGGCGCGGCCACCGCTGTTCAAATAATAGGTCGTCATTTCGGCATTGGCAGGCGGCCACGTATCCGACGATTGCCATTTATTTGACCCCATGGTGTAGTACTTAACGCGGGGCGTTTTTTCAGCAAAACCATTGGCTTCTCCTTTCAAATGAAGGTCAAACCAGCCGTAGGTCATACTGTCGTAGTCCAAACGGGCATCGCCCACGCTGCGTTCGCCCACTACGGTATTTTCGGTTGCGCGTTTGTACGCACAGTGGAGCGTCGGAGCAATGACTAAAAACTGATTATCCGCAATTTCTTTGGTTTTGGCATTTTTACGAACGTGGTTAAACAACGCCAAATTAGGACTCGACGACACATCGTACCACGACACAAACCAGTAGCTCGGCTTATTGAATGGCATATTGTCGTGATACAGGCCACCCTTAAACCACTCAGGGTCATTGGGTTTGCGGCGAATCATCTTTTCGTACACCCCCTGTTGTCCGTTTACATTTTTGATAATGTCCGAAACGGGCAAGTGACGCAAGGCTTTCGACCAATCGACAGGAGGCATTTCAGTCGCCAAATCGAAGTAGCGCGATACGCGTACGAGTTGCTCTTGGGTAGCATTTTTGGGAAATTCGGGGCGAATTACATCGTTTTGAGTACCGTATAGCCAAGCCGTGAACAACATTTGTTGCGCTCCCCCACGATACCAGTTGCCCTGCTCCCAAAATTCTCCTACTTTACCTACGCCTGCTCCGTATCCTTGGGAAATCATAGCCGCGTGCGCGGGGTGGTCGAGCGATGCCACGGCCATCTGCCATTCTGCCGTAGAAGAACAACCCAACGTCCCGATTTTGCCATTACTCCATGGCTGTTTCGACATCCACTCAAAGGCATCGTAGCCGTCCGTCAGTGGTGTACCTAAAATATCCCACGTACCTTCCGAAAAGAACCGACCGCGCTCATTCTGAACCACATACGCATATCCTCGTCGAACAGCATCGTAAGCTGCTTGGTAGTTTCCCGTACGCATTTCACCGTTCCCCCAAGAGTTGAAATTGTAAGGTGTTCGGGAGAAAATAATGGGGACAGGTTTATCGCCTTTGGGCCGATAAATATCGGTAGCCAGCCGAACGCCGTCACGCATAGGCATCATTACTTTTTGGTCGATGACCGCAATGGCTTCGAGTTTTTTTAAAATGTCGTCCTGCGCTCTAGTACCAAGCGAAACAAAGAGCATGACAACGAGAAGGTAACTGAGTTTTCTCATGTGATTAGTTTGGTGATAAAACAAAAATGGTACTTTAATGCTTTAAAAGCCAAAACAAGACCATTTTTAACGCCCAACCAAGCCACCAAAACGGAAGATGGAGAATAATTTTTAACGCCGAAGATGATTGTGGCTTGCGAAGGCTATTGCTTTGGCTATGTATTACAAAACCCGTTGGTAGATGATTGCTTTACAGAGAGTTTGAGCAGAAAAAGGTGTAAATTGCATAAAAAATCCGCCTAGTATGTCTAAATATATCAACCCTTATACCGATTTTGGCTTTAAAAAATTATTCGGGGAAGATGCCAACAAAGATTTATTGATTGATTTTCTAAACCAACTACTACCCCAAAAACACCAAATTACAAATTTGAACTTTCGCAATGTAGAGAGTTTTGCCGAACTAATTCATGAACGCAAAGCTATTTTTGATATTCATTGCCAAACCCAAAGTGGTGAGAAAATCATTGTGGAAATGCAAAAAGCTAAAGTAAACTTCTTCAAAGACCGCTCACTTTTTTATTCTACTTTTCCCATCCGTGAGCAGGCCAAAAGAGGTGAGTGGGATTTTCGCCTAACTCCTATTTACATGATTGCTATTTTGGATTTTCAGTACGATGAACAAGAAGAAAAACAGAAGTTTCTCAGAAGTGTAAAGCTGAAAGATCAGGATGGCGATGTCTTCTATGACAAATTGAATTTCAAGTTTTTGCAGATGCCACTCTTTACAAAAGAGGAAAACGAGCTGGAAACTCATTTTGATAAATGGATTTACTTCCTAAAAAAGCTAGAAGGTTTTGATGAAATACCCTCTATTTTGAAAGAACCTATCTTTGAAAAAGCTTTCAGAATTGCCGAAATAGCCAACATGACGGCCTCTCAATATGCTGAATATCAAGAAAGCTTGTTAACTTATATTGAAGTAAAAGAAGTCGTAAAAACCGCAGAATTAGATGGCGTCAAGAAAGTTGCAAAAAAAATGTTGTCGATGTCATTTCCACTTGAACAAATTATCGAAGCAACGGGCTTATCTAAAGAAGAAATCGAAGAACTTTAATTGACTAAAATGATTTGTCTCGCGGAAACTTAATACAAACAATTTCGCTTTATCACCTCGTAGATGTCTAATAAATGCTTCATTCGGATATGCGTTACCATCCTTATTATCTAAAACATAGCGCATAAACAACATGTAATCTATTACATTCTTTATTCTGAACTAGTATTACTATAAACTAGAAAACACTAATTTTGACCTTTAAAAGTGAATTTTTTTCAAAAAAGGCAGATTTACAACTAAAAAGTCATAAACCTGCCAAAAAAGTTATCAAGTGGTAAAAAGGGTTATTTTAGCTTTTCTTGAAACAACTTCAAAATACGCTTGTACTCATCGGTCCAGCTTGAGGCTTCTACAAAACCGTGGTCTTCCATCGGATAAGCGGCCATTTCCCAGTTCTCTTTTTTCAACTCAATGAGGCGTTGTACTAAGCGGTACGAGTCTTGGATATGTACGTTTACATCGACCATCCCGTGGCAAATCAACAAATGCCCCTGCAAACCTGCCGCGTGGTAAATCGGCGAGCTGCGGCGGTACGCCAAGGAGTCCGTTTGGGGTTCGTTGAGGATGTTGGCCGTATAACCATGATTATAGGCCGCCCAGTCTGTCACGGGGCGCAAAGCCGCTCCCGCCGCAAATACGCCAGGTTTGGTAAACATCGCCATCAACGTAATAAAGCCCCCGTACGAGCCACCATAAATACCAATGCGTTTGGCATTGATACCGTGTTTTTCAACCAAATACTTGGCGCCGTCCACGTTGTCGTCAAGGTCTTTCCCACCCATAAAACGGTAAATGCCCGTGCGCACGTCGCGGCCATAGCCTGCCGACGCACGGTAGTCCATATCAAGCACCGTGTAGCCCATGTCTACCAACAAGTTGTGGAACATATACTCTCTAAAATACTGACTCCACCATTTGTGGGCATTTTGTAAATAACCCGCACCGTGCACAAAAATCACCGCCGCACCGTTTTTCTTTTTCGGAACGTACAAACGTGCATATACGTCGGTACCATCGGCGGCTTTTACCGTCACAATCTGTGGCTCGCGCCAAGCATAACTACGAAACTCTTCCGAAGTGGAGTTGGTGATTTTGGTCGGCGTCGCATTGGCCTGATTATCTTGCAAATACAATTCCCAAGGCTGCGTACTCGACGAATAACGAATCAAAAGCTTAGACTCATCGGGCGAAAGCGTCACGTCGTTGCTGCCCGTCATTTTGGTCAACGCCGTGCGTTCACCTCCCGCTACCGACATTTTATAGAAATGCTGCTCGCCAGGGTGTACCTCGTTTGAGGTAAAGTAAATCGACTTTTTATCGCGCGAGAGTTGTGCTTGCTGCACTTCAAATTTCCCCGACGTCAACGTTTTACGCGTACCGTTAGCGACGTTGACGCTGTACAAATGTGAGTAACCCGTTGCTTCCGAATGAAACACAATCGTCTCATTATCAATCCAATTTAACCAAAAACTTCCTGGGCCACCCACCCACGCTTCATCGCGAACACGGTCGAGGGTTTTTAATTTAGCCGTTGCAGGGTCTAGTAGTGCAATCCAGCGGTCTTTATTGTCTTGCGCACGCACCATCACCACGGCATATTTGCCATCTTCTGACCACGACAAGCTCATAAAGTTTACTTTGCGCGCCGCAGGCTTTTTAGCCTTAGTAGTATCTTGCTTGTAGTCCTTCCAATAATCGGGTTTATCGTTAATACCCGTCAGGTCTTTGGTCGATACTTCCAAGACCGTATCGCGCGCGATGTTATAGACAAACAATTGCGATGTCGGTTGGGCCACCCCTACTTTCGTACGCGCAGGAATATCTTCGGTAAAACCTGATTCGGTGACATAGTTGGGCACAATCGTCGGCTTCGTTCCGGCCGCTGCTTTTACAGTTCGGTAAGTAATAAAATTCCCCATGGGTGCCAGCGTAACGTTATCAACTTGCGCTTCACCCGTATAAATCTCCTTCGGCCGCTTGGGCAAATCGGCTTTGGCAATTTTATCGCCTTCTTTTTTCTTATCTGAGCGTTCTTTCAAAATCTCAAACAAAGCCAATTGGTCGGCTTTTAGCCATTTTTCTTGCTCACCTGCGGCCGCTTCGGGGCGTTTGTTTCCTGCCTGAAAATTGGTCAGCTGTGTCAACTCTCCCGTAGCCAAGGTCAGTGCAAAAAGATTTAATCCACGACGAAAAACGGCTTTTGTTTCATCCCCGCTAAAAGTTACGCCCGACTCATTTTCAACGGTATTTGTCAATTGGCGCGTTTGATTTGTTTTAATATCCAACCAAAATAAATCACCATTTCGGGTATATAATTTTTGGGTAAACGCCCGATTATACGCTCCGCCAAATTGGCCTGGCAACGCACGACGCTCTTGGGGGGGTACTTTACGGGTTTGTTTTGAAACAACGTCATAGACGTACAGAGAGTCGCTGGTTGCTTTATCGGGGTTCCAACTAAAATAAACCTTACTTCCGTCTTCGCTCCAAAAAGGATTAGTAGGCGCTACGCCCATCCATTTGGGATCACGCATAATTTTTTCGACGGTAAGAGGGGCGAGTTTTTGGGCAAATAGCGTAGACGAACTCACCACAACAGCGCAACAAAGTGACAATGCACGGAAAATTTGGCTCATAAAGTTATAAGACGAAGAGTTAGTGTTTGAATAGGGACGTTAAATTACCAAAACAAACAAAAATTACCCATTCTTTGTACAAAATGATGACCTACTTGGGCTTTACGTAGATAAAAAGTAGTAAAACGGCTTTGGAAAGAGTAGTTCTGACCAACATCATTTTTTTAGCAACGATAGGTAACTAGCATTGTTCCAACAACCAACTCACTCACACCTTGCGCCCTAAAATTAATTATGTCTCGCCCCAAGAAGCCCTTTCTTGCATTCAGTCTGGCAACCGTGTATTTGTTCACGGAAGTGCCCAAACACCTACCTTTTTACTTCGTCATCTTGCCCAAGAAGCCCCTCGTCTGCACGACGTAGAAATTGTGTCAATTACGATTTATGGCGATGTGTACGTGGATAAACCCGAATTTGAAGGACATTTTCACATCAATTCATTGTTTGTTTCGGAAAGTATCCGCAAGGCCGTCAACGAAGGCCGTGCCGATTATGTCCCCGTTTTTTTGAGCGAAATTCCTGAGCTATTCAACCAAAAAATTCTGCCCGTCGATGTGGCCATTGTTCACGTTTCGGTACCCGACCAGCACGGTTACTGCTCGCTGGGAGTATCCGTTGACATTGCCCGCTCGGCCGTCAACAACGCCCGCCACGTCGTTGCGCAAGTCAACCCCAACGTACCCCGCACCCACGGCGACGGCATGATTCACGCCAGTCGTTTTCATGCCATGGTGTATTGCGAAGACGCTTTGCACGAGGGGAAATTTGGGGGAGCGGTGACGGAAGTAGACCAAAAAATTGGCCAATACGTCGCCGAATTAATTGACGATGGTAGCACCTTGCAAATGGGCATTGGCTCCATCCCTAATGCGGTCTTACAATGCCTCTACCACCACAAAAACCTAGGTGTCCATACCGAAATGTTTAGCGATGGGTTGATTGATTTGGTCGACAAAGACATCATCAACAACAAATTCAAGGTCATCAATCCCAACAAAACCGTTACAGGTTTTGCCTTGGGTACCAAACGATTGTACGATTACGTCAATGACAATCCTGCCTTTTCGTTTTTAGACATTGACTTTGTCAACGACCCACACATCATCAAACAAAATCCCAAAGTAGTGGCCATCAACAGCGCCGTGGAGGTAGATGTTACAGGCCAAATTTGCTCCGATTCCATCGGAACGTACCAGTATTCGGGCGTAGGTGGACAAATGGATTTTATGCGGGGAGCGGCGTTGAGTCAGGGTGGAAAACCCATTATTGCCCTGCCATCACGGACTCAAAAAGGGGTATCGCGCATTGTTCCTTACCTCAAACAAGGAGCGGGTGTGGTCACGACACGCGCCCATGCACACTACATAATTACGGAATATGGTTCGGCCTATTTGTTTGGCAAAAACCTTCGTCAACGTGCCAAAGCGCTCATCAACATTGCTCATCCCGACGACCGCGAAGGGCTTGAAAAAGCCTGTTTTGAACGTTTTAAAGCGTTATAAACAAATGAGTCGGGTTGCGCACAACCCGACTCACAGCTATCGACTAAATATCCGAATAATCAGTTGGGTACAAAAGGCGTTGGTCGTTTTTAGACACGTTCTTTTGATACTCAGGCATGGCCGAAAGTTTTTTCCAGTATTCGTCCGCACTAAACGATTTCCAATGCGCATCGCGGTCGGGGCGATTTTCGAACGTAGTAAGGTACATTAGGTTCGGCATTCGGCTTCCTGCTACTACTTCACCGTAAAAGACCGCGTTGAAATTTAAGCGTTTAAAAAGTCCCACTTCGTCGCCGTCGTTGAACATCTTAATCTTATTTTTAGAAATCTTTTCTGTATGCCCTTCGTAGCTACGTAATTCGTACACACGCTCTTTCATTGGCGATTTCAACTGAGGCAAATTATAGCGAGGATTCTTCTCAAACGCCGTTAACAAAATGGTTTCGATGCGGTCGTACGGCGGTTCTGTATAAACCGCATCCAAATACGCTTTCCCATCGGCCAAGTAAGCCTTATCAGCCGCCAACTTTTGTTCTAATTTAAGGAAATCATTTTGCGACTTAAACGGAATAAACACATAAATCAGTTTTTCGTCGGCAGGTTTTTCGGGATTGGGGATAGGCTTAAAAACACCCACGTGTGCAATCCCAATGCGATGAAGTGCCGGCAAATAAGCTTGTTTTAGAAACTCATCTATTTTCCTTTCTTGGTCTTCTGTTTTTAAGTGATAGACTTTAATTTGATAAAAATCCTGTTTTGCATTAGCAGTAAAACCAATCAACAACAGCATCAAAGAAGCAAAAACTGATTTAAACATCTTATATAAACGATTAGGTGAATTAGAAGCTTCAAAATAACGTTTCTGCTGCCCCCCAATCAATAGTACTTTCGCTTTTTGTGTACTCACAATTTTCTAAGCAAACACTCTCTAATTCGAAAAATCCATCTCATTTTCGGCAAAATTGCACAACACATCCAGCCATTCGCTGAGCATTGTTCCCTTCGATGTCAAGGTATATTCTACCCGCACAGGCACTTCTTTTTCGTGCTCCATTCGGGTAATCAATTTACATTTTTCGAGCAATTTCAGTCGGTCAGCCAACACATTGTCGCTGATGTATTTAAGGTCTTCTTTAATGCTCGAAAAACGAACATTTCCCTCTTCGATACTGAACATTACTTCCGTCAACCAGCGCTTGCTAAGCAGGTGAATCAGTTCGTTGAGCGCACATTTTTCCTCCAGAAAAACTTGGTTTTGATAATTAGTCGAATTTAGTTTGCGTTCTGCCATGACTCACTTTTTTATTAGCAAAAGTCATCAGTTGTTGGATTCCTACCTTATCGTTTTCGTAAAAAAGACTGTAATTGCTCAATTTCCTCGTCGTTGATAGCGGGAAAATTAGCAATTCGGAAGGTATTATTTTTCCATTCGCCGTAGCCATTACCCAAGGTAATTCCCGCCGAAATTGCCTCTTTTTTTAGCGCAGCTATTGATTGAGGCTCCCCTTTGACCGCAATTACCGTGTCCGAACGAGTCGCGTTGGTTGTCACCAAAGGTTCCCAATCGGTCTCATTTTCAAGAAATTGATACAGACTTTCAGCACGCTTAACCGTTCGTTGATCAATTGTAGATATAGGCTCAATCTGCTCCATCACCCGCATAAGCAAATATACGCCAAGCGTATTGGGAGTATAATGTGTTTGGTATTTTTCAAAGTTTTCGTGTATAAATAACAAACTGTTGTAGCGCAAAATATCCTTAACTTGTCGTGCTTTTTCAAGGGCTTTAGGCGAACATATCATCACACCCATGCCTGCAGGCAAACCAAAACACTTTTGAACCGACGCAAACCACACATCGCCCACCGCCCAGTCAAATGCCACCCCTCCCATCGACGAAGTAGCATCAATGGCAATCAGAGCAGGCGTCAACGAACGAATCTCAGCCAATTCTTGCATTCGTATTTGCGTGCCGTTGGAGGTTTCGCTGTGGGTCAAACACAGAACTTCATAACTACTGAGGCGTTGACGATTGAAAGCCGCACTTTCCTCCCCTTGTTGAAACAAATGAAACGGCAAAGTTTGATTAATTGGAAACAGCGAACCCGACGTTTGCGGGACAATGTGGGTAGCGTAGCTGAACCACTTCTTCCCGAAAGCGCCATTGTAATGATGGGCGCTGTCTTGCTGTGTCAACGACTGCGCCACTATCTCCCACGCCTCCGTAGCCGACGACACCAAGTAAATGGAATAATCGGCGGGAATCGCCAATTTTTCGTGCATTAACCGCAGTGTTTCTTTTAACACATCCATGAAGCCTTGACTGCGGTGATTCATGCTCAGAATCCCCGATTGGTAGGCATCCTGCAAGTACAGTTCGACTTGAGGATAAATTTTGGACGGACCAGGGTAGAAGGTTATCATATAAAATATCTAACCGCTAATTCGTATCCTTTGAGTCCTAATCCTACAATGACCCCTTTTACGCGGCTACTAAGATAGCTATGGTGACGGAAAGCTTCGCGGGCGTGAACGTTGGAAATATGGACTTCGACTGCTGGCGTTGTAACGGCAGAGAGAGCATCAGCAATAGCTACCGAAGTGTGCGTATAGGCTCCAGCGTTAAGAATAATTCCATCGAACGAAAAGCCAATTTCATGGATTTTGTCAATGAGCGCTCCTTCGTGGTTCGACTGAAAATAATGTAAGTCTACTTCGGGAAAAAGTTCCTGAAGGGTTTGGAAGTAATCTTCAAACGTTTGACTTCCGTAAATGGTGGGTTCGCGCTTGCCCAACAGGTTCAAGTTGGGGCCATTGATGATGAGTATTTTTTTCACTGAGTGGTCGTTTTGATTCCATTGCAATAATACGACCTTCTAGCGGGACATTCAATAATTGTTTGGATTCGTCAAATTTGTCGACACCTCGCCACGGCCACTCCAAATCCATCTATCATTTCGAGCCAATCTGTATTAACTACTTTTATGTGTAAACGATTCACGTTAATCTACTTTTATTAGCGCGAAAAATACATTAGATAGTTCTTTTTCGTAGAAACTAAACCATAAAAAAGCCTCAAAAAAGCCTCTCCTCTGCTCGTTAAAGCAGAGGCTCATGTGAAGAAAGGGTATGGAAAACTTAAACTCTTATGCAGTAGGTTCGGCCTCGGTTGTTGGAGTTGTGGCTTTTACCTCTACTGGCTTGTAATTACCTGATAAATACGAATAAATCGCAGGAATGATGTAAAGGGTAAGAATGGTGGAAAACAACAACCCCCCTACTACCGAAATCCCCATCGAAACACGGCT
This sequence comes from Runella sp., assembly GCA_023254175.1. Classification (GTDB taxonomy): domain Bacteria; phylum Bacteroidota; class Bacteroidia; order Cytophagales; family Spirosomataceae; genus Runella. The sequence continues at coordinate 79,413 of JALQYJ010000111.1, read as the reverse complement.
TTCAGAACCTGCCCCCAATGCCAACGCAATGGGCAAAATACCTAGAATAGCGCACAAACTCGTCATCACAATCGGGCGGAAACGAGCCACAGCGGCCTCTTTTACGGCTTGTAGCTTATTCACTCCTGATTCTTTGCGCTGGTTGGCAAATTCTACAATCAAAATCCCGTTTTTGGTCACTAACCCTACCAACGTAATGATTCCAATTTGGCTGAAGATATTAAGGGTTTGGCTAAAATCCCAAAGCGATAACAACGCGCCACACACCGCCAATGGTACCGTCAGAAGAATGATGATGGGGTCTACAAAACTTTCAAACTGAGCGGCCAAAATGAGATAAATCAATACTAAAGCCAACGCAAAAGCAAACAATAAACTCGAAGAACTATCTTTAAATTCGCGCGATTGTCCGTCGAGAGCCGTAGTGTATGATTCGTCAAGTACTCCTTTGGCAATGCGATCCATTTCATCCAAAGCTTTACCCAACGTGACGCCCTTAGCCAAACCTGCCGTAATGGTAGCCGCCGAGGAGCGATTGAAACGGAACAGCTGTGGCGGCGAACTTTGCTCGGTTAACTTCACAAAGTTGTCAAGTTGAATCAATTCACCACGGTTACTTTTTACAAACAACGATTTCAAATCCATCAAATCGTTACGATCAGGGCGGTCGATTTGGCCAATGACTTGGTATTGTTTACCGTTCATTAAGAAATACCCAAAACGGCGTCCTGAAAGCCCCAATTGCAACGTTTGAGCAATATCTTGAATAGAAACTCCTAAGTTTTGTGCCTTATCACGGTCGATTTCAAGACGAATTTCAGGTTTTGTAAACTTTAAATTTATATCGGTACCCACAAACATTGGACTTTCGTTGACGCGTTTCATCAACTCAGGAATCACCGCTCGAAGCTTTTCATAGCTTGTTGCTTGTACTACGTACGACACAGGAAAACTACTCCCCCCCCGCTGACCTGTCTGAATCGTTGGGTCTTGAAGCACAAACGATTTAGCCCCCGAAAGTTTCTTCACTTTTGATTGGACGGCCTCCGCAATCTCCATTTGAGAACGCTGACGCATGACGGGTTCACTCAATACCACCCGTACAAAACCTGTATTCGTTGCATTGGTAGAAAACCCTGGCGCCGTAATCGTAATCAACGCCTCGCGTTCGTTCACCTTAACTTCATCACTCACCACTTTGGCAAACATTTGCAAATAGCGATCAGTAAAATCAAAGGTCGCTCCTTCTTGCATCGTTAGCGAAACCCGAAAACCACGACGATCTTCCATAGGTGCCAATTCGGCTGGAATCGCCTCATATTTAAACAACAAGTAAATGATTCCTACAAAACCCGCCATCAATACCCATGCTATCCAACGAATTTTCATAAAAGACGCAAGCGAAGATTCGTAGGCATTGTTTAGCCACGTAAAAAACGGCTCTGTTACGCGGTACAACCAGGGTTGTTTATGGCTCGATTTAAGCAATTTAGAACTTAACATCGGCGTCAATGTCAGTGACACAAAGGCTGAAATAATCACCGAACCTGCCACCACAATCCCAAACTCGCGGAACAAGCGCCCCGTCACTCCTTGCAAGAAAATAATGGGTAAGAACACCGCAGCCAGCGTAACAGTAGTAGAAATAATGGCAAAATAAATTTCCTTTGAACCTTCAATAGCGGCTTCTCTTGGCGATAGCCCTTCTTCTATTTTGGTATATATGTTTTCCAAAACCACAATGGCGTCGTCAACCACCAAACCTATGGAAAGTACAATTCCGAGTAGAGTCAATACATTGATGGAAAAGCCCATAATATACATCAAAAAGAACGTTCCGACCAGTGAAACAGGAATCGCCGTCAACGGAATAATCGTACTACGCCAGTCGCGCAAGAAGATAAAAATAATCAAGGCCACCAAAATGAAAGCAGTGATAATGGTTTCTTCTACTTCCAAAATCGAAAGACGAACTGCACGGGTATAATCGAAACCAATCGCTGCAACAATATCTGGTGGAAGGTCTTTACGGATTTGGTCAATACGCTTGTATACTTCATCCACAATCGCAATTTGGTTAGCTCCAGGTTGAGGCACAACGGCTACCCCCACCATGGGAACCCCATCACGGCGCATCAACGTACGTTCGTTTTCGGGTGCTAATTCAGCCCGACCTACGTCCATAAATTTCACAACACGGTCTGATTCTTCCTTGACAATCAGATTATTAAACTCATCTACGGTTGTCAAACGCCCCAGCGTCCGAACCGTCAGTTCGGTCGTAGCTCCTTCAATAGAACCCGAAGGCAACTCAATATTTTGGCGAGTGAGGGCATTTAGTACGTCGATGGCCGTAAGGCGGTACGAAGCTAGTTTAAGTGGGTCAATCCACAAACGCATAGCGTAGCGTTTTTCTCCCCAAATTTGAATCGAACTCACTCCAGGAATAGTCTGCAAACGCTCTTTCACTTGGCGTTCTACAATGTCGTTCAAATCCAACATCGAACGCTTGTCGCTCTTCACGTTCATGAAGAAGATAGGATTCGAATCAGCATCGGCTTTAGAAACGATGGGAGGGTCAATATCACGAGGAAGTACCCCCAACGAGCGAGACACACGGTCGCGAACGTCGTTGGCGGCCGTTTCAAGGTCTACGCCCAAGTCAAATTCTACGGTAATATTACTCCGACCATCACGACTGGCTGACGTAAGGGTTTTAATCCCCGAAATCCCGTTGATAGATTCCTCCAACGGTTCGGTGATTTGGGATTCAATAATTTCAGCATTGGCTCCCGTGTAGTTGGTCATAACGTTAATTACGGGCGGATCCACGCTCGGATATTCGCGCACACCCAGGTACGAAAAACCAATCAACCCAAAAATAATGATGATGAGCGACATCACCACTGCCAATACGGGTCGTTGAATGCTAGTTGTTGATAATGATGCCATTGTCGTTTCGCTTTACTTCTTTATATCTACTTCCCCACCTGCTTTTACTTGCAATATACCCGACGTAATCAAAGTATCACCTGGCACTAAGCCCTTGATAATTTCGATTGTTTTATCGTTACGAATACCCACTTCAACTGCTAACGCTTCGGCTTTGTTGTTTTTAACAATAAAAACCCGATGCCCCCGAAGGTCAGGAATGACCGCTTCGGTAGGGACAATGATGGCGTTGGCTTTAGCATTAAGAATGATTTCAACCCGTGCAAATGCTCCAGGAACCAATTTACGCGATGTATTGGGGCTGGTAGCGCGTAGGGTCAAGGTACGCGTACTTGGGTCAATTTTAGGTTCAATGGCGTAAACTGTACCACGAAATTTTTCATCTCCCCCTTCCGTCGAAAACGTAATACCCGTTCCTTTACGAACACTTGAAGCATATTTGGCGGGAACCGAGAAATCAAGCTTGGCGGGATTAACGTTAGTCAATGTGGCGATTTTCGTTGCATTGTTTACGTAACTTCCCGAACTTATATAACGCAACCCAACCGTTCCATCGAAAGGGGCTTTAATCACTGTTTTGGCAATCTGCGCCTTGAGGTTCTCGATATCGGCGTTCATACTGTTCAGGTTAGTCAGGCTAATGTCATAATCACGTTGACTGATAGCTTCTTTTTCTAACAAACGCTTCTGACGTTCTTCGTTGACTTCAGCTAGCTTTTTTTGGTATTCTAATTTTTGAAGCTGCGCCTGCAAATCGGCATCGTTAATGCGAATCAAAACGGTTCCCTTTTTGACGTAATCACCTTCTCGGAAGTTAATAGCCGTAACTCGTCCCGCAATTTCGCTTCGAATTTCCACTTCTTCGTTGGCGATGATGGTGCCTGTTGAGAGTATTTTTTCTTCAATTCGTTGATTCTTTACCACTATAATTTCGACGGGAGCAGGTCCGCCCGCCCCTTTGCTAGGCACAGCACCTTTAGCCCCTGGAGACCCATTTTTGCTTGCGTCAGCGCCTTTTTCCTCCTTCTTAGAAGCATATTCTTTCAGGCGTGGGTAAAACGCTAAACCAGTAATTAATAAAATGACAAGAATTGTGACAACGGTTTTTACGGGCTTGCTCATTTGGTTAGTGAATAGTAATAAATAGCTACCTACTAGGGGTGTACTCTAGGTAACATCATAGTTAGGCAAAAAAGGTCGCTTCAGCGGCTAGCATCGACGAATATGTTTTTTGTGTCGGCTAACTAAAACAAAAAAGCGACGCTTCGAGAGCGTCGCTTTTGCGTATAGTGTACAAAAACTCACAATTATCGACGAATATTCAACGTAAACGTCTTGTAGTTTTCGCTTGGTTTGATTTGGTCGTTTCCAGTCAATGTCAACACTAATGGGAAGTTTTGAGTTGCAGCAACCGTAGTTGGGATACCTTCCAAAATCTCAAATTTGATATATGCCGAGCTACTATTGGCAGGAATTGTCACCGACCCTTTTGTTTCCAAAATACGGTAGTTGATGTTTTCAACTGCTGTACTTTTCGCAGCGTCAATAATGTAGCTAAATGTAGTAGCGTCGGGGCGTTGTGCACCTACTAACTGCACCAAGATACTATCTCTTTTGATTGCCTGACGAATAGTACGCTGTGCAACTCCGTTTGAAACGTTATTGGTAGGCTGTGTAGCAAAACCAGCACGTGGATTTTTGAATTCAACTACAGGTGCTAAATCGTACGTCCACGAAGGGTTTTCAAAGCATGACGTTAGCGACAACGCCATTACTCCTATTACTAAAAATTGAATGATTTTATTTTTCATGTTTTTTCAATGTTTAAATAACTGACCTGACAAATAATGACCATCAAATAATAACTCATTTGATGTAACTATTAGTAGCCACGGTTTTGCTTCAAATTTGGATTAAGTTGAACTTGAGCAACTGGCAATGGAGCCAAAATACGGAAATCATCGTAAGGAACTACAGCAGAAAGCCCCGCTTTAGTAATGGTTTGTCCACGACGTTTCAAATCGAAGAAACGGTGTCCCTCCAAATACAACTCCAAACGACGTTCACGCATGATGGCATCAATAAGGTCAGCACCTTTCACAGTAGCTGCTACTGGAGTAGCACCCGAGCGCGTACGAATGCGATTCAAGTCAGCCAAAGCCAAATCATCTTTGCCAGTAGCGGCATAAGCTTCAGCACGAATGAGCAACACTTCGGAGAAACGAATCACAGGAATATTATCCGTGAATGGCCCTCTTGAGCCAGGAAACTTACGGCTAAATACCACCGACTCCCCGCCTTTAACTCCTGAAAACATGGCTTGTGTACGACGAACGTCATTCGCTTCAAACAAACCTAATAATTCGGTTGTAGGTATCACGTCTGCCCAGTTACCCGTTGTCAAGTTGGTCGTCAACGAGTGCATTGATTCGTTAGCGCCTAAACCTTCCGTTGCTTGAACGTAGTTAATTTCAAAAAGTGACTCTGGGTTGGGAGCAGCTGTAAACGCCGATGTATAATTTGCTCCACTTACAAGTACTGCACCGTTTGGAGCATCAAGTGCCGCAGTAGCGTATGTAATCGCATCTGCATACTTTTCCCAATACAAATAAACACGAGCAAGAAGAGCATTCGCTGCTGCTTTGTTAGCCCGGAGGCGGTTGCCAGTTGCAGGAAACAACGCAATCGCTTCTTTCAAATCCTTTTCAATCAACTGATAGGTTTCTTCAATCGTTGAACGTGATTTAAAATCAGCTTTGGTCACGTCATCCGTAGGTTCTGTACGCAAAATCATTCCCAAGTTTGCTCCACCCACTACTTTGGTAGGCTCATAGCAAAACACACGTGCCATATCAAAGTACAACAAAGCACGCAAAAACAGCGCCTCCGCTTTTATTTGGGCTTTCTCTGCATCGGTAGTATTGGCACCTGCAATTCCTTTAATAATAAAGTTTGCTTCGTTAATAGCGGCGTAATTTGCCCAATATTGCTGCATATGGGCACTGGGTGCATTAACACGTTCGTTGAAATAACGGTTTGAGTTGGTGTTGGTCAAACGAACGTTGTCGGCCATAATGTCGGGAGCAATCATCATACGTGCTCCATAATAAGTATTAGGCTGCAAACGGTCATACACCGAAATCAAAAGGGCTCGCACCCCTGTTATATCAGTTAAAGCTACTTCCGTACTAATCGACTGTTTTGGCTCTGTATTTAGCAAATCGGTGCATGAAGTAGCTACCATTGCCAACACTGCCAAAGATATATTTCTAAGTTGTTTCGTCAACATGTCTTTACAATGATTTTGAAATTAGAACTCAATTTGAATACCACCCGTTACTTGCTTACTTTGCGGATAACGTCCGATTTCAGTAAATAAGATTTCTGGGTCTAAGCCTGTGTAAGCGGTCCAAGTCAACAAATTGATGGCTTGAGCAAAGAAACGTACTTGATTCAACTTAAGACGTTTTGTAAGACTTGATGGCAAATCGTACCCAACAGTTACTTGTTTCAAACGAATATAGCCTGCATTTTCGAGTTGTTTGGTTGAAAACGACTGAATGCTGCTACTACCAGGCTCTGTTCCTCCTTCGTAGGGGCGAGGCACACGAGTGATTTGCCCTGGAGTTGTCCAGCGAGCAAGTTGGCTTTGCATGTTGTTCCAACCTGCTGAAGCTGAGCTTTCCATAAAGAAGCCGTTGTTGTTCAACACTTGGTTGCCCCATTGGCCTTGGAAGAAAAATTCTAAAGAAATTCCTTTGTATGTAAGACGGTTGGTTACCCCACCAAAACCTCTAGGTAGCGGAGTACCTTGAATTTTGGAGTCACGTGCTTGAAGCGTGTAGGTGATATTTCCAAGTGAATCTAACCACATCGAACGACCATCGGCTGGGTTAACACCCGCAAAGGTTGGGTACCAGTTGATAGAAACGGGTTGTCCTACCCAAAGGCCCGTACCAATGTTGTTTTGCCCTGGTAATAATTGAAGAATTTTGTTACGTTGGAAAGATACGTTCCAGTTTGTTTCCCAACGGAAACCACCTTTGTTAATGTTTACGTGACTAAATTCGATTTCTAACCCTTTGTTCTCAACTTTTCCAAGGTTTTCGTTGATTGACCCAAAACCACTATCATCAGGTAATGGACGAGACAACAACAATTTATCATTTATTTTACGATATGCTTGTATCTCCCCGAAAACACGTCCGTTGAAGAGTGAGTAGTTTAGTCCTACGTTGACAGTAGAAGCTACTTCCCACGACAAGTTAGCATTTCCTAACTGCGAAGGACGGATACCTGGAAGGTCGATGTACTGGCCGCCCAATCCAAATAAAGCACGTGATGCGAAGTTATCGATGTTATTATTACCCGCTTTACCATAACCAGCAAATATTTTCAACTCCGACAGCCACGAATATTTTTTCAAAAAGCTTTCTTCTGATAAACGATACCCTACCGAAAGCGCAGGAAACAATCCATAGCGCTTGTTAGCCCCAAAACGAGAAGAACCATCGTAACGCAACGTAGCTGTTCCAATCAATTTATCTTTGTAACCATAATTGAATGAACCAAATAAACTAGCAATACGCCATATAGTGTAGGTACCCGTGGTTGTGATTGGACGAGCCGCTGCTGCCAATGTACGAAACAACCCATTAGGAAATCCTTGACCCGTAGCTGATACTGTTTCCGAAATCTGCTCACGATACTCGCCACCCGCCAAAGCGCCAATTTCGTGCTCACCGATGGTTTTGTTATAGTTCAACGTTTGGGCAGTATTCCAGTTTAAACTATAACGGTTAGAAACGGTTGCACTACCACCTGTTGACGCAAACTGCGGAACGATTGGGTCACGGTAAGCGTCGTCACGGTTGTTGGCATAATCAAGACCATAGAACGAGCGAAATTTCAAGCCTGGAATGATTTCGTAATTCAATGCAAAATTGCTCACTGTTTGAATGGTTGTGTTCAAACGTGTTTCGTATTCTACACTTTGTACGGGATTGTAGCTAAATGCTCCCGTAAGAGGTGCGTTATATGAACCATCAGCTTTGTAAACTGGTTGGTTTGGTAAAATCAACGCTGCGGCAAAGAATGGGCTGTTGATAAATGCACCATCGGCGATGGCACCGTTTTGAGTAGTTGCAGAAAGACCGATAGAGGTTTCAAACTTCAATTTTTTGTTAGCTTGGTGATCCACATTCAAGCGAACTGTTCCACGTCCAAAATCAGACTTAATTACTTGTCCTTCTTGAAAGTTATAGGATGTAGCCAAATAGAAGTTTGTTTTACCATCCCCCCCTGTTGCAGAGGCATCAATCATCCGAAGACGGCCACGCTGATACACATAGTCCTGCCAGTCGGTATTTTGCACTGTAGCAGGGTCGCCAAATTGGGTAATAGCATTTGCACGTGATGTTTCTACCGAAGCGTTTGTTGCTCTAGCGCGGTTTTCAAAACCCTCAATTTTAAGGGTTGCAAATTCAGATGCGGTCAATACATCTAGTTTTTTTAAGACATCCGTAAAACCGTCTTGAATTGACACCTTAAACTTGGTTTTACCTGCTTTACCGCGTTTGGTAGTAATCAACACTACCCCGTTTGAACCTTGAGCACCATAAATAGCCGACGCCGCTGCATCTTTCAGTACTTGAATTGATTCAATGTCGTTAGGGTTCAATGACGAAAGTACGTTAGAGCTTGACACCCCCGACAAACCACCACTTGCTACCTGAACACCGTCAATGATGTAAAGTGGGTCATTCCCAGCATTGATAGAACCAACCCCGCGAACGCGAACGTTAATACCTCCTCCAGGTTGACCACTTGTAGCTGTTACTTGTACCCCTGCTGCACGACCTTGAAGAGCACGGTCTACCGTTTGCATCGGCAACCCTTCAATAGTCTTACCACTTACTTGCGATACCGCAGCTGTGATGTTTTTCTTTGCAGAAGAACCACCATAAGCAGTCACAACCACCTCATTGAGGTTATTGGCTTCAGGAGTTAATGTTACGTTGATGATTGTTTTTGAACCTACGTCAATGGTCGTTTTTTCAAACCCTACGAAACTAAATACAAGTTGGGCGCCGTTTGCTAAACTGATTTTGTACTTTCCATCAGCGTCGGTATTTACACCTTTGGTAGTCCCTTTGACTACGACCGTCACCCCTGGAAGGGCTGTTCCATCTTCACTGCTTGTTACCGTTCCTGAGACGGTTCGCTCTTGTGCTTGAAGCTGCATACAAAAGCTCACTAGCAAGCAAATGCTTGCAAGTAAAAATTTACGCATACGATTAAGTTTGGTTTTAGTTAGTTAAAATGGTGCTTTGAAACACATATCAATAAACCTACAAGGCTTATTATTTGTTCCCACAAAAATGCAAAAGAGCCCAAAAAGTTATAAACGCATCAATTAACATAACAACTAATTCTATATATTTAAAATTCTAATTGACGATTTGAATTCCAATGAAGCACAGTAAGTCGATACTAAGATTTTTCCATTAGAAATCATCAATCAAAAAATTAAATTACTGATAATCAACAAATTAATTAATATTTGCCCTTGTAATGTTTTTACCTAAAAGTTGGTTACATTAAGCACAAATCGCCCTATATGTGAAGTTACTTGAATTGAGTATATTACACCAATTTTTAATATGCACCTAGGCTTTAACAGCCTTGAACAATACCTTTGTATACTAAAGTTAAGTATCAATGTGACGAATTTGAATATTTTGAGAAATACTTTCAGTAATCTCATTACTAGTAGGAACTCCGTTTAAATTAGCTAGTGTATAGTAAAACACGAAGACCTCCCACTGAGGCATTACCAATTTACTACATTAACATCCCATGATTGAATCATTTTTAGAAAAAACGGCTCGGTATATCTTCGACAAACACTCTGATATACAATCACTTGAGCAACTCAATATTATTTTACCTACTCGAAGGGCTGGTTATTTTTTCAAACGAGCGTTGGCTCAATGTTCACCTCAGCCCTTTCTTGCACCCAGTGTAATGGCCATCGATGATTTTGTGACGGAGTTCTCAAAAGTTGAAATTGCCGATAATGTGGCATTACTCTTTGAGTTGTATGATATATTCAAAAAAGTTGATAAAAATATCACCTTCGACCGTTACTTGCAATGGGGCAGTATGCTGCTTAGAGATTTTGACCAGATTGACCAATACCTGATTGACGAAGATTATTTGTTCAGCTACATTACCGAAGCTAAAGCCATCGAACGCTGGAAAGTAGAATGGCCTAAAAGTACTATTTCAACTGAATCAGAGCGATTAAAGGCTTATTTTGAGCTATTTGCCAATTTAAAAAAGGTATATTTATTATTCCGCGAACACCTTGAAGCTACAAACCAAGCCTACCGTGGGATGGCCTACCGAAAGTTGGTCAAAAACGCCGATGAATTATTGCTTACCAAAGAATCCCTCTCCACTCCGCGCTTTTATTTTGTGGGCTTTAATGCCCTTACCGCTGCCGAAGAAGCAATAATCAAGAAACTTATTAATGCCAAACAAGCCGAAGCACTCTGGGATACCGACCATTATTATATGCGCGATAATCCGCTGGCTGAAGGGGGCAAATTTCTACGAAAATACCGCGATGCTGCTTGGGGTGGCGAATGGAAATGGAGTGAAAATCAGTTACTCAGTACCAAAAAAGACATCCACGTCTATGCCGTCCCGAATGCTTCAATGCAGGCAAAAGTAGCGGGCGAACTTTACCTGCAATGGTGTAATGAAGGACAAGGTGGAACAGAACAACGCCCCGTTGGTATCGTTTTAGCCGATGAAAATTTGCTTGTACCAATGCTCAACGGGCTCGACGAATCCATCACCGACCTGAACGTCACCATGGGACTTACCCTACGTAACTCCCTGTTGTTCACAATTATTGACTCTCTATTTGAACTTCAGCTTACCATTGCGGAGTTTAGGGCAAAAGACGGACGGGCCATTAAAATTCCCAAATTCAATCACCGAACGGTACAGAAAGTACTAAACCACCCGTTTATACGACGGTACGAATTTTTGGCACTTCAAAACCGTGACGTTTCTACCGAAACCATCATTCAAGTGACGATTCGTGAAATACAGCAACGAAATTTGGTCTACCTAGACCCCGCTCAATTGCTCGAATGGGGACAGCAGCATCCACTTTTCAAAACCCTTTTTAGCCGCTGGGACGATAACCCAAATACCGTCATCAAGGTATTTTATGACCTAATTGATATTCTGAGAGAGGTATATAAGGACACCCAAAATGCAATTGAAACGGAATATTTGTACTTGTTTTATACCTTACTCAAAAAGCTCGAAACTACCCTCAGTAAAAAACACGTCGAAAAGCTAAATCTACGTACTTTCAAAGCATTTTTGTACGAACTTATCCGACAAACTCGCATCCCGTTCAGTGGCGAGCCTGTCAGTCCGCTTCAAATCCTAGGAATGCTAGAAACCAGAGCTTTAGACTTTGAAAGAATCATTATTTTATCGATGAACGAAGGCGTTTTCCCTACGACCAAACGTCAAAATTCATTGATTCCATTAGACATTGCTAAAGAGGCTGGTCTGCCCGTGTATAGCGACCAAGATGCTGTCATGTCGTACCATTTTTATCGGCTTTTACAGCGCGCCAACGACGTTCATTTGGTCTACGTAACCGATGCTAATACGTACAATGGAGGAGAAAAAAGTCGATTTATTTTACAATTAGAGCACGAGCTTGTCCCGAAAGCCAATAAAAATATCCAGTTTACAGAACACGTAGTTATGTTTCAAGGGTTAGATACCTCCTTAGTGGAAACAGTAGACCCAAAACAAGCCTTAAACCACGACTGGAACGTTCCCAAAACACCCGAAACGATAGCGTTTTTAAAGAATATACTCGCTAACGGTGGTCTATACGCAACCCATCTAAACCAGTACCTTAAATGCTCTCTTCAGTATTATTTTAGTCGAGTAGCAGGGGTATCCGAAGACGAAGAAGTAGAAGAACGAATGGGTGCTGCTGATTTTGGTTCGTGGATACATAGTGTGTTAGAACGGATTGACATTGAGTATTTAATGGACGGAACACCCATAAGCGATACCGAGATAAAAGTCATCTTGCGGGAAGAATTTGCCAAACTGTTTCGTGGTTACGACCCCGATTCAGGCATCAATCGCCTTTTGTACAAGGTAGCACAACAAACCGTCCTAGATTTTCTCAAACAACAACGCCAAGACGAAGAAAACCTTACTGTATTGGCCACCGAACAAAAAATGGTTGCTACCCTTGATATTGAATCATCTAACAACACATTTTCAATAAAAATTGCGGGAAAAATTGACCGTGTCGAACTCATTGACAACGTCATAAGAGTTGCCGATTATAAAACGGGTAAAATCGAACAACTACCCAAAGTTACCCCCGACAATCTTGAACACATCATGAACTCAGGTGACAATTCAAACCATGAAAAAATCAGGCAGTTATGGATTTATCAATACCTAATTTATAAACAAATGCTGCGCGAAAAAGGGCTACGTTTACGGGGAAGAGAGTTTCATTTGGATATTTACGAAGTAACTTCTGGTTTTTATTCACTACGCAATATCAAACGCGGTTTTATCTATAATCCTCTCAAATTTGACGATACCCAAGACGCCGAGTCGTACGTTGAACAATCCGAAAAATACCTACGCTCATTCGTTGTCGATAAGCTTTTAAATCCCAACGAACCTTTTCGAAAAACCGACTATTTAACGGTTTGCCAGTTTTGTGATTTTAGGGAAATTTGCGGCCGATAGTGTAGGAATCACCACCTGAGAGTAAACTATCAAGCAGCTCGCATAAGCAGGGCGAGCTGCTTGGCTCTTCTCCGCGCAATAGAGGTCGTAAATCCATCTTTTTGGCAAATGTTCCTATCCACCCCAACCGAAACGTGCACTAAATTGACGATGAATGTATAGTTCCGCCGCCCTTCTAATCGAACAAGTTCGCTCAATGGTACAAATATTTTTCCGCCAATACATGGCAGGCGCAAACCAGCTACGCCTTTTTAGGTAAATGTAAGCTTATCCACTTTCATGACTAGCAGAGAGTTAGTGAATTGCAGTGCCAAAATCCCTTGTCTGCCTTTGATAATTCAAGGGGAAAACTACCCTTCACTTCCCGCAATTTTCCCGTATTTTCGCAGCTTAGTTTATTATAGATATATGTTTTCCATTATTGATATTGAAACCACAGGGGGTGCTTACGCCACAAGCCGTATTACTGAAATCGCGATAATTCGCCATGATGGCACCCAAGTCATAGATTCTTACCAAAGTTTGATTAATCCCCAATGTTGGATTCCTAATTTTATTACCCAACTGACGGGTATCAACAACGAAATGGTCAAAGATGCCCCAACATTTGAAGAAATCGCCGACGAAGTCCGACGAATGACGCTCAATGCCGCCTTTGTCGCCCACAATGCCTCCTTTGACTATGGCTTTGTACAACGCGAGTTCAACCGTCTTGATGAATATTTCAAACGTGATACCTTATGTACCGTAAAATTGACTCGCAAGATTTTTCCTGGCTATAAATCGTATAGTCTGGGAAATATTTGTCGAGACCTCCAAATCCGCCACGTCAATCACCACCGCGCCATGGGCGACGCCTCTGCGACTGCCCTATTGTTTGAGCGATTGCTCCAAAACGACCACGCTGGCATTTTAAAAGACTGGCGCCCATAAGCGAGTGTCTCGAACCCCAATTCGGGACATCCTCGGCCTCGCATCTTCGACACACCCAAGAAAAAAATGCGCCTTTTTGAACCATTCTACGCATCGGCTAGTTTTGTAAGTGATTACTCACTTTTTATTAAACAATGACCGAAAAACAAGAACTTATTTTAGTAACTGCCCTTCGCCTTTTTGCCGAGAAAGGATTTGATACTACCCCTACTAGCCTCATTGCCAAAGAAGCGGGTGTATCGGAAGGGTTGATTTTTCGCCATTTTACTAATAAAGATGGTCTCATGGACGCCATCGTTGCAATGAGCGAAGAACGGCTCCGTACCAATGCCGAGCGCATTTTACAGCTGACTAATCCCATCGACCAAATCCACGCAACGCTCGAATTGCCCGTCAAACTTTTTCAAGAAGAACGGGAGTTTTGGATGCTTCAATTTTCGCTCAAGTGGCAAAAAAAGTACAAAAACCAATCCTATACCCCCAGTCCTGCGCAATTAAAAGTAATACAAGCCCTTACCGATGCTTTTAGGGCACTTGGGTATGCAGAGCCCGCACAGGAGGTCAAGGTGTTGATGATGTTATTGGATGGTTTTAGTCACCAACTCGCTCTTTCGCCTTCTCCCGAATCTATAGAAACCACCCTTGCTTTTCTTAAAAGTAAATATCCCAACTAATACCGACACATGTCTCGTAAATTTAAAACAACCATGATGACAACATTTATTATTTTGGCATCCCTCGCTTTAGGAGGTTATTTTTACATGCAACAGCCACAATTTGGAAAAAATCCCGAAGGTGAACACGCACAACGAGTTCAACAATCTTCTCAATTCAAAGAAAAAGGGTTTCAAAACCAAAACCTTACTCCTGACCTCGCCGAGGGTACTACCTATTGGGATATTCTCAAAGCCTATTTTGTCAAAGTTGACAACAAAGAACCAACTCATCCCCTTCCTTCGGTAAAAACGGATTTAAAAAACCTACATACCAACGCTCCAATGGTGGTTTGGTTTGGGCATTCGTCTTATTTTATTCGTATTGCAGGAAAAAACATTTTGGTTGACCCTGTTTTTAGCGGTCACGCCTCTCCTATTTCTTTTTTTGGGGGCAACTATGCGGGAAGTAACGTCTACTCCGTCGATGATTTTCCACCGCTCGACCTCCTCATTATTTCACACGACCACTACGATCATCTTGATTACCCTACTGTCAAAGCCCTTTTACCCAAAGTAAAACAAGTCGTTACTTCATTGGGTGTGGGTTCGCATTTACAATCTTGGGGATACAGTGCGTCAAAAATCAAGGAATTAGATTGGTGGGACCAAATAACCATTGCCGATTCATTGAAAATCACCGCTGCGCCCGCACGCCATTTTTCGGGTAGAGGATTTAAGCGTGCACAAACGTTTTGGTCATCCTTTATTCTCAAAACTCCTCATCACAATTTGTACTTGGGGGGAGACTCAGGATTCGATACCCATTTTAAAGAAATTGGCGAAAAATACGGGCCGTTTGACCTAGCAATTTTAGAATGTGGGCAGTACAACCCAATGTGGAAATACATTCATATGATGCCCGAAGAAGTTGCACAAGCTGCTGTTGAACTAAAAGCGAAGACCCTCCTTCCTGTTCACTGGGCTAAATTTACCCTTGCGTTACACTCTTGGACCGACCCCATTGAGCGAGTTACCAAAAAAGCTCAAGAACTTCAGCAACCTATTACCACTCCCATGATTGGTGAAGTAATAGAAATTAATCACCACTATCCTACAAAAACTTGGTGGAAATAAAGGTTTTCAAAACAAAAAGCGCTTCTAAGTCCACAACTCAGAAGCGCTTTTTGTTAGAAAGAGTTTTTTTCAATCCATCAAACTATCTACACGAATACTTTGCCTAAAACGCAGGCGTCAGATTGAGGGCTTCCACTTTTTTGATTTCGGGAACCGATTTCAAAATAGCCTCTTCCAATCCTGCCTTAAACGTCATCGAAGACATCGGGCATGAACTGCAAGCACCCATTAACTCCAGTTTTACAGTCATATCGTCCGTAATCTCTTTTACTTTTACGTTGCCTCCATCCGCTTCCAAGTAAGGACGAATACTATTGAGGGCATTTTCGACGCGTGAATGTAATTCTTCCATGAATATTGGTATTAACCTGTGATTAAAACGCTAATTTGTGAATTTTTCAGTTGCGAATCAAGGTTTCAAGCATTCTATACCCGAATCTCCACTTGTTTGGTCTTGGCTTGAGTCGCATTTCGAATAGCCACCTGCTGCGCCAAGTTTTCGGCTGCTTCTTGAAAAGCCACTTTAGTAATTTCATCTTCACTCAAAAAGGCAGGCCGCCCTTCGTCTCCTCCTTCACGAATTCCTTGTACCAGCGGAATTTGGCCAATGACAGGAACATTAAATTTGGAAGCTAGTTCTTTTCCTCCATCTTTCCCAAATAAGAAATACTTGTTATTCGGAAGTTCAGCAGGGGTAAAGTAGGCCATGTTTTCAACTACCCCAAGAATAGGCACGTTGATTTGGGGCTGACGAAACATCGCCAAACCTTTAATAGCATCGGCCAAAGCAACTTTTTGTGGCGTTGTCACAATCACCGCTCCAGTAACTGGTAATGCTTGTACCAATGTCAAGTGAATATCGCTCGTTCCGGGAGGTAGGTCAATCAGCAAATAATCTAATTCGCCCCACTCTACATCACCAATCAACTGACGGAGCGCCGTGCTGGCCATCGGGCCACGCCAAACCGTTGCGCTATCAGCAGGAACCAAAAAGCCCATCGAAATGAGTTTGATACCCCATTGTTGAATCGGCATCATTAAATTACGTCCATCACGCGAGACAATACTGGGCTGCATATCTTCAGCGCCAAACATCACGGGCATGGATGGGCCATAAATATCAGCATCCAAAATTCCAACTTTGGCCCCTGACCGAAACAACGCCATCGCCAAATTGGCCGTAACTGTCGATTTACCAACGCCGCCTTTACCCGAAGCAATCGCTATGATATTTTTTACTTGCGGCATCACAGCCCCCCCCGAACGTGAGGTAGTAATGTCGGCCGTCATATTTACATTAACCCGAATATGATTGCCAAAAAACTTGTGAATAGCCTCCGTACAATCTTTACGAATGAGTTCTTTCAACGGGCAAGCGGGGGTTGTTAGTACCACCGTAAAACTTACCGAATCTATCCCTGTTTCTACATCTCGAATCATTCCGAGTGTCACAAGGTCTTTTTTAAGGTCTGGCTCTTGTACAGTACTGAGCGCTTGAAGAATCTTTTCTTTGTTAATAGTTAGGTCACCCATTTATAATGACAATTTTTTAACTAACCCCAAAAGTACAAGGAAAGTTTACTAAACCTCCAACACCCCTTTGAAAAGTAGATATGGCTCCAGTTAAACGCATTAAAAAAGCATCCTCGGAAAGGCAAAACCTTTATAGAACCCGAGCCACCATTATTTTTTGACAGGTACTAACCGAAATACATACCCTGGGTCTTCGACTCCTACATAAATATAACCATCGCGACCCATTTGGACGTTACGTAGACGTCCGAGGTTTTCGAGCAAAATTTCTTCTTTCACCACTTTACCGTTTTCCATTTTACAGCGGTTGAGGTATTTAAAACGCAGAGAACCCACTAGCAAATCTCCTTTCCAAGCAGGGTATTTATCACCCGTTACAAACACCATTCCACTGGGGCCAATCGATGGAATCCAGTACAAATTAGGCTGTGTCATTCCTTCTTTGGCCGTGAGGGGGGTCAGTACGGTTCCATCGTAATTGATGCCATACGAAATCACTGGCCAACCATAATTGGTATTTTTGTTAATCAGGTTCAGCTCATCGCCTCCGCGTGGACCGTGTTCGTGTTCCCACATTTCACCCGTAATGGGGTGCATGGCCAATCCTTGCGGATTGCGATGTCCAAACGAATAAATCGAGGCAATCGCCTTGTCTTGTTTAGCATACGGATTGTCAGCTGGGATGCTTCCATCGTCGTTGATTCGGTGTATTTTTCCACAAGCATTATCAACCATTTGCGGAAAAAGTGGCTGATGTTGCCCACGATCACCCACCGACACAAACAATAAGCCATTGCGATCAAACTCCAAACGTGAACCGTAATGATGGCGAGTTTTTAAGTATGGCAGTGCTTCAAATATCACTTTTTGGTCGGTAAGCATATTTCCCATAAGTCGGGCGCGCATAACAGCAGTTGTCGAAAGTTTGACGCCATCTACCATTTTAAACGCCGAATACGAGAAATAAATCAGCTGGTTTTGGGGGAACTTCGGGTGAAGTTCTACGTCCAAGAGCCCCCCTTGCCCTTCAGCTAATACCTCTGGCCCGCCTGTTACTTGTTCCTTTTGTTTATTTCTGTCAACCCTATAAATGCTTCCATTGCGGTCGGTGATGAGCATATCGCCATCGGGCAAAAATACCATCCCCCACGCACTGCTCAACCCACTAGCAATGGTATCGAGTTTTACGGTCATAGCTTCCGAGGTAAAGATGTTCGACTTAGGCTTACTGGCAAAACTGTACTTGCTTGCTTTGTCCAGTCCTTCCAATATATAATCAGCCAGGGCGTCGATATCCTCTTTTTTGAGTGATTTACCCCAGGCAGGCATCCCATTATCGGGGTAACCGTTGGTAATACTTTTGATTAAATCATCTTTCGCCTTGCCGTGTTTCCATTGTCGGTCGACAAACATTTCTACTTTTTCGCCGTGACAACCCGAGCAAAAGTTTTTGTAGTTATTAGCGGCCGTTTCTAAAATAGTTGGAGTAGCCACATATTCAGAAATAGGCTGGGATTTGAATGTCAGTTGGTTAGCCAAAATCATGGTTACTGCCACTGAGCTAATTGCTGCATACTTAAACATGTTTGAAATAGATAGGATTTGGTTTTTTAATGTAAATTAAGTATAAATACTCTTAGCTTTAACCTATTTTTGAAAAATAGGTTTTGCGTGAGGAGAGTTACACATAACCCAACCCGGCTCTGCCTACCCCAAAAGCAATATAATGCTAGAAAAGGTAAATAAAGTCGTAGCATCATTTAAGAAAGAGGCATTACTTTTGTAGCTTCAAAAACAATCCAGCGAGGCTTTTTCGAAAAAGCTTCCTTTTACAAAATGACAAACCTTGCAGTAATCTTTGACATGGACGGCGTTATTGCCGATACCAACCCCACTCACAATATCGCTTGGCGTAAATTTTTGGACCAATACGCCATTGTTCCCACCGAAGAAGAACTCCAAAATCACATGTATGGTAAGCATAACAGCTATATTTTGAGTTATTTCTTCAAAAAAAATGTGGAAGGCGCCGAACTTACCCAGCTCCAGTTTGAAAAAGAAGCCCTTTTCAGAGAGTTATATACTTCCATAGCCGAGCCAATTTCGGGGCTTTTACCCTTTTTGAGCGACCTCAAACGAAACAACGTAAAAATGGGAATTGCCACTTCTGCGCCTTTTGAAAACCTCGACATGATGGTCGAACGTATTCCCTTGTTAGGGCAAATTATGGAGTCAATGCTTTCAGAACGTGACGTTACTCAGCATAAACCTAATCCTGAAGTGTACCTCAAAAGTGCCAAACGTTTGGGAGTTTCTCCCGAGCGTTGTGTGGTTTTTGAAGACTCGGTTTCTGGGGTAAAAGCGGGACTCGCCGCTGGCATGAAAGTGGTCGGCGTAACTACTTCGCATGGCCCAAGTGAACTTCCTCCTTGTAGTGCTTACATCGCTAACTATGACGAGTTAAACTACCAATTTGTTAAACAATTGCTTTCTTAATTTGGAATGACGACGCATTTAAAAACATACTTTACCCACCAACGTAGCTTGGCTATTGGATTCATCTTTGCTTCGGTAGGTTTTCTTTTTGGTAATTGGGTTACGTGGATTCCTTTCGTAAAGCAAAAACATGGGTTAGACGATGCCCAACTGGGTATTCTTCTATTGAGTTTACCACTGGCCTCTACCCTCACCAATCCACTTTCGACGCTGGTAATCAACCGATTTGGAATCAGAACAACCACCCTTACCGGACTTACGGGCATGGCCTTGATATATTTACTACCTGTCAATGTGACCTATCTTTGGATGACCTCCACTGCTTTAGGACTTTTGGGAATTGGGATTGCTTTTACCAACGTAGCAATGAACACCTGCGTCACTGCGATTGAAAAACAAGATGGAATTTTTATTATGTCAACCTCGCACGGTATGTTTAGCGGCGGTGGTATGGTGGGTTCGGCATTAGCAAGTATCCTGATGGGCTTCAAAGTACCTCCTACAGTACACGTTTCTATTATTACGTTCACAATTTTGACCATCATTGTACTGACGCGCCCCATCATCATGGGTATCCACGAAGAAAAGCTCAAAAGTGAAGGTGGGACCAAGTTTGCTTGGCCTAATCGAGTTTTGGTAGGTATGATTGCTATATCGCTTTGTACCAACATTACCGAAGGCACCATGTCGGACTGGACAGCCGTTTATATGCGTGAAGTAGTGGAAGCCAACGACTTTTTTATTGGTTGGGGTTTTGCCTGTTATGCTTTTTTTATGGCCTCTGGTCGATTTATTGGCGATGCTCTCATACCTCAATATGGCAGCCGAAAAGTGCTAGTTACAGGGGGAATCATTGCCGCAGCAGGAATCCTGATTGCTGTATTTTTCCCCTATACCCTGACCGCCATTTTAGGTTTTGGGTTAGTTGGAGCAGGCGTATCGTGTGGAGCACCTATTTTATACGGAAGTGCGGCCCGAGTTCCAGGCATGGCCAAGGGTGCAGGACTCGCCACCATGAATTCGTTTAGCCTTGCAGGCTTTTTAGCAGGGCCAGCCCTCATAGGGATGCTTTCAAATGCCCTTAGTTTATCTTTTGCCATTGGTATTGTGGCCATTTTGGCTATCATTTGGTCCTTACTTTCCAACAAAGCTCAGTTGTATTAAGTCAAGAGGCCAATGGCAAATTTGCAAGGTGTAAGCTCGTCTTTGACATTTTGCTCTTTACCATTTTTTATCAACTTTCCAGATGCTCCCCACCTACACTTTTGCCTTTTCACTACCCATTTGGCGGCTTCTTTACGACACTATACCTGTTGAAGGTACCACGTCATTGATAGCAATTGAACTTCGAAACAAATCGAAGGTTGAGTGGGCTGTAGTAAATCTGGAAACCGACTCTATTCTTTGGCAAAAACCAATGACCGATACCAACTGGTGGACAAGCTTAATTGGGTTTTACTCGGGGATATTATTGTTTCATACTTACGCAGGTAATGAGCAGCCCGCCCCAAAATCGCTACTAGCCATCGACGCTCAAACAGGAGTATTACTTTGGAAATCCGAAGGATATATCTTTTCAGCTACCGACGGTCATCTGCTTAAAACCACACAAACACACTCCGATTTACAAGTCAGTATCTCTAACAAGAATTTACGAGAAGGGACAATTTCAACCGCTTCTGCTATTCAGTTACCTGAAACAGCGGCTTTCTGGCACTTTCCAACCGAACATACTGAAGGTAGTCAGTATTACTCGGTTATCACTCAGTTTCTCCAAAAGATAATTGGTAAAACAGCCCAAAAAGCCATAAATTATGGAGAAATAGATGGACGTATTTTGTTTTTTCAGTATCTTTACCACGCCAACGCCACTGCTCTATCCCGCTCCATCTTGGTAGTAAATACAAAAAAAACGGTACTTCACCACGAAACCCTTGAAACTGACGTGACTAGTACTGCTTTTGGCGAATCTTTTTACAGTGAGCACCATTTAGTGTATTTGAAAAATTTACAAGAATTAGTAGTTATAAAATTACCGAAACCATGATAACGCGAGTTGGATGTTGCCTTGTAGTAATAGTACTGTTGATGGGGGTAAAAGCCATGGCTTCTCCTTTTGTATTTGACTCTACAGGCATCGAGAACAAAAATGGGAAAACGTACATCATTCACAAAGTAGAACCAGGCCAAACCCTTTACGCAGTGATGCGTAAATATCAAACCACCATCAAAGCATTAAAGGATGCCAACCCTGGTATGAAAGACAATCTTTCAGTGGGACAAGTCGTGCGTGTGCCTGCTCGGTCGGGTGGTTCTCCAGCCAAAACAGTTATTAAAGAGCCTGAAAAATCAGATAAAAAACCTGATGAAAACAAAATCGTTCTTGATTACGAAATTCAATCGAAAACGTCTCCTGTTCTCAAAGTAGAGGAAGATAAAGGCAAAGAAGTTGATACCAAACCTACCGCCACTCCTATCGAAGACACAGAAAAAGAAGAAACCACACCTGCGGTCACTGTAGCTCCCAAAACGGGTTTACATAAAGTGGAAGGTGGACAGTCGCTTTATGGAATTGCTGTAAAGTATGGAGTCTTGATGGCGGATATCCGTCGTTGGAATGGCCTTACCTCTGACCAACTTCGTTCGGGGCAGGAACTAATCGTTTCAGAAAATACGTACCAAGGCTACCTCAAGAAAAACAAACTGGATTCAGTCAAACTCGTAGAACCAAAAAAATCGAACTCCGAAAAAGTACCACCATCTCCCGTTCGCCACGAAGACCCTACCAATTCCAATTTACCCGAGCCTAAAATTGCCAATACGGGCAAACGTATTTTGGAAACAGGAGTAGCTGAAGTATTGGATGGTACCGAAAACAACAGTAAATATTTAGCTTTACACCGCACTGCTCCCGTTGGGTCGTTGATTCAGGTCAAAAATGTGAATAATAGCCAAAGCGCTTGGGTAAAAGTAATTGGTAAACTGCCTGATATTAGTGCAAACAATCGTATTATTATCAAACTCTCGGCCCGCGCTCAGGAAAAACTATCGCCTGGCGGCAGACAATTTATTGCCGAAATCAGCTACTTGGCCCAATAACAATATAGAAATTTAACGTCCTTCAAATGCGCTGCTTAAAACGACAAGCAGCGCATTTTTTCTATCTTCTTCAAAACAATATTATTTGTTGGTTCCTTTTTTTGAGCAAATCATTTTTACATTTGTAGTAACCCAACCACTTGAGCCTATTTCGGGGGCATTTGTGTCGTTGGCAGAGCAATCCATTCGATATTCTCCTACAATTGTCTTAAATAGCTTATCTTCGCAATAAGATGGTCTTCTTGACTACGCGTATCTAGGCGAGTAGTCGATTGAAATTCCCGTTTGTTGAAAACTATATAAATAAACGACAGAGGCTGATACTCCCATGAAAAGCGAATATTATAGTTATTTGCGTGGGTATCGGTATTTCGTTGATAAAAACCAATCAGTTGCAAGCGTGGGTTGGCCGCAAATCGCCCCTCAATAGCCCACAAATCAATGTTTTTAGAAGTATTATTGATTCCTACATTTTTGAACGTGTTTCGATTATACTTTCCTGTGATTGAAACGTGCGGAATCGGAGCCACCAACACGCTAAAATTGGTCGTATTCAGCTTTCCATTGTAATACGCTCCATATTCGCCGTTCCAATTAAAGCTAACTTTTTTGGAACCATCGCTACCCCAATAAATGGCATGACGCGTATAATTATAACTTCCTGAATTAATCTTAACCCCCAGCGGGCTAAACGGTTCGGTTAGATACTGGTACGTAGGTGTCATGATGTGCCCTATAAAACCTCCTGATTGAAGCATTATCCAAAAGGGGCTCAATCCGTACGTGCGTTCAATCAAACGCCCTGTGCTAGCTTGGTGGTAAAACTCTACCAACAAACTGGGCTCAAAAGAACGGATAATTTTCTTGAAGGGAACGTGTTTGCCACGGTAAAACCAGAAAATGCCTGGAGTGGTCCCTATCACATCCGAACGTGAGGTAAACCCTACTGCTGGATTGTACGACTTCGAAATAAGCGATTGTGTCCACCATATTTTCCATTGGTTTGTAGCATAATAATACTGTGCTGCACCTGCTGCGCCTGTCACATTCCCCTTAGAATCATGACTTACGTTGAGCATCCAATTGAGCGAATGAGCCTCGTTAAAGCGAACAAAACCGTCGATATTCCCTACGATATTGGTATTGCCTGAATCATTTTTGACTGTAACCAATGCCCCCAAACGACTTTGTTTACCCAAGTTTTCGGAATAACGGCCTATAAAATAATGGGTTAACGGAGAAGAAGCCATACCTCGTTGGCGAATGTACATGGCCCCGTAATTTGTTTTGGCCGAACGACTTACAAAACGGGCTCCTGCATCAATCGGAATAGGATTTCCTGCCCCATCTAGCCCAATTTGACGGCTAAAAAATGGCTGGATGCGCATCGTCCCCCCTGACATATCAGAAGCTGGTCCGATTCCAATCCCAAACAGTGAGGCATTTTCTAAGAAAAATTGACGACGCTCGGGAAACAACACCGAAAAACGCGTAACGTTATTAACCTGTCGGTCGGCATCGGCTTGGGCAAAATCGGTATTGAACGTCAAATCCAACACGGCCCTCGAATTAACTGCCCATTTTATTTCCCCTCCCACTTTGACCGCCGCATCTTCGGGTTTGCGGCTGTCGATGTTTCGATAGCGGTCGTAAGAAGTCAAAAAATACGGTTGTATGCGTACGTTGGCCGTAGGTGGAGGAGGCTGAAGCCCTTTGATGATACCCGCATAGTCCATACGTAATACATTAAATGAACGTGGAAAAGGGGAAAACGCATAATTTTCGTTGGTCATACGACGACTCCGATTGACATTGAATCCCCAGCTTTGGGTCTCTGCATCGGATTTGGCGTATCGTAACGTTTTCCAAGGAATGGCAAATTCGGCCACCCACCCCGAATCTGAACGCGTAGTACGCACTCGCCAAAGGCCGTCCCAGTCTAAATCAACATAGGTGGCATCAAAGGCCAAGAAATCGCGCTGAACACCGTGGGGATTCGTTGTGAAGACCATCGCATTGCGTCGGTCATTAAATCCGTCAATTGTCATGCCCACAAAATCAGACGTACGAGTATTAAAATCACGTTTGAAATCAATCACACGGATAGATTTTTTCCCTAGGGTATCGCGGTTAAAAACACCTACATACAGATACTGCTGGTTAAACAACGCTCGTATTTCAGTGTGGTGACGAGGTTTTTCCCCTTGGCGTGGATCTACCTCAATAAAGTCACTTTTAGGTTTAGTCAATTGCCATTCTTTATCGCTCAAATGGCCATCTACTTTTAGATGAGTAGAAATCTTAACGGCTTCAAATTCTTTGCGTACCGAATCAGGTTTAAAAAGTTGAACGTCTTGCGCAAAACAACAGAATGATAGCAGGCAAAGTACCAGCGTAGAAATATAATTCATGGATGATGTAGAATTGGACACGAAAGAGCACGCAAGTTAGTATTTCTATTTCAATAATCTTTCCCCAAAACGAGGGGGAATGCGTCGGCGTGCCATCGGATGCTCATATCCGACGCCCTCTTGTGAATGACCGAAAATACCATACAAAAAAGCCCTCGCACCTGAAAATGGGAGGGCTTTTGATAAAACACTTTCAAAAATTAGTCCTCGTCACCTTCGTCGTTGTGGAACGAATAAAGGGTTGGGTCTAGTTTGAGAGTACCTTTGTTGAAATTATTGACAAAGTCAGTTATTACCTCTTCCGTTATTGCTTCTACGTTGAGGCACGCATCTAGTCCCACCCCATACTCAAACTCGGTGTCGATTTCCAAGTGCTCTTTTACTTTCACTTCTTCTTCCTCCTCGATCGCCTCAATCAACTCAGTGATAAGCTCTTCAGCCTCTTCCTCTTCTTCTGGCTTGATTTTGTAACCAGGGCCACGTTCATCCAACGGCAAGTATTTTGGAAATACTTTTTGAGCTTGCACTACGGCTTTCTCGTACACCAAGCTACTATGGTGGAGGCGTAGCGTATAAATAATGGCATCATAAATGACTTGTTGGCCTTTGTAATCGCCAACAAACTGGATGTGAGCCAGTTCGTCATTTTCTGCCATGCTTTCGTCTTCGTCGTCGCAATGAACAAAGTTCATGCCTTCTTCTTCGCATTCCTCCCGCAGTAATTTTATTTCTTCGGGATTGTAACCTTCGTTTGTCATTGATAAGTAATTTTAGCCGCGGTAAAATTAGCCGTTTTTAGGCAGCTATTTGTGTATGACCTCATCATTTTTTACTAACCAGCTAAAAATCGTAGAGTTAGCCAGTGTTTTGGCAGGGCCTGCGGTAGGTATGTTTTTCGCCGAACTAGGGGCGGAAGTCATCAAAATCGAGAATAAAAAAACGGGGGGCGATATGACTCGCTCGTGGAAATTACCCTCCGAGAATCCGACTTCGGCAACCTCGGCCTATTACGCCAGTGTCAATTGGCACAAGCAGGTATATTTTCTTGATTTAGAAGATTCCTCTGACCGTCAAACAGCTCACGAACTCATTCAAAACGCCGACATTGTCATTAGCAATTACCGCACTGCTGTGGCGCAAAAATTGGGAGTCGATTACGAAACGTTATCAAAACAACGTCCCCATCTCATTTTTGCCCAACTCAATGCTTTCGACGATACCAGCGAGCGCCCTGCCTTCGACGTTGTGCTACAAGCCGAAGCTGGTTTTATGTTTATGAATGGCGAAGAAAAAGGCCCGCCCGTCAAAATGCCAGTGGCTTTGATTGACGTTTTGGCTGCGCACCAGTTGAAAGAAGGCATCTTATTGGCTCTTATTCGTCGTTTTCAAACAGGTCAAGGTTCGTATGTTTCTACTTCGTTGTTTGAATCGGCCGTGGCGTCCCTTGTCAACCAAGCGACCAATTGGCTCATGGCAGGGCACATCCCACAACGGATGGGCACCCAACATCCCAACATTGCCCCCTATGGTGATACGTATGTTTGTCAAGACGGGAAAACAATTTTACTGGCCGTAGGTACCGAAAAACAATTTCGCAGCCTTTGCCAAGTGCTTCAGCAAGAAGGCTTGGTACAAACTTATCCAACCAATGCGTTTCGGGTCAAAAATCGTAAGACCTTGAACGAAGCGTTAGCCAAAGTTATCGTTCAACTAAAATCACAAGAATTTTTAACTCTATTGGAACAAGCCGGTGTCCCTGCGGCCTCCATCAGAAACATGCAAGAGGTTTTTGAACTTCCTGCCGCACAAGCCTTGATTTTAGAAGAAAAACAAGCCGATGGTAGCGTCAGCAAACGCGTAAAAACCGTCGCTTTTGAGCTAAAATAGTAGATTTTCACCTGTGGCCTCCTTATTAGGCCAAATAAACTATTTCGAATGAAAAATACCGTCGCAATTCTAGCCTTTGCCTTTTTACCGTTGGTAAGCCATAGCCAAGAAGAAGTCAATCAACTGATAGCACCTGGGGCAACGCTTCAGCAAGTTTCCAGGCAATTTAAGTTTACCGAAGGCCCTGCTGTTGACAAAAAAGGGGATATTTTCTTTACCGACCAGCCTAATGATAAAATATGGAAATACGATACTGAAGGAAATTTGAGTCTCTACCTAGAAAAAACGGGGCGTTCTAACGGCTTGTTTTTTGACAAAAAAGGCAACATCATTTCCTGTGCCGATGAAAAAAACGAGATGTGGCAAATCTCTCCCAAAGGCGAAGTAACTGTTCTTTTTTCGAGTTATCAGGGTAAAAAACTCAATGGCCCCAACGACCTCTGGATTACCCCCAAAGGAGGAATTTATTTTACCGACCCCTTTTATCCGCGCGACTATTGGGAACATAAAAAGCCCGAACAAGAAAAACAAAGCGTGTATTTTTTGGCCAAAGGAGCAAAAACACCCGTCTTGGTGGATGACAACCTTAAACAACCCAACGGTATTGTAGGAACGCCCGACGGAAAACACCTTTTTGTAGCCGATATCCGTGACCAAAAAACCTACAAATACGACATCAGCAAAGACGGAACGCTGACCAATCGTCAACTATTTGTGGCCCAAGGCTCGGATGGAATTACGCTCGACAATCAAGGGAATTTATACATTACAGGACGTGGCGTGACCGTTTATGACCCTACTGGAAAAAAACTAGGTACTATTCCGATTCCATCAGGCTGGGTCGGCAACGTTTGTTTTGGGGGTAAAAACCGCGATGTACTCTTTGTAACCGCTTCGGAATCGATTTATACGCTCAAAATGCAAGTCAAAGGAGTAGAATAATATGAAAAAGCTTATTTTATCGGCTTTGATTCTAGTAATTGGTGTCTCTTGGGGTCAAAAAACACCTACCCGCCCCAATTTTGTCATCATCATGGCCGACGACCTCGGCTTTAGTGATATTGGCTGCTATGGGGCCGAAATCAAAACCCCAAACCTTGACAAACTTGCCTCTAAAGGTGTAAAGTTCACCCAATTTTACAACGCCGCTCGCTGCTGTCCAAGCCGTGCGTCGTTGTTGACGGGCATGTACCCACACCAAGCAGGTATGGGTACGATGGTTGTGACCAAAGTCAAGAACCGCACCAAAGAAACCCCCACGCAAGGTTGGCTAAGTAAACAAACCGTAACCATAGCCGAAGTACTAAAATCAACAGGTTATCAAACCTATATGTCAGGGAAATGGCACGTCGGAGAAGAGCGTCCCGATTGGCCTTTGCAGCGTGGTTTTGACCACTATTTTGGACTTATTAGCGGTGCTACCAGTTACTACGAATTACTCCCAGGGCGTATTTTACTCGAAGACAACGAACCGTACAAAATTCCCGAAAAGTTTTATCTGACCGACGCAATTTCGGACAAAGCCATTGGTTATATTGACCAAAATCAAGGTTCAAATCAACCATTCTTTCTGTACGTCGCTTACACAGCGCCTCATTGGCCCCTTCATGCTCCTGAAGAAGACATCGCTCACTACCGAGGCAGCTATCTCAAAGGCTGGGATTACCTCCGTGCCGAACGTTTAAAAAAACAAAACCAATTAGGCTTGTTTCCAAAAAAGTACCAACTTTCACCCAAAGAAGCTGACCTACCTGATTGGGCCACTGTAAATAACAAAGATGACTGGGATTTAAAAATGGCGGCTTATGCCGCTATGGTAAGCCGCATGGATGCAGGTATTGGAAAAATAATGGATAAACTCAAAGCCACGGGTCAGTGGGAAAATACCATCATTGTTTTTTTATCTGACAACGGAGCCTGTTCTGAAGTACTCAACGACCGTGCCCAGCGCGACCTCGGCGAAAAAGCCTATGCCGAATCGTTGACCAAAAAAGCAGGTGAAAAAGGCTCTTACACAACTTACAGCAAAGAATGGGCCGCCTTGGGTAATACTCCTTTTAGATTGTATAAACAATTTACACACGAAGGGGGCATCGCTACTCCCATGATTGTACATTATCCTGCACTCGTCAAGAAATCGTTTCAGACCCAGCAAGTAGGTCATATTATGGACATTATGCCCACTTGTTTAGAACTAGCTAAAGCACCTTACCCCCCAACTTACCAGCAAAATTCCATCAAGCCTTTGGAAGGAAAAAGTTTAGTCCCTATTTTACAAGGAAAAACCCGTACCCCTCACCCTTATTTGGCGTGGGAACACTTTGACTGTCGAGCCATTCGGCAAGGACAATGGAAGCTGGTTTGGTCAAAAGACACCAAAAAATGGGAGTTGTACGATTTAGAAAACGACCGTTCGGAACTCCACGACCTAGCCACTACCCACCTTACTAAAGTACAAGAATTAAAAAAACTGTACAACGACTGGACCGTCAAGGTAGGTGCTGCCACCAAGGGAGATTAATTTTACGTTAGCCCTCCAACCTTTATGCAACAGTTAGAACAATTTTTACGTGAAATAGGCCCCGTTTATGCTGCATTGATTGCCACTACTTTTACGTGGTTTGTTACTGCCCTTGGCGCGTCATTGGTCTTTTTCTTCAAAACCATGCACCGAAGTGTGCTCGACGCCATGTTGGGTTTTACGGGTGGAGTTATGGTGGCCGCTAGTTTTTGGTCTTTATTGGCTCCAAGTATTGAGCAATCTGAGAAACTCTTTCCCAATGCTCCATGGATGCCCGCTGCCGTTGGCTTTGTGTTAGGTTCATTATTCATCTATTTCCTTGACAAATTTACCCCTCACCTTCACATCAATTTTGGTGAAAATGAAAGTGAAGGAATGAAAACACAGTGGCATAAAAGCACCTTATTAGTATTAGCAATCACTCTGCATAACATCCCCGAAGGATTGGCCGTTGGGGTGTTGTTTGGCGCAGCAACCATCAGTGGTGGAGACCATTTACTATCTGCCGCCATCACCCTTGCTATTGGAATTGGAATTCAAAATTTCCCTGAAGGTTTTGCCGTTGCTATGCCTCTACGACGTCATGGTGTTAGCCGATGGAGAAGTTTTTGGTTTGGACAACTTTCTGCTATAGTTGAACCTATCGCTGGCGTATTAGGGGCCATTGCCGTGATTTACCTACAACCTGTACTTCCTTTTGCCTTGGCTTTTGCAGCAGGAGCTATGATGTACGTAGTTGTGGAAGAAGTTATTCCCGAAACCCAGCGCGACAAATATACCGATTTATCGGTACTTGGTTTCATCTTCGGTTTTGTTGTTATGATGATATTAGATGTTGCGCTGGGGTAAGGTATCCACAAAAAAATAGGGTCGTCACTTTGTAAGTGACGACCCTATTTTTTTGTGATTTATGTAGTTAAAATTAGATAACTTTCACGTTAACTGCATTCAACCCCTTCTTACCATTTGCCACCTCAAAAGACACATTGTCATTTTCACGAATGTCTTCTGTAAGACCCGATACGTGTACAAAAATGTCTGCACCACCATTGGCTGGAGTGATAAAACCAAATCCTTTGGTGTCATTAAAAAATTTTACTGTTCCTTCTTGCATTGTATTATCTTTAAAGTATTGATTCTCAAAGGTAAGTAGATAAAATGAATATACCTAATTTATTTTGTTTATATTTAAAAAATAAACTATCCCATTATACAATGAAAACTTGTTTTTACTTTATTATTTCAACACTTTATTTTCTTTTTCTTACCCCTAATTATGCCCAAACTACGCATACTTTTACTGAAGGCTTAGTAGTTGGCCCTTGTCATCAATACGGTCGCGAAGCCATTTATACCGACCAGCTTACTTATCAATTGATACAAAAAACCTTTGTTAAACCCATTGAAGGGACAATTTTACTTACCAACGATAAAGGCCAAGAACTTAAATGGCAAAAAATAATAGCCGATACCACCAAGCGCTTTCGTCATGCTTCCCTCTCTAATGGCTATGTGTATTTAACGTACCAATCACCCAAAGAAACAGTTGCACTTCTCAACGTAGCAGGTCACGCAGGACTATATTTCAACGGTATTCCGCGCGGTGGAGACGCCAATCGCTACGAATACATGTACAGCCCCGTAAAAATAAAAAAAGGGCTTAACGAATTGATTGTGCGTGTCGGTATGGGAGGTCGTTTTCAAGGCATTTCAGCACGATTAGTTTTTCCAGAAAGACCCATTTCTCTGAGCCTTCCAGACATCACCCTTCCCCACGTAGTCTTAGGAGAATCTACTGAACCAATTTGGGGAGGAGTTGTTCTTTTCAATGCCACTGAAAAATCAGCTATAGGGCTAAAAATCAAAACATTGGTACAAGGAAAAGAAATCACTACTGATCTCCCAAACATTACGTCCCTCAATTCTCGCAAGGTAGGTTTTAAAATAGATGCCAGCGCTGTAACTCAGCGTGGAGACGTCGTTTGTGAGATTTACTTACTCCAAAATGGAAACATAATCGATACTAAATCTCTCACTTTACAAGCCGTTTCTAACAAAGAACATTACAGTCAAACGTTCGTTAGTAGCATTGATGGAAGCATTCAATATTTTGGCGTAGCCCCCCAAAAAAGCGATAAAAAAGATACTTCAGCTTTATTTCTTTCTGTACACGGCGCCGGCGTGGAGGCCATTGGGCAAGCGCGTGCCTATAAACCGAAAGATTGGGGAACACTGGTAGCACCTACCAACCGCCGTCCGCGTGGATTTAATTGGGAAGACTGGGGACGCTTAGATGCACTGGAAGTATTGGACATTGCCGAGAAAAAATTCCAACCCCATCCCCAAAAAATTTACTTGACAGGACACTCTATGGGTGGGCACGGAACATGGTATCTGGGCGCTACCTTCCCAGGAAAATGGGCGGGTATTGCCCCTTGTGCTGGCTATCCAACTTTGATGGGCTACGGATCGGCCGATGGCAAAATTCCAGAAAATAGCACCAACCCCGTCGAACAATTACTACTGAGAGCTAGTAATCCAAGCAATGTGATGGCGTTGGCCCAAAATTACAAAGCCAGTGGTATCTACATCTTACACGGCGATGCCGACCGCACCGTTTCGGTGGAATATGCCCGTACCATGCGTAATACCCTAGGGGCTTTTCACAACGACTTTTCTTACTATGAATACCCCAATGGCTCGCATTGGTACGGCGACCATAGCGTGGATTGGGCGCCACTTTTTGATTTTTTCAAATGGCATCGTTCTAAAAAAGCCGAAGATACCGATGTTCTAGATTTTACTACTGCCAACCCTGCTATTTCATCACATTATCATTGGATTGGAATTGAACAACAGATTCTCCCATTGCAATACAGCCGCATTCAAGCAAGACGTATCCCCAACGAAAAGGCATTGACTATTACTACCGACAACGTTCAGACACTCACAGTGCACCCTTCTGCTTTTCCGGCTAATGAATCGTTCAAAATTAAAATTGACAATCAGGACATTTCAGGAATATTCCGCTTAGATGGTCAATCTTTGTATTTTAGAAAAAAAGACCAGTGGGAAGCCGTCGAAAAACCGTCAATTAAAGAAAAAGGGGCGCACCGAAACGGAACATTCAAAACGGCTTTCAATCATCGAATGGTTTTTGTTTACGGCACTTTGGGCAATAAAGATGAAAACGAATGGGCCTATAACAAAGCTCGTTATGACGCCGAAACATGGTACTACCGTGGCAATGGTGCCGTAGATGTCATTCCTGACAGGGAGTTTTCATTGGCAGACTATGCCGACCGAGGCGTCATCATTTTTGGAAATGCCACTACCAACAGCGCTTGGAATTTGGTCTTAGGCCAATGTCCAATTCAAGTGCAAAAGGGTACTATAAAAATAGGAAACGAAACCCTATCGGGAAACGACCTCGGTGGGTATTTTATTTATCCTCGTCCAGATAGCCCCTTGGCCTCTGTGGCAGCCGTCACAGGGACGGGCCTGGCTGGAATGATGGCCACTGAAGCAAATCAATATTTTACGGGAGGTAGCGGCTTTCCTGACTACTTTATTTTTAGTACTTCTATGCTCAAAGAAGGAACCAAAGGCGTAAAAATGGCGGGTTTTTTCGATAACAAGTGGCAGTTTACTCCCACCGACGTAGTGAAAGCGCCATAGAGTATTTTATTTCATCATTATTTTTAGCCAAAACGTTAAAGTAGCCCCCGTACAATAGATAGTCACAATCATTCGAGCAATTTCTTTCGCCTTGTGACCTTTCATAAGCAAATCAGCGACAGCGTCCATCTTTTTATCTATGTATAATTGGTAAAAAGATGGACGCTGTCAAAAAAGCGTTATCTACAATTTTTACCTTTTTCATCTACCAAATAGCCTTCCATTTTACAATTGCCGTACTAATAGCATCCATTCACATAATTATTGATATAGTATTATTATGAGAGTTTCTTTTTTTCTTTGCCTTTGTTTTTCTTCCTTCTTACTTTGGGCTCAAAAACCCAAACAACCACTCCATAAAGACACCCTTTTTAAACAAGAGTACGCAATTAAATATCTATTCAACGATAAAGTAGAGCCGTCAAACGTATTCTGTGACCGCAACGGAATCATTAAAATAGGCACGAAATCAGGATTATATCAACCACATGGAGGTCAATTTCTATACCCAGGAAACCTTATAAAAGACCGAGCTTATCGCCCTATTGCCGACAAAAAAATTGCTAACCTTACCCTGTACCAACAACAATTTGTGCTGCTTGATGACAAAACCGTTTTAAGCGACGCTTGGGCAGGCAAACTTTTTTTAAAACACAGCCTACCCGATGCACGGTTGTTGGCAGGAGGAAAAAACTTCGACTTTCTGATTTCAAACGGTTCAAAACTCCAATATTTAACTCAAAACGGGTTGGTTTGGGAAGAAACACTAGGGGATATTCTTGACATTAAAGCCAATGTAAAATCAGGAGTTTTCTACATATTGACCAGAAACGCCTTGTACTCGTTTGCGGGACAACAACTTCAAAAGCTATTCTCTCAAAACAACCTTACTAGCTTCGACTTATGGAACGACAGATGGGTGCTTGGCACCTCAAATGGCTACCTCGAAGTTGACCAAATGGGTAGAATAGTCACTCCACTTCAACAAAAGTTACCTTGGACCGAAATCACTGCCGTTGCTGTCATTGAAAATCAGCTTTGGCTGGGTTCAACTAAAGGTGCTTTTGTCAAAAAAAATAATGGCAAAGTTGATTACTACGCTTCCGAACGCTGGCTTCCATCTGACAACGTCGTTCACATCGCCAAAGGCGACGAAGGTTCAGTCTTGATTCTGACCGACAAAGGGTTATCAAAGATTGTTTTTACCAAAATGACTTTGCAACAAAAGGCAATGTTTTTTGAAAAGCAGGTTCGTACACGCCACATCCGCAACGGTTTCAACGCTACTTTGGCCTACATGAAAAACGGCGATTTAGCCACAGGTTCCATGGAAGACTCTGACAATGATGGCCTTTGGACTTCGATGTACCTTAGTGGGCAGGTGTTTCGCTACGCCGTGACCAAAGACGCACAAGCGCTACAAAACTGCCGCGAATCGCTCGAAGCCATGGAACGCTTGTACGACATCAATAAAATTCCTGGGTTTCCGTCACGTTCGTTTGAACGACGTGGCTATAAGTACGACGATAAAGCATGGCGCCGGGCCGATGACCCCGAGTGGGACTGGAAATCGACCACGAGTAGCGACGAAGCCATTGGGCATATTTTTGCCTTTGGGGCAATGGCCGAATTAGTCGATGACAAAAATCTAAAATCGCGCGCCATCACGCTAATTGACACACTCATGAACCACGTGATTACCAACGACATGTACCTCATCGACTGGGACGGGAAGCCTACACTTTGGGGAAAATGGAACCCATCATACGTAAACTCATTTCCTATCAACGTCGGCGACCGTAAACTCAACTCGTCCAACATCGTAGCGATGCTTCAAACGGCCTATCATTTTACCAAAAAAGAAAAATATAAGAAGAAAGCATTTGAATTGATGACCAAGCATGGGTACTACGAAAACCTGATGCGCCCCATGAAAATCATTGGCCAGGCGCCTACTAATGCCAGTGATTGGAGTAAGCACCTTTCGGGCGACTGGAATCACTCCGACGACGAAATGTACTACATGGGTTACTGGGGGTTGTATCGTTACGCTTTCAATGACACCCTCAAAACCAATTTCAAAAAGGCAATCGTAGACCATTGGCAATTTGAACGACCCGAAAAAGACGGACTTTGGAATATTTTGACCGCCATGACAGGAATTCAGGATTGTGATTTGGAAGAAGCCGTTTGGTATTTGCAAGAATACCCCCTCGATATGATTGAATGGACGGTTAAAAATAGCCATCGGAAAGATATTGAACGCTTACCCGCCAACTTCATCGAACAATCTACCAAAGAAGTGCTTCCTCCCGACGAATTGGGAATTCTACGTCACAATAATACTCGGTTTACGCTGGACATCAACGGTGGAGGCGGTGCCGAAATGAGTGCAGGCGACATTTGGCTCCTACCCTATTGGGCAGGACGTTACTTAGGCGTCATCAGCGGCAGTACTAAATAAACACCCACCTATTTTTCAATGTGACTATGCGTTCATTCATTGCCTATTTTTTACTCTTAACATTGGGTAATGGCTTGAGTATATTTTCCCAAAAATTACGACCCAATGCCTATATTGACCGGCCTTATGCACAGGATTACAGCGTCAAGTACTATTTACAAGATAGTTCAATTCAACTTAGAAAAGTACTTACTGACAACGACGGACGTGTTCGGATTTTAACTTCAGCGGGCGTATTTTTACCCTATGGGGGTAAGTTTCAATACCCAGGCCAACTTCGTCCCGACCGCTCGTACATTCCGATAGTTTCACGAAAAATAGCCGATATAACACTGCATCAAGGGCAATTGGTCTTTTTAGACAACCGTGCGGTATTTAGCAACGCTTGGGCAGGGAAGGTCTATGGACTCCACCAATTGTCGTCGGCACAACGAGTGGCCTCATCCACTGATTTTACTTTTTTGGTGGCGGATAATCAACAG
The DNA here is from genome assembly GCA_023254175.1 of Runella sp. GTDB lineage: Bacteria > Bacteroidota > Bacteroidia > Cytophagales > Spirosomataceae > Runella. Next base: position 43,348 of record JALQYJ010000111.1, on the reverse strand, counting down.
ATAAAACGCATTGAAAACAACACAATCACGGACGAAGAAACAATCGATGAAGCCCTACTTGACCTGATTTTCGATGCCCCCCGAAATCGTTATTTGTTATTATTGCCTCAGCGTATTTTGGCATATTCGTTAGCCACGAAGGAATTAACTTCTATATTTCAGGCCAAAAACATGACGTGTTTTGCACTTGCAAAAGACTCGCTTTTTGTCGGGACAGCACAAGGGTATTTTTCGCTTTCTACCGCCAAATTCAAAGCCAGTCCACTTCAAGACAAGCTCCCATGTCAAAAGCTTACGGCCATTGCCTACATCAATGGAAATTTGTGGATGGGGTCGCCTCAAGGAGCTTTTATGCGCCGCGCCGAAGGAGGTTTCAATTATTATTTTGGTGAACGTTGGATTCCCAGCAATCGTATTCTTCAAATCGTGTCAGGACCCAACAAAACAGTTCATATACTCACTGACCGAGGGCTTGGCGAATTGCATTTTGACCCCATAACCCTGCACGATAAAGCCATGGTTTATGAAGAACAAGTGCGCCAACGCCACATTCGCTATGGTTTCAACTGCGATGTTTCTACCCTCAAAAACGGAGATTTATCTACCTTTGAAATGGGTCAACGCGATAGCGACAACCTCTGGACGTCGATGTACCTAGTGAGTCAATTGTTTCGGTATAAAGTAACGGGTGACCCTAAAGCCCTCCAAAACTGCCTTGAGTCGTTTGAAGCTATGCAACGACTTTTTAGCATAACCAATATGAAGGGGTATTTTGCCCGTGGTTTTGAACGGCACGGACATCACAAATTCAAAGCAACCCCGTGGGACGGAGGCATGACCAATGGTTGGGTACAGGCCAAAGATAGTGTGTGGGATTGGCGCGGGACGACGAGCAGCGATCAAACTGTGGGACAGATGTTTGCACTAACCCTTTTGGCACAAAACCTAAACGGTGAAGTGAAACAAAAAGCCATTCATTTGATGGACGACTTGATGACCAATATCATCGAAAACGACTGGTATTTGATAGATTTTGACGGAAAACCCACACTTTGGGGCAAATGGAACCCTGTCTATGTCAACGGGTTTTCTAAAACCGTCGGTGACAGAAAACTTTATTCTTCCAACATCATTGGTTTTTTGCAAACGGCCTATCATTTCACAAAAAAAGAGATTTACAGGCAAAAAGCGTACGAGCTTATGCAAAAACATGGCTATTTGGAAAACCTGATGCGCCCGATGGCCGAAATTGGTCGCGTGGAGGAGAACCAAGGTAAACTTGCTGCCGAACTCTCCGAAGAATGGAACCACTCCGACGACGAAATGTACTTTTTGGCTTACTGGTGCTTGTACCCCTACGCGTTTACCCCTGAGCTAAAAAAACAATACTTTCACACTATTAAAGAGCATTGGGAGTTTGAACGTCCCGAAAAAAATGGGTTGTGGAACTTGTGTTATGCCATGACGGGAGCCCAGCAATTTGACCAAAAAGAAACCATTTGGTACTTAAAAGAATTTCCGTTAGACATGATTGAATGGCAAGTTATCAATAGCCACCGCAAGGACATCGTGCCCGTTTCTCCCAATTTTCGCGTCCAAACCATCACGCAAGTGCTTCCCCCCGACGAACGCCCCGAATTAAAACACAACCGCAATTTGTTTAAGCTCGACCGACTTTCAAACGGGCAAAGTGAGTTAAGTGCTGGCGATTCCTTTCTATTACCATACTGGATGGGACGCTACTTAGGAATCATTAGCGCTCCTAGCCGTTAGCTCTTGGCTTTTTATATCAACAATTTTGTATGAATACCTTTCACGCATTTTTTGCTAACCGTTGTACCAAGTGGCATCCTCTTGGTGCAATGCTAGTACTACTCACCAACCTTACGATGACCTCTTGTAACTCTACACAATACGCAAAAGAATCTCAATTGACCAACGACCTTTCGTACCACCACGACTTAGACAACAATGACAATTTCTCTCCCGACGACCAATGGTTGGTATATGACACTCGCACCGATGAAGGGGGCATTGCGGCTTCGGCCAAAATTGAAAAAGTGAATATTCAAACAAGAGAGAAAAAAGTGCTATACGCTTTACCTACTAATTCGGCATGGGGGCCAGGCGCCGGGGCTGTAAGCTACGCCCACACCGAACCATCGGTTGTTTTTATTCATGGTTTGATGAATGTCACGGCTGAAAATCCCTATCAGCAATGGCGCCGAACAGGCGTGATTATTAAAGACGAAGCTCCCAATAAGCCCATTTTTATGGACGCACGTGATGAAACACCTCCTTTTACGGCAGGCGCACTTCGCGGAGGCACCCACCGCCACGAATGGAGCGGCAACGGCCAATGGATTGGTTACACTTACAACGACGCCATTTTAAAAGCACTTGAAGATAAAACCCAGCAAAAACACAACCTTCGGACCATCGGAGTTTCGAAACAAATTGGCCCCGTAAAAGTAGGCACTGATGCAAGTGGGAACAATGTTTCGGGGGAATGGTTTAGTGCAGTGGTAGTTCGGGTTACGCCAAACCCAAAAGCTGGTTCGGACGAAATTAGTCACGCCGCGAGCGACAGTTGGATAGGCCTAAACGGATACATAAAACCCGATGGAAGTCGCCAAATTGCCCGTGCATTTTTGGGTAAAGTAAAAGATAAAAAAGGCAATGACGTCGATGAGGTTTTCGTTGTAGACATTCCCAATGATATTACTCAACCAGGTGAATGGGGGCCACTCGAAGGCACCGATACCACAATGCCAATGCCCCCCAAAGGAACCTCTCAACGCCGACTCACTCACACCGCCGACGCTGCTTTTCCTGGTTGTACGGGGATAGTTCGTTCATCTGGAGACGGGAAATTTTTGGCACTTTTGGCTAAAGATACCAACGGTATTCAACAGCTCTATACTTTATCGCCGCTTGGGGGTACGCCCGCACAAGTCACCTTTCACTCTTCGAATGTGGAAGGGTATTTTCGGTGGCATCCCGACGGTGAGCATCTATGTTATGTTTGGAATGGAAGTATTGTTTTGGTAAAAATCGGGAGTGAAACGTTCGACAAACGAATACGTATTTTGACACCACCTACCAGCCCCTCCCCTTCTAATCTTGTGTGGTCGCACGATGGTAAAAAGATTGCATTCAATCGAGGGCTTAAAAAACCTGAATCAGGAAAAGAGAACAAACAAGTGTTTTTGCTAAACATTGACAAATTGTAAAGGCTTTTCGCCTTTGGCGGGCAACTTTCCTTATTTTTGTACGTTTAGAACAAGAACACAAGCGCGTTTTTTCTTTTTTATGAAACACCTCAGATACTCATTTTACTTGTGGTTGGTTACCCTGATTTTCATCGTCAGTAGTTGTAACAAAAGCACCGACCCCACTCCAAGCCTACAATACCTAGTAAGTAGTACGCTCGTAGGAGAATTTACCAAAGAACAGTTAGTGCAAAGAATTGCAGCAGGCGACCCTTCCTTTGCCCAAATTGCCCCTTTTCTCCAATATGGAATCAAAGTGTACAAATTGGTTTACAAAACTAAAAACACGGACGGCACCGAAATCCAGGCTTCTGGGGCATTTATTTACCCCACCAAAACGGCAGCTTCGGCACTGATTAGTATCCAACACGGCACCATTCGAACAGACCAAGAGGCGCCTTCCTACTTTGCAACAAGTTCTGAAGCCAACTTAGCAGGCTCTCTTTTTGCGTCGTTGGGGTACATTATCACCTACCCCGATTATATTGGCTATGGTGCTTCCAACAAAGTACCTCATCCATACGAACACCGCGCTAGTTTGGCCTCTTCGTGCTTAGACATGATACGTGCTGCCAAAGAGTTTATCAACCAAGAAAAAATTCAGTGGGACGAACGCCTTTACATTACAGGCTATTCGGCAGGAGGCTATGCCACCATGGCCCTCCAGAAAAAAATCGAGGAAGAAGCCAGCGCCGAATTTAATTTAAAAGCATCAAGTTGTGGAGCAGGTGCCTATGACAAAACTGCATTTATGAAATACCTCACCACTAACAAAACAACGGGTGTAGCAAGTTATAATCAGCTTTATTTGTGGACCCTGCTCACTTACGACCGTATCTATGGACTCAATCGTCCAATGACCCAGTACTTTAAAGACCCCTGGGCAGGACAAATTCAAACGTCAAAAGACAACGCAACTATTAACGTAAGTTTCAATACAATTTTCACGGATGCGTTTGTCAAAGGGCTTACAGACGGTACCGACACTGCCTTCTTAAACGCCGTAAAAGATAATGATGTGTATGATTGGAAACCCAAAACGCCCACTCGCTTATACCACGGCGACGCCGACGACTTGGTCTTTTATTTCAACTCGCAAAACGCCCTCAACGCCATGAAAGCACGGGGTGCGGCCAACGTGGAATTGATTACCCTCAAAGGTAAAAATCACACAACAGCAATTCAGGATTTTCTGTTAGGTACGTATCAGTTCTTCTCTTCGATACAGTAAGAAATTTCAATATTTATAATCAAAAAAGCCCACTAGCGATGCTAGCGGGCTTTTTTGATAGGATAAAAAAATTAGAGACGAGTTAATGCTATTTTAAACTCTTCCAAGATTTTTTCTTTCATCGTGATTTTGCGGCGTTGAATATTGATTTTCCCCATCACTTGACGTTCCGCTTCTGGATCTGGTGGCATATTTTGGGCGTTGGCAATCGTCACATCCAAATCTGCTTTTTCGCGTTTGATAAGCCATTCCATCTCACGAATTTTAATATTGAGTTGGTCTTGAGCCGTCCGAATTTCAAACGCAGGATACTTGCGCGTAATCACCCGTGCCAAATAGCTTAACTCAAATATTTTATCGCAAGCTGAACGAAAACGCTCAGCAATATTTTTATCTCCCACTCTGGGTGGAAGGCGAATTTCTTTCCATTGATTCAACAACGTTTTTGCACGTTCAGATGCCTGAATAATATCGCTTGAACGAGCAAGTTGTTCCGCTTCACGGCACATTTCACGTTGCTTAGTCACCATTGGGTGTTCTTGCGGCTGCGTCACAATTCCACGGATACGGTTAATTTTGTCCATAATCCGTTGGTTGGAGCGCTTGAACTGTTTGTACAATTTAGCCGAGCGCTTCACTGGAATTTCACCTACATCTTTCCATTCAGCACGTACTTGACGCAAGATACGGCTTGCCTCATCGAGGTCATACATACGCATCAGAGAGTCTGACTTCGCGATAAGCTCAGTATAACGCTCAATACGGTCAGCAATGACTCGATTCAATTCAGAGAAATAATCGCGACGCTGTTGAAAGAAAGTATCTAACAAAATCTGAAACATTCCTTCCACTTCCTCTTGATATTCTTTATCAACAGGCCCTGTACGAATCCATTTCGATTTGATTTCTTGTAGTTTATCCGTAGCCACTTGCCAGTCCTCATTTTCAACTTGCACAGCACGGGTTTCCTCCAACAAAGCACGCTTGATTTCTAAGTTTTTTTCTTGGTTGACTTTAATCAAGTCTTCAAGCACTATTTCCAATTTGTCGAGCCGTTCTAAGAGCGGGACAAAATCACCGAGCCCATCAAAACTGAGCAGTTTTTTCCGCAACTGCACTAATTTTGTCAGATAAGACCCTTTATTTTGGGCCTCTTCCACATCATTTTCTAATTGTTCTACCTTGCTCGAAGCAATATTGAAACGATTTTTAAAATAATCAATGGCTTCTTGTTCGGTACGTTTCACTTCGCCAATTTGGCGGTCTGGGTTCCCTAAATACCCTTTTAAGAATACCTTGCCGTCTGAGACATAGCCGTATTCGTCCATTAAGGTGGCATTTTCCATCACTGGTCTACTTTATTTATCTGCTTTTGAAGGTTTTGGTGGGCAATTTACGATATTTGCCACCACAAATTAAACGAAAAATGAGCAACGAAACTATTATTTTCTCGATGTCGGGGGTAAGTAAAGTAATTCCTCCTAACCGACAAATTATCAAAAACATTTATCTATCGTTCTTCTATGGTGCTAAAATAGGCGTTTTAGGATTAAATGGCTCAGGAAAATCCACACTTTTACGCATAATTGCAGGCATAGACAAGGCGTACACGGGCGAGGTTGTTTTTTCACCAGGGTATTCGGTGGGCTTACTTGAACAAGAACCCCAATTTGACCCCACCAAAACGGTACTTGAGGTTGTCCAAGAAGGAACGCAGGAAGTGGTCGATTTATTGAAAGAATTTGACCAAATAAATGAAGCTTTCGGCGACCCAGATGCCGATTTTGATAAATTATTGGAACGGCAAGGGGAAGTTCAGGAACGTCTTGAGGCTCTCGACGCTTGGGATTTGGATAGCAAACTCGAACGGGCCATGGACGCGCTTCGTTGCCCACCATCGGATGCGCTTATCGCCAATCTTTCAGGGGGCGAAAAACGCCGCGTGGCTTTGTGCCGACTCCTGTTGAAAAAACCTGACGTTCTGCTTTTAGACGAACCTACCAACCACTTGGATGCTGAGTCGGTACTCTGGTTAGAAGAACACCTTCGCCAATACGAAGGTACTGTCATTGCGGTAACGCACGACCGTTATTTCTTGGACAACGTTGCAGGATGGATTTTGGAACTTGACCGCGGAGAAGGCATTCCGTGGAAAGGAAATTATTCTTCGTGGTTAGAGCAAAAACAAAACCGCTTGGCCAAAGAAGAAAAACAAGAATCAAAACGCCAGAAAACCCTCCAACGCGAATTAGAATGGGTACGCATGGCGCCCAAAGCGCGTCAGGCGAAGTCTAAAGCCCGTTTGGGTGCTTACGAAAAACTCTTGGACGAAGACATCAAGCAAAAAGAAGAGAAATTGGAGCTCTTCATTCCTTCAGGGCCTCGTTTGGGGAACAAAGTCATCGAAATGGAGGGTGTTTCTAAAGCGTTTGGCGACAAGCTTTTGTTTGAAAACCTGACTTTTTCACTTCCTCCAGCGGGTATTGTGGGTATCATTGGACCCAACGGCGCGGGTAAGTCTACGCTTTTCAAGCTCATTACGGAACAAGCAAAACCTGACAGTGGATCAATTACCATCGGAGAAACAGTGCAAATTGCTTACGCCGACCAAGAACATAATCAACTCGACCCAAACAAAACCGTTTATCAACAAATTTCGGACGGAAACGACTGGGTTTTACTTGGTGGCAAGCAAAGCAATGCACGCGCCTACGTAAGCCGTTTTAACTTTACAGGAAGCGACCAAGAAAAGAAGATTGGCAACTTATCGGGGGGAGAGCGTAACCGTGTTCACTTGGCAATGATGCTCAAAGAAGGGGGCAACGTGTTGCTACTCGATGAGCCTACCAACGATTTGGACGTAAACACGCTCCGTGCTTTGGAAGAAGCCCTCGAAAACTTTGCAGGTTGCGCCGTGATTATCTCCCACGACCGTTGGTTTTTGGACCGTCTTTGTACGCACATTTTAGCGTTTGAAGGTGATTCTCAGGTGTATTGGTTTGAAGGCAACTTCTCCGATTACGAAGAAAACCGCCGCAAACGATTAGGTACGGATGTAACGCCAAAACGGATTAAATACAAGAAGTTGATGGCGTAAATACACATCAAAAGGGCTAGAACTGCCTTAAAGTATCATCCAAAATACGTAATGTTCACGCAAAGTTGCAGTGATGCAAACAAGGTATAAGATTGATTATTTAAAACTTAGCGTCTTTGCGACTCTGCGTGAACTAGAAATTAACTTTGCACAATTGCTTAGTCCTTCTTCAACGTTTTACAAACACGCGCTATCGTTTCGTCCAGCGGCTTATACGTAAAGTCCAGCGTTTGTCTGATTTTTGCTCCGTTATAAATAAGTTTTGTTCGGGAAGTTTTAGCCGTTTCTTTAGTAATAAGTGGCTTACTCCCCGTCAACCATGAGCGAAGTGCCTCTATCCGCCAGATGATTTCTGTCAAAAAAGGTGATACCAGCTTCGAAGGTTGACGTTTTCCAAACCCTTCCGCTATTTTGGTAAACAACTCGCGGTAGGTAGTACTACCCGCACTTAGTACAAATCGCTCGTTTTTCACATCCGACAATAACAATTTTACCGTCGCTTCGGCCACGTCTAGTACATCTACGTAATTGATTAACCCTTCCGTGTAAAATTTATTTTCGTCAAACACATACTTAAAGAGTTGTGTACTGCTCCGCGTCCAATCCCCCTCTCCCAACACCATACTTGGATTCACTACCACGGCCGAAAGCCCTTCCGCAACGCCCCGCCAAACTTCTAGCTCTGCTAAGTATTTACTTTTTCCGTAATAAGAATTCAGAGAAGATTCTTCCCATTTTTGGTCTTCATCAATCACCGTTGGTCTCGACGCATCAAGCATACGGGGGTCGGGTCGCCCCAACGCCGCCACTGAACTAACAAACGCCATTTTCCGAACCCCAGAGCCCAGTGCTGTATTGACCACATTGGCTGTTCCCTGAACGTTGATTCGGTACATTTGTTCTTGGTCTTTTGGAATAAAAGAAACAATAGCTGCCGTATGAATTACGTACATTACCCCTTCAAACGCTTTTTCCAGCGCCAACACATCGAGGATATCTCCCTCAACCCATTCTATCTTCGCCTCGACCTTGTGTAGCAACTTCATATCGCTTCCACTACGGCGTAAGCCACGAACACGGTGCCCGTTTGCCAATAAATAGTTTACGATGGCACTCCCCAAAAGGCCGTTTGCCCCAGTGACTAAAATGAGTGGTTCAGCTAAATTCTTCAAAAACGTAGGAATTTAAGTAAGTTTCTTTTGTACAAAGGTAACGACATTGCTTAGATTGCTAAAAAAAACTAACAAGTCGTGACTATGGACTCTTAACTATTAAGTAACTTTCCGCCCCATTTGAAAAAATTGAGTCACCATAGGTTAAAACTCTGAGGGGTTTGAGGTAGTCATTTTCATTAACTCGCTTTTCCTCTTAGGATTCTAACTCATAAAAAATCATTGAAAATGAACTTATTTGCATCTCTAAAAGAGACTTTGAGTGAGGGTATCGTCAATCAAATAGCCGTACAGAACAACGAAAAGCCAGAGAAAATCCAAAAAGCGCTCGATGCTTTTTCCGCTTCCATTGTAGGAGGTCTTATTAAAAGGGCATCCAGTGAATCGGGAATGAAACTGATTTTTGCTCAAGCCCAAAACATCGCTTTTACTCCAGAACAACTTTCGAAAATTGTTAAAACTTCCGCCGAATTAGAAAGCTTTAAATCGTCAGGAGAAAAAATCCTCAATACTGTGCTCCCTGGTTTCAAGAGTCCTGTTTGTAGTATGGTAACAAAGTACTCAGGTACAAAAAATTCGCTTGCTTCAGCGTTGAGTGGTATTTCAATGTCAGTCATCATCACAGTTTTGAAAAAAATTGTTTCTGATAAGCAATTAAATGCCGAATCGCTTGCCGCTTTTCTTGGTGAACAGCGAGAAAGTCTTCTAACAGTTGTCCCTGACCTCAACGACCGAATCATCGAAACCGTTGGTATTCAATACCTGCTGCATAGTTTTGAAGTACCTCGGGCCGAACAACAAATGACTGTTGCTAAAACAACAGAACCGATTTCTTCAAAGCAACCTTTCTTAGTAGGTGTAGAAGACAGGGGTTTGGAACGAACTAACTTCAAATGGGTGGGAGTTGGTCTTATTACTGTCGCTTTGCTTGGAGCAGGAGCAGTTTATTTTTGGAATCAACAGCAAACTACAACTATAACTCCTGCCGCAGAAATAGAAGCAGATACTCTAGCTGAAGCACGAACCATTCAAGAGCCTATTGAGAAAAAGCCTGCAACTATTGATACCGCCACGGCTCCCCCCCCAGCGACTCCAGCGGCAACTTCAGTCGAAAATCCGATGGAAGTGTACTTGGCCGATAAAGCACTCCCAAAAGGAAAAGCGTTTAAGTTTGAGAACGTAGATTTTGAAGATAATACCCTCCAATTAAAAGCATCAGCTAATGCATCGGTGCAAGCTTTGGCCGACTTGCTAAAAAAATATCCAACAGCCCAAATTAAGTTAGTAGCTTATGCCAACGACGCCAAGCCACCATTGACCAATAAAGTCCTTTCGGTGAAACGTGTATATGCACTCAAAGACCAATTCGTTAAATCAGGTATTAGCTTCGTTCGTGTAGACGCCGAGGGACGAGGCACAGGTGTTAACCCTAAAAATACTACAGGCAGCAAACAAGTAGCTATGCGTGAAGTGTGGGTGAGGTTTGTACAAAAGTAAGCGGACTATCAACCAAAAAATAAAGCTGTCAGGTTTTGAAAATCTGGCAGCTTTATTTTTTGCCATTATGTCAGACACTAATACGGTGGAATACATTTTTTAGAGTATCTCCACAGAAAACCAAAAACTGTAAAAACCGTAAACCAGAGTTATGGAAGCAAACGTACAGGCCGAAAAAGGGCAATTGTCGATTCATACCGACAATATTTTTCCAATCATCAAAAAATTCCTCTATTCTGACCACGAAATTTTCTTGCGTGAGTTGGTTTCAAATGCTGTAGATGCTACCCAAAAAATCAAAAAACTAGCTGATTTTGGCGAGTTTAATGGTGAGCTTGGCGAATTGAAAGTATCAGTAAAACTCGACGAGGAAGCCAAAACGATTACCATTAGCGACCGGGGAATCGGGATGACGGCTGAGGAAATTAAAAAATACATCAACCAAATTGCCTTCTCAGGAGCCGCTGAATTTGTCGAAAAATATAAGGAAAAAGAAGATACTCGGGGCAATATCATCGGAAACTTCGGACTAGGTTTCTACTCGGCGTTTATGGTCGCCAAAGAGGTAGAAATTATTACAAAATCATTTAAGGAAGGATCCGAAGGTGCTCGTTGGACTTGCGACGGAAGCACCGAGTTTAGCATCGAACCTGCTGATAAAACCGACCGTGGAACGGACATTATCCTCCACATCGCCGAAGATTCAGAAGAGTTTTTGAACAAGTACCGCCTCACTGAAATTCTTGAAAAATACGGCAAATTTTTGCCCGTTGAGATTGAGTTTGACGAGAAAATCGTCAACAATCCGACACCGATTTGGGTAAAAGCTCCTTCTGAACTCAAAGACGAAGACTACTTGGCATTTTACAAAGAGCTTCATCCAATGAGCGAAGATCCGCTTTTTTGGATTCACCTCAACGTCGACTATCCCTTCAATTTAACGGGGGTATTGTATTTCCCGAAATTGAAAAATGATTTTTCGGCCCGCAAAGAAAAAATCCAGTTGTACAGCCGTCAGGTATTTATCACCGACGAAGTCAAAGACGTAGTTCCTGATTTCTTGACGCTTCTTCACGGAATTATTGACTCGCCCGATATTCCACTCAACGTTTCTCGAAGCTACCTTCAAGCCGATGGTAACGTAAAGAAAATTAGCGGATACATTACGCGTAAAGTAGCTGATAAACTATCTGAGATTTTCCGCAACGACCGCGAAGGTTTTGAGAAAAAATTCGACGACATCGGTTTGTTTGTCAAATACGGCATCATTTCTGACGAAAAATTTGGCGAGAAAGCTACGGAATTCTGCTTGGTTAAAAATACCGAAGGGAAACATTTCACTTTTGAAGAATACACAACCCAAGTCAAAGAAAACCAAACGGATAAAAACGAAACGGTGGTGTGGTTATATGCAAGCGATGTTCAAAAACAAGACGCATACATTCAGTCGGCTAGGAAGCGTGGTTACGATGTACTTGTTTTCGATAGTGTTATTGACCCGCACTTTATCAACGGCATCGAATATAAATTAGAAAAAACGAACATCAAACGCGTGGATGCCGATACCCTTGACAAGCTTATTGAGAAAGAAATCAAGCTCGAAAGCGTATTGTCACAGGACGATGAAGAAAAAGCGAAAAATTTGTTTGAGCAAACCCTCAGCGGTGGCCCTAAACTCACCATCAGCGTTGAACCAATGCCAACCGATGAGTTACCAGTCGTAATTACAATTCCTGAATTTATCCGTCGTATGAACGACATGGCGGCTACTTCTGGCCAAAAATCGATGTTTGGTGATATGCCTCAAATGTTGAATGTAGCCATCAACGCCAACCACCCTGTAATTCAGAAAATATTGACAGCAAACGAAGAAGAGCAAAAGCAACTGATTCGCCACGCCTACAACCTTGCTTTACTTTCTCAGGGCATGTTGTCTGGGAGTGAATTGACTGCGTTTGTTCAGCAGGCTGTATCACGTTTGTAGTTGAATAGTCTTATTTTTATCAAAAAAGCTCTCGTTATTGAGAGCTTTTTTGATGTTTTTCGCTTTATAGTTCCAACACGGCGGAGTACAAGTCTATTCCTTTAGCCCAATAGTCGATTTGACGGTTCAATAATTTAAAACCCAGTTTTTCGTAGAAGCCAAACGAATGTTGCGAAGTTTCGACCATGATGGTTTTGGCCACACCCGATTGACGAATTTGCTCAATTCGATACAAAGCCAGCTCTTTCCCAACGCCAGTACCCTGAAAATCGGGGTGAACAAAAGCCCAAGACAACCCTCCTTGCTGGTCAAACGAACGTACCCAATAACCTCCCCCTCCTACAATTTTTCTATCTACCACGGCAACTACATAATCATCACCAAAAATATCAAGGTACTCCAGAAAATCTCCCAATTCTTTTGGGTCAAAGTATTTAGGAGTATTCATCATAAAAATCTCCTCCAGTACGGTGCGGTCACTGAGTTGGTAGGGGCGTATTTCCATACTAATGCTATTTTTATTCTAAAAGATGGGTAAAAAAAATACCAAAACTATTACTCTATTTCAATTACTACTCCTTTGGTAAGGGGATGAGCTACACACGTCAAAATATAGCCTTGTGCCAACTCCGATTTTGTTAAACCATCTTCTTCGTCCAACAACACTTTTCCAGAAGTACATTTTCCCATGCAAGCGGTGCACATACCCGCCTGACATGAGTACGGCAAGTCGATGTCAAGTTCAAGTGCCGCTTCCAAAATCGTTTGATGTGGCGCTACATTAAAAGTATATTCTTCTCCTTCGTACCGAACTTTTATTTCCTGCATTTTGAGACTATCATCGTCTTCGTCGGCCTCGTGTACAGGATGTGTAGTTGCCGTAGCAAAGCTCTCACGATGGATACGCTCTTCTGCTACCCCCCAAGCCAAGAGTGCCTCTTTGGTAGTTTCCATTAAGCCATCTGGGCCACACAAAAAATACTCAGTAGTCGTTTCTTTCACTCCACCAATTTCTTCTAACGTTGCTACTATCATAGATTTATCCAAACGCCCCAGTCCTCCTTTCCAATCATTGGAAGGTTGAGTAAGCGAATGATATACGTTGAAACGATTGCCATAAGCACGGCTCATTTCGTCCAATTGTTTTTTAAAAATGATGCCTTCTTCGGCTCGGTTTCCATATAGAAGTACCACTCGACTCTCAGTCTCTACTTTTAAAACCGACTTAGCAATAGACATCAAAGGGGTAATCCCGCTTCCTGCTCCAATCAACACCACCGTGCGGACATTTCGTGCATCAGGCAATACTTGAAAATGCCCCATAGGCTCCAGAACTTCCAAAAAATCACCTTCCTTGACATGGTCAATCAACCAATTCGACACCAATCCTCCAGGTACTCTTTTCACCGTTACGGCGGGTGCGGTATCCGTATGAGGCGAACTGCTCATTGAATACGAGCGGCGAACTTTTTCGCTATCAATCGTCAACAATATCGTTAAAAACTGCCCCGCTTGGTACTTTATCATTTCACTCAGTGGGTGCCAAAACGAAATCGTGACTGCGTCTGAAGTCTCTTCAATAACTTCTTTTACTTTTAAATGAAAATGCTTCATAATCCTATTTTTTCAAACCTATTAAGTTTCACTCCTTCGATAGCAATAACTAAACCTAATGGATTTAACCCCCAAAATTACGATTTGTTTTGCCAACTCCACAGGAATACCCTAGAAACGTATAGGTATTCACCTAAACATAGGAACTTTTACGCCTTGACTTTGGTTGAAAAAACAAGCATTTTGCAGACAACCTCATTGAATTTTATAAAGACATGGTAACCGTAAGCGATAAAGCAAAAGATAAAATCCTTGAATTACGTCGTGAAGAAGGACGGCCTGAAGATAGCCACATTCGTGTAGGAGTTGTGGGTGGAGGCTGTTCGGGATTGATGTATAATTTAGAATTTGACTCGTCAAAATTGCCAACGGATATGGAATTCCAAGACAAAGGCATCCGAATTGTCGTTGACAAAAAGAGTATTCTTTACTTAGCTGGAACAATCCTAGATTTCTCTGATGGCCTCAACGGAAAAGGGTTTCAATTTGTCAACCCCAATGCCACACGTACTTGCGGATGCGGTGAAAGTTTTGCTGTTTAGTAACAACCTATCCATAAAAAGAGCGCCAAAACTTGAGTTTTGGCGCTCTTTTTTTAGCTCCCAAAAAGGTTCATATCTACAAAATCATTTCGAAATTTGCCCTCAGGATCGTGCTTTTCCATGTATTTCTTAAAATCCGCTAGTTTTTCAATACGTGATTGTAATACAGCGGGTTTGAGCGTAAAAATTTTACCCCAGTGAGGTCGGGGCGCAAAGGGAGCTAACGCTTCTTCAATTTCGGGCAAAAGCGCCATCACAGCCTCTACTTCTTGTTTCCACGTAAAATGAAACGCTACGCACGTTTTTTTGTAAAACGGACTCATCGGCAAATCGTCGGCGGCAATGGCTCGTACCTCTGTGATAAACAAATGGGGAGACACTTTTTCGTTAAGTTTCTCAATCGCCATCAAGCCTTCATAAGCGTGCTCAAAAGCAATAAAATACTCTGATTGAAGTTCTTTCCCACTACTTGGCGTAAATCCCATTTTAAAATGGGGCATCCGCTCGTACCAAGGGCCCTCCACTCCCATTTGGTCGGTACAATTGACAGCATCTAACGACTCAATGGGGTGTAAGTTTTTAGTGGCCAATTTAGCGCCAAAAAACTCAGGAGCCACTTCTTTCATATCTTCAGCCTTACTTTTTACCCAAACTTCACTAACGTTTTTATTACGCCAATCTGTAAACAAACTCACGCTATACCCACCCGACATAATTGCCTCAAAGTTTTTTTCCAACGCTGACATGGGTAAATTTTGGTAAACTACCTGTTTCATTTTAAACGTTGGCTGAACGTCAAGTGTAATTTTGGTTGCAATCCCCAATGCGCCAACATTAACCACAGCCGCCCCAAACTCTTCACCGTCTTTTTCACGACTTAAAGAAATAACTTCTCCTTTTCCATTAACAAACTCAATCGCCGAGACCGCCGTTGCTAAACTACCATTTTTAATCCCAGAACCATGTGTGGAAGTGGCACATGCTCCTGCTACCGAAATGTGTGGTAATGAGGCCAAGTTATGAAGAGCAAATCCATTATCATCCAGATACTTACACATTTCTCCGTACTTAATCCCTGCTCCTACCGCAACTGTGTTTTTCTCTCTATCAAGCCCAATAATTTGATTAAACGCTTCTGTTGAAATTTGATTTTCTTTGCTGTCGGCTATTGCATTAAAACAGTGTTTTGTACCCAGAGCTCTTACCTTTTTACATTTTTTTATAGCTTCTTGAAGCTCTTCAACGTTTTTGGGTATGTGCAAATTATCAGTACTATATGTCAAATTACCTGCCCAGTTGGTACGGGGAGCTGCTTTTTTACATGACATCATATTGGAAAGTATAGTCCCCGTAAAGAGGATTGACGATGTTTTGAGAAAAGTTCTTTTGTCCATTCCAGTTTTAGGTTTAGGTCTTTGGTACTCATTAATTCATGCTTATTTACACGTTCAATACAATTCTTCAATGTACAAGTCTTTAAAATAAACTTGTGCTTTTCCGCCTCCGTGAATTTGCAACCCGATGATACCTTCCTGTGGGATAGTTGTATCCGTTTCGGTATAATCCACAGTAGTGACTCCATTTATTTTAAGAACAATATGGCGTTTATCGGCTTTAATTTCGTAATTATTCCAATCGTTGGATTTTAGTAGTTTGGCCACCTCCTCCGAAGCTCCACCTGCTAAAGTTTTATTTCTCCTTGACTCATCGTAAAGACTTCCCCAATAGTTTTTACCTAAATCAGCTTGGTATCCTTCCATTTCATAAGCTGGATTTGTCAATCTTTTACTCCGAAATTGCACTCCCGAATTAATAAACCCTTCGGTACCAACAAGTTTAAATTTCACCTTCAGCACAAAGTCAGAATAACTTCGTTTAGTACATAAAAAATCGTTATTGGGCACTGTTGTTTGCAGCGAGCCACCCACCAGAGCACCGTTTTCGATACGCCACGTTTTAGTAGTATCTCCCTCCCAGCCACGAAAACTTTTTCCGTCAAACAGTCGTTCTGGTTTTCGGTTCGTTTTTTCTGAAAATGCCCCCCAAAAGAGCGTCGCTGCTACCGACAAAAACGCGAAGTAGTTCATTGGTTATGAGTCGTTAAGAATAAATCAGTCCTATCTACTTCACTTAAAGTCGTAATTGTTCAGTTCTACTTTTACAACACGATTGTTGACGGTCTGACTACCGTCTGACCTGCCTATTACGATAGTCAAACTATCAAATGGCTATTGATAGCAAAATTTTATTATTTCATATTTGATAAGTGCCTTTTTCAGCATTTTAAGATGAAAACACACCCAAAAAGTATCCAACTTCTCCTTTAAGTATTGGCTGGTAATTTTATAAGCCAAAGGCATTCGTGAAACATTTAATATTTTTTACGTGGAACAGTTTGGCTTATTGGGAATAAAGACGGATATTTGATGGCGGTAAACCTAATAACAATGGGAAAAATCATAGCAATAGCCAACCAAAAAGGTGGAGTTGGCAAAACGACCACAGCCATCAACTTGGCTGCGAGTTTGGCAGTATTAGATTTCAAAACACTAATTGTTGATGCCGACCCTCAGGCTAACTCTACTTCGGGCTTAGGCTTCAACCCAAAAGAGATTGAATACAGTATCTATGAGTGCATGGTTGAGGGAGTTACACCACAACAAACTATTGTGGAAACCAACTTTGAGAACCTGTACCTGTTACCCTCGCACATAGACCTCGTAGGGGCTGAAATTGAGATGATTAATCTCAAAAGTCGAGAAGAAAAAATGAAAGAAGCTTTGTGGCCTATCAAAGAAGACTACGACTTCATCATTATTGACTGCTCGCCTTCACTTGGTCTAATTACCATAAACAGCCTTACCGCTGCCGATTCGGTGATTGTGCCTGTACAGTGCGAGTACTTCGCCCTCGAAGGGTTGGGTAAACTTTTAAATACTATCAAAATTATTCAAACTCGCCTCAACACGAGTCTGACTATTGAGGGTATTTTATTGACAATGTATGACATGCGCGTTCGCCTATCTAACCAAGTGGTAAACGAGGTAACTGCCCATTTTAAGCACATGGTTTTCAATACCATTATTCCGCGGAATATTCGTTTGAGCGAATCACCAAGTTACGGAGTCCCTACCATTGCCCAAGACTCAGATAGCAAAGGAGCTATTAGTTACCTAAACCTTGCCCGCGAAGTCTTAAATAAAAATGGATTACTTGAGCAAGACGAACCTAACAGCCGTAAGGTTCTTTAATTGACACCAATTTGATTTCACATAGATTTTTATTCTAAAAATCTATTCAAAAACATACAATTCTAGCAAATGGAAAATGTCGGAAAAGCTGCTCCCAAAAGAATGACAGGACTTGGTCGTGGTTTGGGGGCTTTACTCCAAGACAGCGACAATGTCAATCGTACTTCAAGCCCGTTGCCTCACGAAGGGGTGAGCATGATGAACGAGGTTTCGGTCGAACACATTGAAACAAATCCCTATCAACCTCGTACCAGATTCGATGAAGAAGCGCTCAAAGAATTGGCAGAATCGATTCGTATTCAAGGAATTATTCAACCGATTACGGTACGCCAAATCGGGAAAGATCGCTATCAGTTGATTTCGGGAGAACGGCGTTTACAAGCATCCAAACTTGCTGGACTTACCCACATCCCAACTTACGTTCGTACCGCCAATGACCAACAAATGTTGGAAATGGCATTGATTGAAAACATCCAACGCGAAAACCTTAACGCTATTGAAATTGCGCTTAGTTATCAGCGGCTTATCTCGGATTGTGGTCTGAAACAGGAAGAACTTGGAGAGCGAGTAGGTAAAAACCGCACGACGGTCAACAACTACATTCGTTTGTTAAAATTACCACCGTTGATTCAAGCGGCATTACGTGATGATCAAATCACGATGGGGCACGCACGGGCAATTATTAACATAGAAAATCCCGAAATTCAGCTTAAAATATTCCGCAAAACCATCGAAGAAGCTTGGTCGGTGCGTAAAGTAGAAGAGGCTGTTCAAGCCCTAAAGCTAGCTCCTGACGAAACCAATAAGGAACGTAAACCGTACGCGATAAAGCAAGAGTTACGGTCACTGCAATTTAAGCTTTCGTCATTTTTTGGGTCGAAAGTTTCCATCAAAACCGACGATAAACAAAAAGGAGAAATTAAAATACCATTTACTTCGCAAGAAGAATTGGACCGTATCTTAGACGTTTTAAAGTTTGAGTCTTGAAAAAGTTAGGGATTTTTTGGGGTCTGTGGTTGGGGGCAGGGTGGATGGCAGTGGTAGCTCAACAAACAGCAACTGACTCCCTACAAAAACGTACTTCGAAAGTTGTCGCACAAATGGCACCTGATTCATCGCGGCTCGATTCACTCAAAAAAACGAAATTAGGTAAAGACATTGTTGCTAAAAATAATCAGAAAAGCGCCTCGTTGCAAAAGCACAGTCCCCGCAAAGCCGCTTATTATTCGCTCATGCTTCCTGGGCTAGGGCAAGCCTACAATCGCCAATATTGGAAAATGCCTTTCGTATATGGTGGCTTAGGGGCAGTGGTTTTTTTTATACGGTATTACCATGTGCGCTACCAAGATTTTTTATGGCCGTATTACTTCAGCTACGATGGAACTACGGGTAAGCAGCTACGGACGGAAGCGGAGGTTTTTTTACGAAGCCAAAACCAAACCCGTACCCTCACCCTTGACCAAATTACAAAGGGAAAAGACTTCTATCGCCGCTATCGAGACCTCAACTTGTTGCTGGTAGTAGGGGTCTGGGCGCTGGCCGCTGTAGAAGCCAACGTTTCAGCTCACCTCAAAACATTTGACATGTCGGAAGATTTGTCTTTTCGGTTTGAGCCTGATACTTATAACAACTCTTTTACGGGCCAAGTATACGGGGTAAAAGTCGTTGTTCCCATCAAATAAATTACGAATTGCAAAACATAGATTATGAATATTCTTCTTTTAGGTTATGGCAAAATGGGAAAAGTGATTGAACAAATTGCCCTTAGCCGTGGCCACCAGGTAGTCGGAAAAATTGACATTTCAAATCGCCAAGAATTAGACACATTTAGCCGCGACAACGTCGACGCTGTCATCGAATTTAGCGCCCCCGAAGCGGCATACGAAAACCTCAAATGGTGCATGAGCAAAGGCTTGCCAACCGTATGTGGAACCACAGGCTGGCTGCATCATCGTCCTGAAATTGAGCAACTTTGCCAAGAAAACAAAGCAGCTTTTTTTTACGCATCCAATTATAGTATTGGAGTAAATTTGTTTTTCCGTCTCAATAAACAATTAGCCAAACTCATTGCTCCGTATCCTCAGTACTCAGTGCATACAACCGAAATTCACCACATCCACAAACTGGATGCGCCAAGTGGAACGGCCATTACTCTGGCCGAAGAGTTGCTTCAACACCTTACTAACAAAACAGAGTGGGTAAACACCGAAGAAAGTACCGATAATCAAATCCCTATTTTATCTTTGCGCGAAGGAGAAGTTCCTGGTACTCATATTATTTGCTATACCTCCGAAGTCGATAGCATCGAAATCAAACACACTGCCCACAATCGCCAAGGGTTTGCGCTAGGTGCTGTGGTAGCCGCTGAGTGGCTTGCCCCTCGCGAAGGTGTGTTTGGCATGGATGAATTGCTAGGAGAATAATCATTACTTTTTTAATAAGATTTGTTTTTATGTCTCAACCCAAACCTAAAAAATCGGCCCTTAGAGAATGGCTCGACTCGGTCGTTTTTGCTGTTGTAGCAGCTACATTTATTCGTTGGTTACTATTAGAAGCGTACACCATCCCGTCGTCATCTATGGAGAAAAGCCTTCTCATTGGCGACTTTTTGTTTGTAAGTAAACTTCACTACGGGGCTCGTACTCCAGGGACTCCGTTGCAAGTACCACTTACTCACCAAACGATTTGGGGAACTAGCATTCCTTCTTTTTCAAAGCTGATTCAATTGCCCATGTACCGCCTACCTGGTTTTACATCGGTCAAACGCAATGATGTTGTGGTCTTCAATTACCCAGGCGATCCTGAAGAAACGTTTGAAGACCCAATGGTTGGTAATGGTGGTTACAAGGATTTTCCCGTTGACTTACGCACCAATTTTATCAAACGTTGTATTGCAGTAGCAGGCGACGTGGTAGAAGTAAAAAATGGCTTGGTATATATCAATGGGAAAGAAGGAGAAACACCTGCACAAGCTCAGCTGATGTACCGTTTGGAATCAAGTGATTTGCTCGACGACCGTTTCTTTGAAAACGAAAACATTCAGGACTATGGTATGTTTCCTGGTGACACAACCAAGCCTGACCGTTTTGTGTATCAAATCCGCACAACCCCTCAAATTGTGGATGGGTTGAAAAAACACAGCTTCATCCGTTCGGTCACTCACGTTGGCAGATATACTGCGGATGCTCCAGAAATCGGATTATATCCTGCTGCGGCCAAACAAAATCCTGATTTTTGGGGACCTATGCAAGTGCCTAAAGAAGGTTTAACCATTCAACTTGATTCGGCAAATGTTACTAAATACGGCTATGTCATTAAATATTTTGACCACAACGATCCCGAGAAAGTAATACTTGATAAAGGGAAGGTATCTATTGATGGCAAAGCCCTCACAAGCTATACCTTTAAGCAGGATTATTACTTCATGATGGGGGATAATCGCTACGAATCGGCGGACTCACGTTTTTGGGGCTTTGTTCCTGCCGACCACGTTGTAGGGAAAGCGGTCTTTATTTGGATGTCAATTGACCCAAATCCAAAGTCTATCTTAACCAAAATCCGCTGGAATCGCCTATTTAGACTGATTGACTAGCTTTTCTATGCTAATAATAACACAAAAAAGCGGCCTTGAGTCGCTTTTTTGTGTGTTTGGATACGCCTATCCAAACACAGGCTTTCTCAAAACCCAATTTATCATACCCATTTAACGATAGTAAACCCCATTTCTCCTCAATGACTTCAACCTGTTTCTGTGGCTCCTCTCTTACGTTTGACGAATGCTGTGGCAGCATTATTTCGGGGAAGCGACAAACTGTAACCGCCTTAGAGTTAATGAAATCACGCTATTCGGCGTACTGCGTCGTAGCTAGTGATTACCTGATTGCAACTACACATTCTAGCAAACGCGCTCAGTTTGATAAAGCCTCCATCGAGCAGTGGGCCATGGAATCGCAGTGGAGAGGGTTAAAAATCATTTCAACCAGCAAAGGTTCTCCCCTCGATACACAAGGGGAGGTTATTTTTCAGGCGTTGTATATCGACGAGAGCAAAAAGAGTCGGGTACATTACGAACACTCGCTCTTTGTGAAAGAACATAATCAGTGGTTTTATCTTTCGGGCAAAACGATTGCCATCAGCCGCAACGACGATTGCCCTTGTGGCAGTGGCAAAAAATACAAAAAGTGCTGTGGGGCTTGATGGTTATCACCCCACAATTTCCATCGTACTTTGCCCATTGCCATTTTTGAAGAGGCGAATTTGCGTTCCGATGCGCTCTTTCAATGCTTCCACGTGCGAAATGATTCCAATCGTTTTTTCACTCTCCGACTGCAAGCGTTCCAACATACTCAATGCCATATCGAGCGAATCGGGGTCGAGCGTTCCAAACCCTTCGTCGATAAACAAACTTTCGATGCTCACGTTTTGCGATGCCAAATCGGAAAGAGCTAGTGCGAGGGCTAAACTAAGGGTGAAAGTTTCACCACCCGACAACGTATTGACTGCCCGCTTGGCATTACCTTGGTAGGTATCTATCACAAAAAGACTCTCGGTTTCCTCTTGCGGTTTGTCTAAAATATAGCGGTCAGATAAGTGCCGTAACCGCTGATTAGCCAATCCAATTAAGTTGAAAAGTGTCAAGTTTTGGGCAAAATTGCTAAACTTGTTTCCTTCACGGTCGCCGATGTAGCTATTGAGCAAATCCCATTTTTTTCGTTCCTTGCGTAGTTGTTCAAGCTCCGTTTGTAGGGTTGAAAATTTTGTCTGTTGGGTTTGATGATGTGCCAATTTAGACCCAATATCCGATACTTCCCTCAAATATTGATCACGTAAACTACGGCTTATTTTGACTTTAAATTCTACATCCTCCAACGGTAATTCAGCTTGGCGAAGCTTTGCGGTTTCCATTAATTGCTCTTCCCAAGTTTTCCGATTGATGACTAGCTCTTTTTCGCGGTCTTCTAGTACTTTACGTTTGGTTCGCAATTTTTCAACCTCCAGGATTGGCAGTAAAAGTTCATTGGCTTTTTCGATACTTTCAATGCCTTTAGCCGCTAAATCAGTTGATAACATACTGGTCAGATGCTTTACTTTTTCACGCTCAACTGCAATGCCATTTTCAGTTTCAATTTTTTGTTTCTGTGCTATCTGCCAAGTTGTTTCCGCGTTGGTCAACGTATTCCGTAATGCTTGACTTTCGGTACGAATATCCTTGCCAGCATAACGCTGTTGTTTTTTTAATTCTTTCGCCGACTTTCGTACCCGAAGCTCAAAAAGCACTTCATATTGCGCCAATAATTTGCCTATTACGGCATTCATATCGTTGACTTTCTGCCACTTAGTAATTTGTTCTTGCAAGTCCCCTAGTTGCTTCTGCTCTTGGGCCAATTGCTCCAGGGTACTATCCGATGCCAATCCCAACACTGTCAACGTTTTTTCACCTTCCTCTTTGGCTTTTCGGTACTCCTCGCGAATTTTGACCAAATTTTCGGTCACTTTTGTCATTGACCCCTGCGCTTGGTTTAACTCCGCCCCTACTTTTTGCATTGAAGCCTCCACCTCTTTCCTCTCCTTTTCGAGCAAATCTAGCTCCATTTGCACCTTAGAAAGTGCATTCATGTAAGCATGGACGTACGGGTGATGTGTCGAACCACATAAAGGGCATTCTTCCCCATTTTGCAGGGCATTACGAAGGTCTTCGAGGTTAAATTTTTGTTGTTCTTTTTCCTTCTGCACTTGAAGAACTTTCAATTTAGCCTCCATTTCAGCCATTTTTTGCTGAAGTGCTACCCATTGAGGTTGTCGTTCGTTCACTTTTGCCGTCGATTCTTCCAAGGCTTTTTTAGCATCAAGGCCTTGGGCATACCATTCGTTTCGTCGTGTCAAAGTTGCCTTTAGTTCCATCAAGGCGTTTTGCCGATTGGCTAATTGAGCGAGCTCTTTTTCTGCTTCAAAATCTACCCGAAAGCGCGCAACCTCTTGCTGTATTTCTTGTTTTTTCTGCTGAAGAAGGGCATACGCTTCGTCTAACTTTTCAACTGAAAGCGTCCTAAGCCAAGGGTGATTGGTTGCAGAAACCTCTTGTTTTATAGCCGTAAAAACAGGGCGGATTTCAGCATTAAGTTTTTCAATTTCCGTATCGAGTTGTAGAATTTCCCCTTCAAAAACGTTCAATTCCGTCAATAAACGCTCTTTCGGAACCGATTTTTGCACCAAATGAGTGATTTGTTGATGCGTCGTTTCGATGATGGTTGTCTGCTCTTCTATTTGGGTTTGAAGCGATTTTCTGCGTTCTTCCAGCCCTTTCAACTGCGTTTGCTGAGATTGTAAAGTCGCCAATTCTCCCGCCCACTCGCTAATTTGTTCGTGTTGGAAGAGTCTCAATGCGTTTGGTTTAAAAGTTTCTTGCTCATTTTCGAGAACTTGAACCTCTTTTGCAACTTTCTCCAACTTTTGTTGAAGGTCATAACAACGCTCCAATACCGACTTTTCTTTGTCCCAAAGCTGCACGTCTTTCTCCGCCTGAACCTGATGCGTTTCGGTCGTAATTTTGGTTTGCTGAAGCTGTAATACTTCCTCTTCGGTGAGCATCGAAACCAGTTTCAGCTCTTTTTCTTTAAGTTCAAGTTGTTCTTTAAATAGTTTATCTTTCAAATACGACGCAGCCCCAAGTTGCCGATAAATGCGCTGTCCCGTAATATCTTCCAACAATTTGGAACGGTCATGGGCTTTGGCGCGTAAAAACTCGGCAAAACTCCCCTGCGCCAACACAATTGACTTCACAAATTGCTCGTAAGTTAGTCCGATAAGTTCTTCATTCTTTTTTGGAAACTGCGGCAATCCTTTAATATCCAACAGATTACCAGAAGGAAGTTCGGCAATTTCCATCTGATAATTGTTCCATTTATCATTTCGGTTTCGCGAAATACTCCAACGCGAACGGTACTGACCTCCTTTTACCTCATATTCTACCTCTGCATAGGCTTCAGCCCTAGGTTCTTCAGCAGCTTTGAGATTGACAATAGAGCCTAATTTATCAATTTCATTTTTTGAAATACTTCCAAAACGCGGGATTGCATTGTACAATGCCAGCGTGATAATGTCAAGCAGCGTCGATTTGCCCGCCCCCGTTGGCCCCGAAATAACAAACAAACCAGAAACCGCTAACGGATTAGCCGTAAAGTCAATACAGGGATGTTCACCGTAAAACGAATTAATATTTTTGAATCGAAGTCGAAGAATTTTCATGGATAAAATCAGTTTTGCTCGGCCACTTCCCGCCACAGTTCATCAAAAGCTTCGGCCAAAAGCTGCTGGGTTTCCTCGTCGAGGTTTTCGGTTAAAAGGCGTTTTTGAAAAACATCCCTTGGGGTTAAATCCTGAATCGAAGTACCTGTAACATAGAGTTCATCGGCACCTTGGGTGTGATTGGTAAAAGACAGGCGAGGCTTGATTATTTTGAAAAGAGCAGCCTCAAACTCTCGAATTAAATAGCCGAAATACACCTGTTTTTGCGGATCAGCATAAGGTTCGGTCACGTGGATTTCTACATAAGGTGGCAAGGGAGTAACTACTTCGTACGCATTAAGTGCAGCTTCAACTTCCTCCAAATTGCCCGTAAAACAACGTAATTCTCGAAAAACAGGCACCGAAATCGGTTCCACTGCTTCAATTTTATCGTCCTTGAGGGTTAGTTCTAGCACGTATTTTCGGTCATCTCTTTCACTAAAACTCAACGGAATCGGCGAGCCCGAGTAGCGAATAAAATCCGAATTGGTGATGCGTTGCGGTTTGTGAATGTGCCCCAACGCAATATAATCAAAACCCGCAGGGAAATACTCCGCCGAAAAAGCCGCTTCGCCCCCAATCACGTGGATGTCGCGCTCGCTTTCACTCACCGACGCCCCGTTTACGTACAAATGCCCCATCGCAATAGCACATTTTTGAGGATAGCGTTCGGCACAGAGATGCGCGAGTTGTTCGTAATGCCCTCGAATCCCTTGGCGCAACGCCAACAAACGGTCGTCATACCCTTCGCCCACAACCGATTTTCGTAAATCGGCATCGCGCAGATAGGGCACTGCCGCAATCACCACGTCCCCTTTAGGAGTGTCGATGTGCAACAATTCGTCTTCTATATTTTCTTGCGCATTTCCAATGACTTTGATGTCCAAAAAACGGAGCAGTTCACGCGGAGCGTTCAAAACCCCTGGTGAGTCGTGGTTGCCTCCCGTAATTACCACATGACAACCCTTTCCGACCAATTTTTTGAGGAAACCATAATACTGAGTCAGGGCTTGATTAGAAGGGTTTGCGGTATCAAAAACATCGCCCGAAACCAACAAAACATCAATTTCTCGTTCTTCAATCTCCCCTACCAACCAGTCCAAAAACAAGCTCTGCTCTTCTTCAAGACTGTATTTATGTAGTTGTTTGCCCAAATGCCAATCGGCCGTGTGAAGTATTTTCATGCTTTTTTTCTGCCAGAGAATTGGCAAAGTTTTAAAAGAACCTTCCATTTTTTGACAAGTTTACAAAAATGCCAAAAAGGAACGGTAAATTTGTGTGCTGAAACGAATTTATGTTTCAGCACCCGCCGATACTATTTCAATAAATTTTTGCAGAATGCTCACCAACACGATTGAACAAACCTATTACGTCATTGATTTCGACAGCACGTTTACGCAAGTCGAAGGTCTGGACGAATTGGCCAACATTGCCCTCGCGGGCAATCCCAACCGCGAAAAAGTAGTTCAACAAATCCGTGATTTGACCGATGCCGCCATGAACGGCGAATTGTCGTTTGCGGAAGGTTTGCGCCAGCGTATTTCGCTTCTTCAAGCAAATCGCAGCCACGTAGAAGCACTGGTTGATTTTTTGCGTACCAAAGTTTCAGATTCGTTTGCTCGCAACCAAGCGTTCCTCCGCGATTATTCCGAGACTATTCTTATCGTTTCGAGTGGTTTTAAGGAGTTTATTGTCCCAATCGTCACCGAATTAGGGCTGAAAGAAGAAAATGTGTATGCCAATACGTTCCGTTTTGACGCCGATGACAACATCATTGGCGTGGACGACGAAAACGTGTTGTCGCAAGATAAAGGAAAGGTAAAATTACTCGAATCACTTGCGCTTCCTGGCGATGTCTGCGTCATTGGCGATGGCTATACCGACTACGAACTCCGCGAAGCGGGCGTAGCAAGTCGTTTTTATGCCTTCACCGAAAACGTCGAGCGTCCAAAAGTAACCAACGTCGCCGACCACGTAGTACCATCGTTGGATGAGTTTTTGTTTTTGAACAATTTACCGCGTTCACAATCATATCCCAAAAGCCGCATCAAGATTCTTTTGCTCGAAAATGTTCACCCTGTAGCTCGTCAAGCATTTGAAGAACAAGGCTTCAACGTAGAGTTTTTAAAAGGAGCTTTGGACGAAGACGAATTGATTGAAAAAATCAAGGATGTTACCATTTTGGGCATTCGTTCCAAAACAAACGTTACGCGTCGTGTTCTTGAAAATGCGCCGCGTTTGATTGCCATAGGTGCTTTTTGCATAGGTACCAACCAAATTGACCTAAAAGCCGCTACCGAAAAAGGAATCGCCGTTTTTAATGCCCCCTACAGCAACACTCGTTCGGTAGTAGAATTGGCCGTCGGCGAAATGATTATGCTCATCCGTAACGTGGTGACCAAAAGCAACGGAATGCACGAAGGCAAATGGGATAAATCAGCCAACAATAGCTTTGAAGTTCGCGGTAAAAA
The DNA here is from genome assembly GCA_023254175.1 of Runella sp. Taxonomy (GTDB): domain Bacteria; phylum Bacteroidota; class Bacteroidia; order Cytophagales; family Spirosomataceae; genus Runella. The sequence goes on along the minus strand of JALQYJ010000111.1, from coordinate 15,933 downwards.
ACTGGGTCTTGTTGGCTATGGTCACATCGGAACACAGCTCTCAGTCATTGGTGAAGCCCTGGGCATGGAGGTATATTTCTACGATATAGTGGACAAAATGCCCATCGGAAACGCCAAAAAACTCAAGTCATTAGACGACCTTTTGCGCATTGCCGACGTAGTAAGTATGCACATCGACGGTCGGAAGGACAACAAAAACGTCATCGGCAAACGCGAGTTTGAGTTGATGAAAGATGGAGTAGTGTTCTTAAACCTTGCCCGTGGCCACGTGGTGGAGGTCGAAGCTTTAGTAGAAGCCCTCAAGAGCGGCAAAGTTTGGGGCGCAGGGGTAGACGTGTTCCCGTACGAACCCAAAACCAACAACGAAAAATTTGAAAGTGAACTTCGTGGGTTGCCTAACGTTATTCTTACTCCACACATTGGAGGGAGTACCGAGGAAGCCCAAGAAGGGATTGGCCACTACGTTCCTGAGCGCTTATTGGAGTACATCAATAACGGTAGCACTACGGGCAGCGTCAACTTCCCTGAGGTACAACTTCCACTCCTCAAAGGCTCACATCGTTTGTTACATATTCACAAAAATGTGCCAGGTATTTTGGCCAAACTCAACAACATTTTTGCCAAATACAATGTTAACATCACAGGCCAATACCTCAAAACCAACGAGCAAATCGGCTACGTCATCATGGACGTAGAACGCAGCTATGAAGATGGGTTCATTGACGAAATTAAGAATGTAGAAGAAACGATTAAGTTTCGGATGTTATACTAAATAGAGTTTATTCTAACATCCCGAAAGTTTGAACTTTCGGGATGTTTTTCTTCCAATTGTATGGTTGCTTTTGCCAACGCCAAAATCAATATCGGGCTTCAAATCACGGAAAAACGCCCCGATGGATTTCACAACATTGCGTCTTGTTTTTATCCCGTAGGTTGGGCGGATGTCGTTGAGACTATCCCCGCCGCTGAATTTAGCTTTAGTTCTTCGGGTATTGATATCCCAGGCGACCCCGCCAAAAACTTGTGTGTGAAAGCCTACGAATTGCTAAAATCTGATTTTGAGTTACCGCCAGTGGCCATGCACTTACTCAAAATCATACCCATTGGTGCGGGTATGGGCGGTGGGTCTTCGGATGCTGCTTTTGTGCTGAAACTCCTGAACGATACCTTCAAACTATCACTTTCTACAGCCGCTCTCCAAAATTATGCCCGACGCTTGGGCAGCGACTGTGCTTTTTTTATCGAAAACCAACCTCAGTTTTGTTTTGAGAAAGGCGACCAATTTGAGGACATTTCGCTCTCACTCAAAGGCAAAGGCATTGTTTTGGTGTACCCCAACCTCCACATCTCCACCGCCGAAGCCTACGCGGGCGTTGTTCCCCAAAAACCTGAAGTAGATTTACGCGAAGCATTGCAACGCCCCATCGAAGAATGGCGTCATTGGGTAAAAAATGATTTTGAAAATGGTCTCTTTCAAAAATACCCCGTTTTACCCCAAATAAAAGACCAAATGTACCAACAAGGCGCCCTGTACGCCAGCATGACAGGCTCGGGCTCAACTGTGTTTGGAATTTTTGAGGAAGTGACCGATTTACAGAACATTTTTAACCCTTACACCGTTTGGAAAGGAGAACTCACTTGATTTGTTGACCTTCACTTCACTCGCTAAACACCATGGCAAAAGCCTTCATCGAAAAAGAAAATCGTTTCACCAAACGCCGTGAACCTTTCAACTTTATGCTTTGGCTCGGGCTAGCAGGAAGTCTATTTCTGTTTACGCTTCTGTTGGGAGTGTACGTCATGCGAAAATCAGTGGGGGTCAATTGGACAGATGTGCCGCTTCCTTCACTCTTTTGGGTGAGTACGTGCCTAATTATTGCTAGCAGTTTTACCCTACACGGTGCTAATATTGCCTTACAAAAAGACCAATTTCCCAAATTTCGTTCTTTCATTGGAGCTACCCTTGGCTTAGGAATCTTATTTGTTGTTTTACAATTTTTGGGCTGGGCGCAGCTCATCAATGCGGGTATTTCTACCATCAACAATCCCTCTGTCGGATTTATTTACCTACTTTCGGGTCTTCATATTTTACACATTGTCATCGGGGTTACAGTGTTGGCATGGGCGGTGTATCAATCCATCAAAAACCACAGCTACGTAGACGCTTTTGTCTTTAGTGTCAACCCTCCCAATCAGCTTAAAATCAAACTTATCACCATTTATTGGCACTTTGTGGATGTACTTTGGCTGTACGTATTCGGCTTTTTGTTGTACCACCACGGATGGTAAGAAGGTAGGCTTTTTGGTTTAGATTCTCTAACTTCGCGGCCTATCCCATTGCAAACATTCTCATAGCCATGTCTGTAGCCGACCGCATTAACGAACTGACCGAACGCCTCAATTTTTACAATCATCGGTATTACCAAGATAGCGTTTCTGAAATCAGCGATTACGAGTTTGACCAACTTTTAGAAGAGCTTGTTTCACTCGAAAATCAATATCCTGACTTCAAACGCCCCGATTCCCCCACCCAACGCGTAGGGGGTACTATTACTAAAAATTTTGCAACCGTCGAGCACCGCTACCCCATGCTTTCGTTGGGAAATACGTACAACGAGCAAGACCTGCGCGACTTTGACGAACGGGTTAGAAAAGGGCTTAACGGCACTGATTTTGAGTATGTTTGCGAATTAAAATTCGACGGAATTTCACTCAGTATGACCTACGAGAATGGCGTTTTAGTACGAGGTGTAACTCGGGGCGATGGCGTGCGCGGCGATGATATCACGGCCAACATCCGAACCATAAAGACATTACCCTTGAAGATAAATAGCCCCCTAACCCCCAATGGGGGCACTAATATTGTTCCCCCATTGGGGGTTAGGGGGCTAGGGCTATTTGAAGTTCGTGGGGAAGGTTTTATGCCTATTTCATCTTTTAAAAAACTCAACAAAGAACTCGAAGAGGCCGACGAGCAGACCTACGCCAACCCCCGCAATGCAGCATCGGGGGCATTCAAACTTCAAGATTCTGCGGAGTCCGCACGTCGGGGATTAGATTGTTATGTGTACTATTTTTTAAGCGATGAAGACATGTTTGAAACCCATTCCGAGAGCCTCGAAGCCCTCAAAGCGTGGGGATTCAACGTGTCGCCTTCCTGGGAGAAATGCGCTACCATCGACGACGTCTTGGCTTACATTCACCAGTGGGAAGAAAAACGTCATACCCTTCCTTTGGCGACGGACGGGATTGTTATCAAAATAAATTCACTCGCCCAACAACGCGAATTAGGCTTTACGGCCAAAAGTCCACGCTGGGCGATTGCCTACAAATACAAAGCAGAAAACAAGCCTGGCGTTTTGCGTTCCGTTTCGTACCAAGTCGGGCGAACAGGGGCTTTGACGCCCGTGGCCAACTTAGACAACCTCAATGAAGACGGCAAAGGGCTTTGGCTCTCGGGCACCCGCGTGAAGCGTGCTTCTTTGCACAATGCCAACGAAATCGAACGCCTCGGCCTGATGCTCAACGATGTGGTTTTTGTGGAAAAAGGTGGTGAAATCATTCCAAAAATTACGGGCGTAGACCATGTGGCACGGACGTCCCGTCTGTTAACTCCCATCCACTTCCCTACGCACTGCCCCGAATGCACCACACCGCTCATTCGCAAGGAAGGCGAAGCCAACCATTATTGCCCCAACGACCGTGGTTGTCCTCCCCAAATTCGTGGTAAAATCGAGCATTTTATCCACCGTAAAGCCATGAATTTGGACAGTTTAGGCGAAGGAAAAATTGAATTATTGTTCGACAAAGGTCTGCTTCAAACCCCTGCTGATTTGTACGACCTTACTTACGAAAAACTGTTTGGTTTGGAAAAAGTCATTACCGACGAAGAAACTGGAAAAACCAAACGCATTGGGTTCAAGGAAAAGACGGTTGAGAATATTTTGAAGGGAATTGAACAATCTAAACAAGTTCCTTTCAAGCAAGTATTGTTTGCCATCGGGATTCGTTTTGTTGGTGCTACAGTAGCCGAAAAATTGGCTGCGTATTTCAAAAACATCGACGCGCTGATGAATGCTGACTTGGAAGCCCTGCGTAACGTACCCGAAATCGGCGACAAGATTGCCCAAAGCTTGATAGAATATTTTGCCGACGACCAAAACCGTGCCTACATCGAACGTCTCCGAGTGGCAGGCCTCAAAATGGAAACCGACAATCTTCCTGTGTTGATGGAGTCGAATCAGCTAGAGGGTAAATCGTTCTTATACTCAGGCACGTTTGCCAGCATGACCCGCGAACAGCTCGAAAACAAGATTGAAGCAAACGGCGGAAAACTTGTTAGCGGGGTTTCAGGAAAACTTAACTTCCTGATTGTCGGTGAAAAAGCAGGTGCCTCCAAACTCAATAAAGCCACAAAATTGGGCGTCAAAATGATTTCTGAAACGGAGTTTTTGGAAATGTTGGGCGAGTAACGGTGGGTTATTTCTATATTTGTACAAAAGCTATTGATTTCCCCAGCCTAAAGGCTAGGGTTAAATGAGTCTTACAGTCTGCCTTGTTATCTGATGAATCAAAATCGCCTTATTCTGAGCAGCCCTTTGCTCGAAATTATGATCAGTCGGCTGTGCCAACAGCTTCTCGAAAACCACCAAGATTTTTCAGATTCTGTCTTGTTGGGACTTCAGCCTCGTGGCATTTATTTTGCCGAACGCGTCGCCCACGAACTTCGCCAAATCACGGGTTCAAACATTCCACTTGGGTATTTGGATGCTACATTTTACCGCGACGATTTTCGTCGTCGCGAACCCTTAAAAGCCAACGCCACCAAAATCAACTTTGTGATTGAAGACAAAAAAGTGATTTTGATTGATGATGTACTCGCCACAGGTCGGATGGTTCGCGCCGCCCTCGACGCCATGCAAGCTTTCGGCCGCCCCCGCAAAGTGGAGCTTTTGGTACTCATCGACCGTCAGTATAATCGCGAAATCCCCGTTGAACCCGATTACACAGGCATGAAAGTCAATACCCTTGATTCTCAGCGTGTACTGGTTGAATGGAAAGAACAAGGCTACGACGCCGACCGGATTTGGTTGGTTGATTAGGTCAATCATTCGTCATTCGATTCATTCCAACATTCATCATTCCCATGACTTTAGAGCAAGCACAACAAGAAGTAGATACGTGGATTAAAACCTACGGAGTACGCTATTTTAGCGAATTGACCAACATGGCTATTCTGACCGAAGAAGTGGGAGAATTAGCCCGCATTATGGCCCGTACCTACGGTGACCAATCGTTCAAAAAATCCGATTTAGAGAAAAATTTGGCCGATGAAATGGCTGATGTTCTATGGGTGCTTATGTGCTTAGCCAACCAAACTGGCGTTGATTTGACGGATGCTTTTCAGAAAAATTTGGACAAAAAAACCAAACGCGACGCTACCCGCCACCACGAAAACGAGAAGCTCAAGTAATTTATTGACTGCGTTTTGCCAACGCCAAATACACCCCAAGCCCAAGCATCATTACGCCTGTTACTTTGTTTTGAATACGGGCAAAATTGGGTAATTGGTTCAAATACGACCCTGCTTTCCCAAACAATACCGCCACTAAACAATTGACGACGGTTCCCGAAAAATTAAACCAAATCCCTAAACTTAGCACTTGCCATTTGAAATCGGGCGAATGGGCGTCGGAAAATTGGGGCAAAAAAGCCAAGAAAAACAATGCCACTTTAGGATTCAAAACATTGGTATAAACCCCTTGCCAAAACAATTTTTTCAAGGGAATAGCTTCCACTTTACCCTCAGTTGATAAAAAACTCGTCGATTTGAGCGACATAATTCCCAAATAACACAGATAAGCCACACCCAAGTACTTCACAATATTAAAGGCCAATGCCGATTCAGCAATCAAGACCGACAGCCCCAATACGGCAGCCAAAGTGTGAACTACGCACCCTCCCGCAATCCCCCATGCCGAAACAATTCCTGCTTTTGTCCCTTGCGATGTGCTTCGAGTAGCAACGTAAATCATGTCCGAACCTGGCGTTAGGTTCAACATTAACGTCGCAAAGGCAAATACGACAAACTCTTGGTAATCAATCATATACTGTTTATTTTACCGCCGCCCAAACTCCACTAAACGATAACCAATCAATTGGTCAGCGCGGGCGGCGGGGGGACGATGATAAACAAATATTTCGTAATCGTTGGATGTACTCGAATAACTTCCCTCAAAGGCCGTATCGTTTATTTTTCCATCGGCTCCCACTGCCAAATAATAATAGTTCACAATTCCTTGTTTAACCAAAATACTTGCTTCGTAAGCATTTTTGGTCGCATTGTAGGTCATCCGATTGGCATCTTCCAATTGCCATAAATTGTAAGCCCCTCCGACATATACTTGGGCATTGGGATATTGCGGACTTTGAAGCGTAAAGACCGTATTGATGTAGTCAGCTTCATTGGTGCTATTAGCGGCATCACGGTTCAACACAATGTATTGACCGTTAAAGTCTTGCGCCTGAAAAGTTGCCCCGCCTCCTACCCGCGACTGATCAACCCGAAGGCGCGCAACGGTCTGGTCGGGCAATTGTTGAATATCGTCTACGCTCATGCCTACCCCACGCGAAATGCGGGTATCAAACCAACGAAACTCATTTCCTCCCAGCATATTATTGGATAAATCGAACGGGCGGTATTCTAGTTTTTGGTCAAAAATACGAACGTTAGTTGGGCGTAGATTCGTAATCATTTTGTTCCAACGGTAGTTTTGACGAATCACAATTTTTAGGTCTTCTTGCGGAGAAAGGATTTCATACCCACGGTAATCAACCTCAAAATCAACCTGCTGATGCGTACGCTGTTCCGCTATTCCCGACGACATCCGAACTTGCGCAAACACACTTACCTTCGATTGGTACACCATAAATCGACGGGTAAATATGACTTTGGCAGGCCGCGAATCTTCATAGACGGCTACTACATAATTGCCCGCAAGTTTTAGCCTCGGTACTTCAAAAATATAGTGATAATACGGAATTTTGGTATTGAACGACGCCTGATAGGTATTAATCGGGTAGTCGTTATATTCGTACGTAAACTCAATATCATTCAAGCCCGACGATGTCCAATCGGCATTGCAGTGAAAAATACGGTACCTCAACGTCCGATAGCGTGCTTTGAGGTCATCAAATTCTACAATCAGTGGGTTCGTACTCTCAACGTTAACAACGGGCGAATAGGTAGTTCGGGCAGGGTCTTGAATATCATTCGGAGCAGGGTAAATCCCCACGGTTTTAATCGTAGTTTCGTAGGTACGGTCTTCGTACTGAATCGGTGGTAGTTTTTGAGCCAAGGCGCTACACATCCATCCCCAACACATCAATGCTATCAAATATTTGGCCATAAGAGAAAAAGTATTATTCAATGATTGTCTGGTAAAACTAACGGAAAATAAGTTTGATGTATATTTACTGACTCTTACTTTTTCATTAATCTTGAATTTTATACTTTCTCGCGTAAACAACTACCATAGTTGAAGCAACTCATCGTATGAACTGAATAATTGGCAACTTTCTTGCGTATATTTTTTAGATTGTCACGAGTCCGAGTCGTGATTCAAAGTCCCCCCCTTCCGCATCCATGACTTTATCTTGCCCCGAACTACAATTCGGGGCGTAAACGGCCTAACGTCTCCGACTTCCATAAAGCCAAAAGTGGTTTTCTAACCTTTTTTCAAACTTTTTTAGGTCGTTTCTACGTTTAAAGTACGGTATCAAAATTTTCAATGAAAGCAGCTATTTATTCATTTCTCGTTCTTATTGCTTTTGGGCTCGGTTTTAGTGCCTGCAAACAAAAACCCCAAGAAGTGCCCGTTGGCATTCGGCGCCTCGAAAAAGAAATTTTTGCAGCAAAATCCCCCGCCGATTTATCATTGTTACTCCAGAAAAATCCGATTTTGAGAGACTACTTTGGCTTACCATCGGGCGTAGCTGACTCAATGATTACCAATCAGTTGTACCAAAACATTTCAAATCGCGACTTACAACAGTTTAACCAAGAACTTCAAACGCAGTTTGCCGACTTGACTTTCTTACAAACCCAACTCCAGCAAGCATTTGGGCAAATCAAAACCTCCTATCCTAATTTTAAAGCCCCAGAAATCGTCACAACCATCACGGGTTTTATGGGTACCGACTTGTACGTTTCTGACAGTATTATTGTTATTGGGCTGGATTATTTTGGCGGGCCGAAAGCCAAATACCGTCCACAATTTTTTGATTATCAACTGCGTCGCTACCAAAAAGAATACATCGCTCCAGCAATTTTGTTTTTCATTTCTCAGAAATACAACAAAGTGCCCAACGAAGACAAAACGCTCTTGGCCGATATGATTTGGTACGGCAAAGGGTTTGAATTTGTTAAGCACGTTTCCCCTGAAACACCCGACAGCCTTATCATTGGCTATTCCGACGAACAACTTACCGATGTCTATGCTTCTCAGCAAGATATCTGGGCTTACTTCTTAGACCGCCAACTTTTATACCAAACCCGCGACGCCGAAAAAGAACGATTCATCGGCGAACGTCCAGCCACCCCCGAAATCAGTCAATATTGCCCAGGCGGTATTGCCCGTTGGGTGGGTTGGCGAATTGTGGGAGAATATTTGCACAAAAAATCAAACACCACGCTGGCCGAATTAATGGCTAACACCAACGTTCGGCAAATTTTTGAAGAGGCAAATTACAAAGGACAAAAGGACGAAGAATGAACCAAGTTGTGATTACCTTTGTCATCATATTATCCCTTATTTAACGCATTATTCATTCATACCAATGGCTAAAGGCAGAGGAACGGGCACCGAGTTATCGCCCGAAGATAAAAAACGTAAACTCACCAAAGAGAGCCTCCAAAAAACACTAAAGATATTTCGATTCATTCTTCCTTATCGAAGCACCTTTATCGTCGGCATTTTATTCTTGTTTTTATCCTTAACCACCAACTTACTTTTCCCAAAACTAATTGGGGAAATAACCGCCGTGATTGAACAGAAATCGTCGTATACCATCAACGAAGTCGTTTTATCACTCGTTGGAATTTTGGTTTTGCAGGCCTTATTTTCATTTGGACGCATCTTTTTCTTTTCGATTGTCAGCGAAAAGAGCATGGCCGATATTCGTCGAACAGTGTATAGCAAAATCATTTCGTTGCCTGTTTCTTTTTTTGAACAGCGGCGTGTAGGTGAACTAATGAGCCGCATCACCTCCGACGTTCAATCGTTGCAAGATGTTCTTTCGTTTACCCTTGCGGAGTTGTTCCGTTCGCTCGCTACGGTGGTTGTAGGTATTGGCATCATTTGCTTTATTTCATGGAAACTAACCATTTTTATGTTGGCCACTTTCCCCGTTGCCATTGTGATTGCGATGGTCTTTGGGCGTTTTATTCGCAAACTTTCAAAGAAAGCCCAAGATGAATTAGCTGCGGCCAATGTTATTGTGGAAGAAACACTTCAATCGGTCAACGTTGTCAAAGCCTTTACCAACGAACGCCTTGAGGTTCAGCGCTATGGAAAAGCCCTTGACAATGTGGTGGTGGCCGCACTCAAAGCGGGACGCTTCCGTGGCGGTTTTGTTTCGTTCATCATTTTTGCGTTGTTTGGTGGCATCATTGGTGTGGTTTGGTACGGCGCCTCCCTCGTTCAAAGCGGCGAAATGCCCTTTTCTGAGTTAATGACCTTCATTTTCTACACCATGTTTATTGGTGGGTCGATTGGTGGCTTGGGAGATATGTACGCCCAAATCCAAAAAACCTTGGGCGCGTCGGAACGCCTATTGGAAATTTTGGACGAAACTTCCGAAGTCGAAATTGAATCAACCAAAGCAGTTACTGCGATTAACGGTACGATTTCTTTCCAAAACGTTAAATTCACCTACCCCACTCGTCCCGACGTAACGGTGTTGAAAGATATTTCACTTGACGTAGCAGCAGGTCGTAAAATTGCGCTGGTGGGCTACAGTGGGGCTGGAAAGTCAACGATTGTTCAACTATTGATGCGCTATTATCAGCCCGTTGGAGGAAAAGTACTGGTCGATGGACAAGACATTCAAGGACTTGACATCACGGCTTACCGGCAAAACATCGCCGTCGTTCCACAGGAAGTAATGCTTTTTGGCGGAACCATCCGTGAAAATATTGCCTACGGAAAACCCAATGCTACCGAAGATGAAATACGCGAAGCAGCGCGCAAAGCCAATGCCTTAGATTTCATCACTTCTTTCCCCGAAGGCTTAGAAACCGTTGTAGGTGAACGTGGTGTAAAACTTTCGGGGGGACAACGCCAGCGCATTGCCATTGCACGAGCGATTTTGAAAGACCCTAAAATTTTGATTTTGGACGAAGCTACTAGTTCGCTTGATGCCGAATCGGAAAAATTGGTGCAAGAAGCCCTCGATGGACTGATGCAAAACCGTACGACGATTATCATTGCACACCGTTTGGCGACGGTTCGCAATGTGGACTGCATTTATGTCATCAAAGACGGTACTATCTTAGAATCAGGTACGCACGACGAACTTGCCCTCAACGAAGATGGCCTTTATGCCAATCTCATTAAATTGCAGTTCGATTCTGCGAACCTTGCGGTTTCTTAATCAAAGTAAGTCAGGTTATAAGCAATCTGATGAATGTGGGTCAGGATACTCATATCCTGACCGTTGTTTACAATCACCTTTTCGAACCAAAAACCTATAAACCAATGACTAGCCTAATTATTCGACTCATTATCAGCACCGTCGTAGTGATTGTATCGAGCCGTGTTTTACAAGGATTTTACGTGGACACCCTCACTACATCCGTGATTGTCGCCATTGTGATGGGACTTCTTAACACCTTTCTAAAGCCCGTTTTACAGTTTTTGTCTATCCCCATCACCATCCTAACTTTAGGGTTGTTTTACTTTATTATCAACATCGCGCTTGTTTATCTCTGCGCTTATTTAGTCGATGGTTTTAGTATATCAAGCATTGTAGCTGCTTTTTTGTTTAGTATCAGTTTATCATTGATTCAATGGATTGCGGGTTGGTTTTTAGATTAGCCCATAAAAAAAACCGTCGGCGGGTTCTCCGCCGACGGGTGTCGCAAAATCACAAGATGATATGGTTATAGTCTGTTTGTTTGAGTTGTCATTGCAACGGCTGGCTTATTTAACTTTCACGTATTTCTTGAAAAATCGATCAGCCACGGTAAATTCAAAACCGTATTCACCTGCTGGTAAGTGATTCAAGTTAAAACGGCTACCTGCTGACAAATAACTGTTATAAATTGTTGTACCAGCCAAGTCTGTGATAGTTACGCTCATGTCTGCTACATTCTTGTTAGAAGTCGAAACTTCAAAACGGTTTACCCCAATTGCTTCAATTTTAGGAAGAACTGCTTCTTTGTAGCTATTCTCGTCGATTTCCACATTTCCATTTTTGATAAGGAGTGTTTGTGCCGACCAAAATTTATCGTTAGAGCAACTCATAACGTACTCACCGTTAGGAAGTGCGTTAAGGTTCAATTGAGTTGACACGCCTTGAGTTACTTCAAAAATTCCTTCATGAACCACCACGCCATCTATATCTTTAATTACTACATCAAGTACACCTACATTAGGTTGGTTGATTTTTACTTCAACCTTCTTGGTGTCACGCTTTACCAACTTTACATCTTTGGTAAGGAGGTGAGTTTCTGCCGAAGCAGTTCCTGCGGTTGCAAGCATCATCGCTGCGAATACTGTCGAAAGCATTGTGATTTTTTTCATAGTGTGTTATAGTTTTTGTACCATCTTGTGCCGCTCAGTCGCGGTGACTTCGATTTGACGATGCAAAGTTGTAAGATTTTGATTTACAAAAAAATAGGTCAAAAATAACCTCTTGATAAATTCATATCTTGAGTTTCAACCTTTTCTTAGAATAATACAAACACACTTTTTTCTTGACTGAAAAATTCAACAGCTACTTAGTTGAGTACAAATAAATTTTTGACAAAAACGCAAAGTTCTTTAAATAGTACAATAAAAATAGAAAAAGTACTACAAACAATAATCCTTTTTGCTATTAAAAATGTACAACTTTAGAAGTTAGGTTATTTTTTCAAGCACCTTATTTGACTCGACATTCCATAATTTCAAGATGATACGGCCGCGAAGCTGGGTACCTCTGTTCCAAAAAAGCCAATACTTCGCTCATGTCTAAGGTCAAACATACTTGTACGGTAATACCCTTTTTTTTGAATAAGAACAGAGCCTGCTTTGTTATTTCCTCTTTGGTAACTTCTGGATAGGCATTTACTATTTTTTACTAGTGGTGCACTCTGCGAGCCAGATACCCTTCTACTACAGTTTTTAACAAAATATCAAAACTTTCAGGTACACTAGAAGGTTATGAATGGAGTTTGGCACCTATTTTTGTAGGATACAAATGAACAAGCATGTCACTTCATCAACTAAATCGAATTATTTGGATAATTTTTTTGGCAGCGAACTCCATCGTGGCTCAAAAATCATATCTACTACGCCCCGATCGTATCTTTGATGGGCAAGAAATTCACGAAGATTGGGCTGTATTGATTGTGAATGACAAAATTGCAGCCGTCGGAGAAACAAAGGCCGTTAATTCCAATAGCGCTACTTCCAACGTTGAAATTATTGATTTGAAAGGGTGTACACTACTCCCCGGCTTTATTGAAGGTCATTCGCATTTATTTTTACACCCTTACAACGAAACAACTTGGGACGACCAAGTGCTCAAAGAAGCTCGTTCTCTGCGTACTTCAAGGGCCGTTGTTCATGCAAAAAAAACGTTGATGGCAGGGTTTACAACGGTTCGTGATTTGGGAACGGAAGGGGCTGAATTTGACGACGTTGGCTTAAAACAAGCCATTCAACAAGGAATTGTCCCAGGCCCACGGATGATTATTGCCACCAAAGCCCTGATTGCCACGGGAAGTTATGCCCCCAAAGGATTTAGTACTGATGTAAGCATACCTCAAGGAGCCGAAGAAGCCGACGGACACGACCCGCTCATACGCGCCGTACGAAACCAAATAGGAAAAGGGGCAGATGTGATAAAAATTTATGCCGATTATCGCTGGGGTTTGATGGGCGAAGCGCGCCCTACATTTTTGGTTGACGAAATCAAACTCATTGTGGAAACCGCTCAAAGCAGCGGTCGGCCCGTCATTGCGCATGCAGGTAGTGTCGAAGGAATGCGTCGAGCGATTTTGGGTGGATGCGAAACTCTAGAGCATGGCGATGCAGGTACACCCGAAATCTTTACACTGATGAAAGAAAAAGGGGTAGCCCTCTGCCCTACCTTAGCCGCAGGAGATGCTATCACGCAGTATCGTGGTTGGAAAAAAGGCGTTGAACCCGAACCCGAAAGAATCAAAAACAAACGAAAAACGTTCCAGCAAGCCCTCGATGCGGGAGTTACGATTTGTTTCGGCGGCGACGTAGGTGTTTTTACTCACGGGGACAACGCTCGCGAAATGGAAATGATGGTTGATTATGGGATGAAACCCCTCGACGTACTCCGCTCAGCTACATCGGTCAATGCGCGTGTTTTTCATCAGAACCAACTTGGACAAATCAAAACAGGCTTTTTGGCTGATTTAGTGGCGGTTGAAGGTAAACCTGAGATTCGCATTAGCGATGTGCGTAAAGTCAAATTAGTCCTTAAAAACGGAGAAATACAAAAAGAGTAAAGGATTGATGCCGATACTTTTTCCATAACACAGAAGTCACCCAAACAACGTATATCAATACCAATTTTGCGAAAAACGTTTAAAAAAAGTAGGTTTTCACTAAGAAAATCCGAAATTTTTTCGGAAAATTGTGACTGATTCCAAATCCATCTAATATTCATAAATACCCACTGTATGTCAGATAAAGCACAATTAATAATAGAAGGAAAAACCTATGAATTTCCTACCATCGAAGGGTCGGAAAAAGAAAAAGCCATCGACATCAACTCACTTCGTGATACCACAGGTTATATAACGATTGACAGCGGTTACAAAAATACAGGAGCCACCAAAAGTGCCATTACATTTCTAGACGGAGAAGAAGGAATTTTGCGGTATCGTGGATACTCAATCGAAGAACTCGCCGAAAAAGCTACTTTCCTTGAAGTTGCGTATTTATTGATTTACGGTGAACTTCCAACCCAAGTGGAGTACGAGGCATTTGAAGATAACATTCGTCGACATACGATGGTAAACGAAGATATGCGTAAAATCTTCGAAGGTTTTCCTGTAAACGCTCACCCAATGGGCGTATTATCATCTTTGGTGAGTGCCATGAGTGCTTTCTACCCTGATTCGTACGACGAAAAAGCTCCCGATAGTACAGAACTTCATATCATTCGTTTGTTGGCCAAATTGCCAACCATCGCGACTTGGTCGTTCAAAAAATCACAAGGCCACCCAGTAAACTATCCTAAGAATGAGTTAGACTACTGCTCTAACTTCCTTCACATGATGTTTGCCTTGCCTGTAGAAGATTACAAAGTCGACCCTGTTGTTTCAAAAGCCCTCAACAAATTGTTGATTCTCCACGCCGACCACGAACAAAACTGTTCTACATCAACCGTTCGTTTGGTAGGTTCTTCGAAAGCTAACATTTACTCTTCTATCTCAGCAGGTATTTGCGCTTTGTGGGGGCCGCTCCACGGTGGTGCTAACCAAGAGGTTATCGAAATGTTGGAAGACATCAAAGCCGACGGGGGTGATGTGGCGAAATACGTGGACATGGCGAAAAACGCGAAAACGAGCGGTTTCCGCTTGTTTGGTTTCGGCCACCGTGTTTACAAAAACTTTGACCCACGCGCCAAAATAATCAAAAAAGCAGCGGATGAGGTATTGTCAAAGTTGGGCGTAAACGACCCAGTTTTGGAAATCGCCAAAGGCTTAGAAGAAGCCGCCCTTCACGACCCATACTTCGTGAGCCGCCGCTTGTATCCAAACGTTGACTTCTACTCGGGTATCATTTACCGTGCCTTGGGTATTCCTACCAACATGTTTACAGTGATGTTTGCGATTGGTCGTCTTCCTGGCTGGATTGCCCAATGGAAAGAAATGCGTACCAATAAAGAGCCAATTGGCCGCCCACGTCAGATTTACACAGGTGCTACTCCTCGCGATTTTGTTCCAATGAACGAGCGCTAGAATGCCTCCATTTTCATATAAAAAGCGTTGATGGTGGAGCCACTGTCAACGCTTTTTGTTTAATGGTTGTTTGTCCAATAAAAAAACGGCTTAAATTTGGAGAAATGAACCGCTGAGAGTACAATTCACTTACTAAAAAACGATTAAAAGTGCACAGGCACTCAGGTTAGAAATGGAAAATAAAATTAGAGTTGTTGAGCTTTTTGCAGGAGTTGGAGGCTTTAGGTTAGGCTTAGAAGGTTGGAATGGCAAATCAGCAACTTCAGATTATACCCAAAATTTGGACTCAAACTATGAGGTAGTTTGGAGTAATCAGTGGGAACCTTCTACCCAGGCTCAACACGCTTCAATCGTTTACGAAGCCCGATTTGGAAATGAAAATCACAATGGAAACGACATCACCTCTGTAGATGTTAGTGATATACCTGATCATGACTTACTTGTTGGAGGTTTTCCATGCCAAGACTACTCAGTGGCAACAACCCTAAAAAATTCTAAAGGCCTAATCGGAAAAAAAGGAGTTTTGTGGTGGAGCATACACAAAATCTTATCAGAAAAAGAAAATAAACCTAAGTATCTATTTCTTGAAAATGTAGATCGATTACTTATTTCGCCTTCGGGACAAAGAGGCCGAGATTTTGCAATTATACTTCAAAGTTTAAACGATTTAGGGTATGCTGTTGAATGGCGTGTCATTAATGCAGCCGATTATGGTATGCCTCAAA
>JALQYJ010000079.1 GCA_023254175.1 Runella sp. | reverse complement strand
CTCTTCGGGCGATAGATCCAGCAATAGTTTCCAAAGAGGAACCTGACGCGATTTGGCCCAAAGGTCGTAGCAAGCATTGACAATCGCCGCCAGCGCTAGATGAACCACGCCTTTGTGCGGCCCCAACCAACGATAAGAAGGAGAGTCAACTAGCGAGCGATAGGTTGTCCCGAAGTTGGTCATTAAGGCTTCAATCTCCTGACTTACCAGTTTTTCGGATAAAAACTGAATCGCTTGACAAACTAACTCGCTGCCTGCCCCCAAAGTAAAAGCCAACCCTATTCCTTCCAGAGAGGTGTCGGTTTTCAACACACAAACTGCATACGCATATTGGGGATTGGTGTGGGTTGCATCGGAACCCGACCCATTGGGGAGGTCAAAACGCCTGTCAAGTACCTGAATCGCAGAGATAACCATAGGGGTTTCGAGGGTATAGGTGTTTCTATTTCTTTAACTGATTACTTCCTTGTCAACGTTTTCTGATCTTGACAAAGCCTTTATTCTGAAACGACCCATTATCTGAATGCATCTCTACTTTCAGGACGGAGCTTGTCCCTGTGTCAATCTGACCTGTTCGGTTGATAAAAAACACATTCTCTTTGGGTTTTCGTTGGATAAATTCCTGAAGTGTATTCGGGTCTTTATCAAAAATAATTTCAGCTTTTTCTACCCACATCCCCGTCACGCTGACGGCATTGGTAAAACTCACTTCGTATTGGCCTGGTGCGGTGATGTACTTTCCTAAATCAATACTCATTTGACCTTTACCGTTTACAAAATCTTTGGTATCCCATTTTTGCAAAATGGTGTACTCTTTGGCTTCTTTTTCCGCTTTTGGGAGTTCAAAGCCGGGCACGTAATAGGCTGCCAAGCTCCTAATCAGAGGAGTGCTTTTGTGTTCGTTTACTTTTAACTTTATCGCTGTGACTTCAACATCGTCGAAATAATCAATTTTGGTCACCCCGATTGAGCTACCTGTGGTGAGTTTTTCCCACTTGTTTTTGGTAAGTCCCCAAACTTCATATTTTCTGATTCTGTGGCCTTGTCGGTAGTCTTCCTTCAAAATCAAGTGATTGATTTTCGTTGGTTTTTCGAGCGCTAAGACCGCTTCTTTCGCAGCTTTGTTGCTCACTTCTGCCAAGGGGCGCTCAAACCTTCGGTTGATTTCTGCCCCAAATTCAGCATACCTTTTTACATCTCCCGCTGGAATAAGCCCCGTTGTGTCGGGGGTAGAATTGAGTAGTAACGTACCTCCGTGCCCCACCGATTTGTAATAAATCTCCATCAACTCTTCCACCGAGCGGCGTTTGGCTTCGTTTTTGGGCGACCAAAACCAATTATGGTTGTACAAAGTGACATCGGCCTCCAAAGGTGCCCAAACATCGCCGTCGGGGTCGTCGTCGTATTGGGTTGCAACCCCCGACTTTAAGACCTTTCCTTGGAGTGCGTTCCAAACGGGATAATGAAGGATGCCGCTTTCGGTGCCTGGCCAGCGGATGGTGGCATCTGAGCCTTGGAAGATGACTGCTTTGGAGGCATATTTTTGTAAAATATCGCTCACTGGCACCTTACATGAGCCATCAAACCACACTTCGAGCATCTCGCCATAATTAGTTAATACCTCCGTGAGTTGTTGCCTGAAAATTTTATTGTACGCTTCCTGTTTGGAAGGGTCTTTGGTGATTCCTCCACTTCCAAGCCCTGCGCCCCATTTGACATCGCCAGGATAAATGTAAATACCCAAGTTTAACTCCGCTTTCTTGCAGGAACTTGCCAAGTCTTTTATAAGATCGCCTTTGCCGTTTTTCCACGGAATATTCCTAACGCAATACTCGGTGGTGTGGGTAGGCCACCAACAAAAACTACCCGCATGTTTGGCTACAAAAATAATTTCTTTGGCGCCCCACGATTTGGCCACACGGCACCATTGGTCGGTGTCGAGTTGGGTAGGATTGATGCGAGAAATGTCAAATTCGCCCGTTTCGTCGTACTCTTGACCGAGCCAAGTTGCTACTCCAAAATGGACAAACATAATGCGCCCCTGTTCCTGCCATTTGTACTGAACAGCAGAAGGTTTAGCCAACTGTTGACCCGATACTTGTACATGGGCAAATAGGTAAAGGATAATAAAAAGCTTCTTCACTGAAAAAATTAAATGAGTAAGTCAAAGGAATTGTACAAAATAATGGGCGATTTTTGCCAAAAACCTATTATTGGTTGCTATTTATCAATACTATATTTGCAAAAACGAGGTAAACCCGCAAAAATGAAAGCTACCTATACCCTTTTACCTGATTTTACGACCGCTCAAAAGCCATTTGTGGTGAAGCAAATTGTACGGTCATCGTTTGCCACCGACTTCCACTTTCACAATGAATGTCAGTTGGTTTATATTTTATCGGGTGTTGGTACTCGGATTATTGGGGGAACCATCGAACGTTTTGAATGCGGAGATTTAACCTTTGTGGGACCCAATGTCCCTCACGTATGGTACAGTGAATTTAACGCCAAAAGTGAAGATGAGCCTGCGGTGTCAGTGGCTTTGTACATTAATCCTACTACGTTGACGGAATACCTGAAGCCTTTTGTGGACATAAAGCTGTTGGAAGAGTTTTTTGTGCAGTCTAAAAAAGGAATTAGCTTTTCTGGGAAGAAAAAGGAGCGGATTATTGGTTATCTGCAAGACATGGTAAATAGTAAGAATATGCAGTTGTTGTCCTTTTTCTTACAGATTATGGTGCTTTTATTGGATTCCGAAGACATGATTTGGCTCAATAGAGCTCCGCTGCCTTCTACCTTTACGGATAAAAACCAAAATCGCGTTTCGCGATTGATGGAGTACATTCAGCAGAATTTCAGAGAAGATATCACCATTGAGCAAGCGGCTTCGGTGGCAGGTTTACAACTGCATTCGTTTTGTCGTTTCTTCAAAAACCTTACTTACCGCACTTTTTCAGATTTTTTAAACGAAGTGCGCATCGCATTTGCCTGTCAGCTTTTACAACAAACCGACTTACCGATTACGCAAGTAGCTTTCGAGAGTGGTTACAGTAATGTATCGTATTTCAACCGTTCGTTCAAAAAAATCCACCAACGTACACCCAGGGAATTTCGGGCTCAATTGAGTACTTTACGTTGAATTGCTTTGCTTCTTTAAACGCCGCCCGATTGGGCCTTACCCTGTCGCTGGTTTATGAACGAATCAGGTGTTTGGAGCAGCTTGGGTTTATCAAACAGTACGTGGGGAGTTGGGACGAATACCGTAAATTTGTCCGAAATAAACTATCAAAAATTGAAAATATAGGCAGGCTCAACAGCACCTTTTCACTTAAAGTCATCAAGCACAGTTGGAGCTATACGGTGAAGTAATAAAAAGAGGCAACTTCTTTGGAAGAAATTGCCTCTCGATACTGAAAAATTCCGTTAGATTTACTCCACCACAATGCGTTTTACGGAGCCGTCTTCGTTCTGAACCACACTGATAAAATAAGTACCCTTCACATTTTTACCCAAATCCAATTGGCCTACGTAATCGCCCGTAAAATCTTTCACTTCTTTCTTGGCGATTTGTTTGCCTTTGGTGTCAGTTACCGAGATGGTCACATCCCCTTTGGCAGGGGCGTAAAAACGAACGTTTAATTCATTTTTTTCGGGATTGTTGGGGTACGCCTCTAAGCCACGGATGGAGGCAGGTTTTCCGGCGCCGCTGATGTTGATGTCGCCGTGCCAAAACTCCTTGAATTTAGGCTCAAAATCGCGGCTCCAGTCTTCCATATTACGCTCTAGTTTACGCATCTGAGGCTCAATCCGCTTTTCAATGCGTTGCATACGATTGGCAAAGGCTTCGTCGTCAAACTTAAACCCGTATGTGCGCTCACGTCGGTCAGACGGCTTTTCTGGCTTCTCGTAGCGGTAAATTTGCACGTCGTGTTTGCGGTCATCTTTTGGGATAATTGTGATGTGCTTTTGGTTGTCCCAACGTTCTTTTTCCCGTATCACACTCGACCCTTCTTCAATTTCAACGCTTAAACGGCGATTGGCAGCGGCTTTACCGTCATTGCGAAGCGAATCCATGATAGTTTTCACTTTCTTCTCGCGTTCTTCTTCCGAAAGACCGTTGTAAGTATAAGTCCGCTCAAACGTTTCCACCTTACCGTCTTTCTCCTCCGACATTCGCACGCGAATCGTCACTTTGTCTTTGCCGGGGGCTTTTTCTTCTTTTTTAACGTCTTGCGATATTGCCGTAGTGGCTACTCCCAGCCCTACCACCAGCGCAAAAAAGGTCATGTTTGTTTTCATAAAAAATTACTTGATTGTTAATTGGTGAATTGGCTCCGAAAGTTCGGCAACTTTCAGATGTTGAACATGTTAAAGTTTCTTAAAATGTGTTAAAGGGTGGGTCGAATTGCGTTATTTTGGATGCATAATCGACGGATACGTTTAGAAAGTCGGGGTTTGGGAAAGAAACGTTGCATGAGTTGGAAAAAAATGATGACGAAACAAAAAATACGTTTGTTGATTTCTCTGATGGGACTAGCGGCGCTCAGTCTGATGGGGTTTCAATGGTATTGGATTACGAGTGCGTTGGTGTTGCGCAATGAGCAGTTTGAGCTCAAAGTCTCGGATGCGTTGCAGGATGTCGTCCGTAAACTGGAGAAACAGGAAATCATTTATTTGATTCGACAACGCGAGGAAATTGAACAGCAGCAGCGGAAACTGGAGGCGCTGAATAAGAACCGATTGGCCAAAAAAACGCAAACACCTAAGCAGCGACTGCCCGACGAATATACGGTCTCGGCGGGGCGAGATGGTAACCTGACGGGTACTAACCCAACCGATGCACTGACGCCGCGTAATCGGTTGATGACCGATTTTCAGGCCAGTTTTATCAATGAAATTTTGAGACAACGCAACGACGAGTTGCCGCATATTGAGCGGTTTTTGCGGATTCATACCGAACAAGAACGGATGTTTGAAGCCTGGTTTGACCAAATGGGACGGGTATTGATGCCCGTCGATACGCTCGGCAATAGTTCGGTGATGATGACAGTGCGCTCGTCGGTGCAAAAAGCCCGTCAGCCCCTCGAAAAAAGAGCAAAAAGTGAGGACAATGGAGCAAAATCGAAAACGTTAGCATCGCAGACCGATTTGCTGAAAGATGTATTCAAAGATTTGTTGTTTAGTAAACGCCCAATGGAGCAACGCGTAAACCGTTTGATGATTGATTCGTTGGTGAAAAAATCGTTGGCTGAACGAGGTATTGAATTGCCCTATGAATTTGCGATTCAAAACAATAACCAGTCAAAGGTATTGTTTTCAACCATCGCTTACCGTCCCGATACGACGGGGAGTGGGCTGTTTCGGGTGAGTTTATTTCCTAACGAAATCAATACGTTGCCGAGTCAGTTACTGGTCTATTTCCCTGAAAGGCAAGTGTTTATTTTGCAAAATATGAGCTTTACGCTGGTGAGTTCAGTCCTGTTGCTACTGGTGATTTTGGGATGTTTTTACGTGGCTGTGACGACGATTTTGCAGCAAAAAAAACTCTCGGATGTTAAAAATGACTTTATCAACAACATGACGCACGAGTTCAAAACGCCGCTTTCGACGATTTCGTTGGCCGTGAGCATGGCTCGCGAACAAGTGGAAACGCTGCAAAGTGAAAAAGCTAAAATCCAGCGGTATTTGGGTATCATTCGGGATGAAACGCAGCGCTTGGGCGGGCACGTGGAGAAGGTGTTACAAATGGCGTTGCTCGATCGTGGCGAAATCAAACTCAAACCTACCGAAGTCAACATCCATGATGTGATTGAGAAAGTACTCAACAACTTGGGGGTGCAATTAGAGCAACGTGAGGGTGAAATCGAACTGAGTTTTGAGGCCACCGACGAATTGGTGGAAGCCGACGAGCTGCACCTGACCAATATTTTGACCAACCTGATTGATAACGCCAACAAGTATTCGCCCAAAACGCCTCATATCTCCGTGGAGACATATAGCGATGACGGTTTTGTATATGTAAGCGTAAGCGATCAAGGGTGTGGAATGACCAAAGAGCAACAAACCAAAATTTTTGACCCTTTCTACCGCGTTCCGACGGGAAACATTCACGACGTCAAAGGCTTTGGCCTTGGCCTTAGCTACGTCAAAAAGATGGTGGAGGCACACAGCGGAGCCGTTGAAGTAGAAAGTAAATTAGGAAAAGGAAGTATATTTACCGTAAAATTGCCATTGAAACATGACTAAACCTCCCATAACTCGCATTCTTTTGACCGAGGATGACCCGAATTTGGGGCAACTTTTACAAGAATACCTGACCAACAAAGGTTATAAAACCGATTTGACTACCGATGGCAATGCGGGTTTGAAGGCATTTTTAGAGGGAATGTACGATTTATGTTTGTTTGACGTGATGATGCCCAAAAAAGACGGATTCTCGTTGGCCAAAGAAATTCGCCTGACCGACAAAGACGTACCTATTATTTTTCTGACGGCCAAAAGCATGAAAGAAGATACGATTCAGGGTTTTAAAGTAGGCGCCGACGACTACATCACCAAGCCGTTTAGCATGGAAGAATTACTGCTGCGGATTCAGGCGGTACTGCGTCGTTATCAAAAAGCAACTTTTATTGTGGAGACACAGCCGAGTGTGTTTCAATTGGGAAGTTATACCTTTGATGCAGACCACCAATTGCTCACAAGAAATGGTGTTTCGCAGAAGTTGACGAGTAAAGAATCAGGGTTAATGAAGTTGTTCTGTGAAAATAAAAATCAACCTATCAATCGCAGTTTTGCGTTAAAATTGATTTGGGGTGACGATTCGTATTTTAATGCCCGTAGTATGGATGTGTATATCACTAAACTACGTAAGTTTCTCAAGGATGACCCAAGACTTCAAATTATGAACCTTCATGGTGAAGGGTTTAAGTTGTTGGAAGATGTATAAGACCTGTAAGGTTTCAAAAACCTTACAGGTCTGGTCTGTATTTACCTTTTCTTTCGTTTTTTCTTATCAGTTGGAATAGGTTCAGATTGTTCAACGGGTGGAACCACTGTCAAATCTTTTACGCGAATGTTACGGAAACGAACGACATCACCATGACCCAAAAAGCCAATGTATCCCGAAGTGCGGTTTAGGCCAGGGTGGTCGCGGTGGTCAGCAGTTCCATTTTTAGATGCTTCGGCTAGGTCGCCATCCAAAATGACTGTTCCGTTGAGGGTTACTTTTATTTTTGAGCCTTTTACTACTACTTCTTGGTAGTTCCATTGTCCAAGAGGTTTGTGAAATCCTCGTTTGGCAGGAATAATTCCGTAAGCCGAGCCGTGGTATTGGTAAGGTTGCAAGGATTTATAAATCTCAGCGTCGTTGTCCAAAATTTGTAATTCAGTCATGCCAACATAAGCAGCATCGCCCTGAAGCGGCGCGCGTATTCCTAGGCCATTGTTGGCACCAGGGGTAAGTTGAAACTCAAAACGGAACTCAAAATCGCTGTATTCATCTTTGGTGTAAAGATTGCCTTTGCCACCACGATTAGGATAAATCACCATGTCGCCGTTTTCGATGATGTAGTCGGTGGTGTTTCCTTGCCATTCATACATATTGGTACCATCAAACAATACCTTGAAGCCGTCTTTTTTCTCTTGTTCACTTAATACAAATGGCTCAGGACTAGGTAATTCCTTGACGTAAATATCGCGGTAGGCCACCAACGTTCCGTGGGCTTGAAGCTCAAGTTGTTCGCTGGCAAAAATGGGCAGTTTTCTGTCCCAATAATTTTCCAAAATCACGTTGTCCACCACTAACTCCCCGTTTAAATACACCGTTACGCGGTCGCCTTTCATAATAATACGGAAGGTATTCCAGTTGCCGATGGCATTGTCGGCTACTTTGAGTGGCTTGCTTGGGTTTTTTTGGTTGTTGTACAACCCTCCAGAACCCACTTGTGCCCCCACCTCTACGCGTGAGGTATCCCAAACTTGTACTTGAGGAGAGCCGCGCAAATAAATACCCGCATCGCCTTTAGGCTCTATTTTCCAGTCTACAAACATCTCAAAATCGCGGTATTTTTTCACCGTGCAAAGGTTATCGCCGTGACCCGTGAAAACCAAATCACCTTCTTTGACTACCCAGCCTTTACGCATGTTTTCGTCGGCTTTAAGCTGCTTGGCGGCAAGAGTATCAGGGTGCATTTTAGCGCGGGCAATTGGGTTAGCGACTAATCCTTTCCAACCTGTTAAATCTTTTCCGTTGAACAAAGAAACAAAGCCATCCCCCGCAGGAAGTTCGGCCAAATGTTTGCGCACTGCCTCTTTCTGCGCATCGCTAGAGGCAAAGTTGAGGGCTTTGTTAAGGTAAGCACGAACGGTACTACCGTTGAAGTCTTTACTAGAAAGCGCAGCATTGATGACCACTTGGGCGGCTGTTTGTTGGAGAGAGGCATCGTCTAAGTAAGGCCCTGCCAGCAAAAGCGCATTAAACGTACGGTTGCGTACCAATTCTTTCAACACACTTTCTTTTTGAGCTGATGTTTTGGCAATAGACAAAGCTTCGCGCAGTGAAAGCACTCGCTGCGTAGGATTTTGTTTTGACGCTGCTACCGCACGGATAATTCCTGCCACGGCTTGTTCAGTAAAAGAGGCATCAGTCGTGCTTTTTCCAATGTTATGTAATTCAGGAATGGCACTTACATCCGACCAATTGGCCAGTGCAGAAAGTGCTGCTTGTTGGGCTAAACCTGAGCCATTGGCAAAAGAAGAACTCACAAATTGCAATGCTTTACGGGTACCGATGTTGGCCAAAACGCGCAAATACGCGGGCTTTTTCTCTGCGCTTACGTTATTGATTTGTTCTAATAAAAGCTGGGTTTGTTGAGTGGTATTTCCTGAACCTTTGAGAGCAGAGGTAATGGCTTCTTGGGTAGCTAGCAATTCAGTAGGTGCCGAAATTGAGCCTAAGAGTTCGTACAATGTAGGTAAATCCTTCGGCATCGAAACGCGCTTGAGGGCAGAAAAAGCTGCATTTTTAACGCTGGGGTTGTTGTTTTTTAGTTGCCCCAATACCACATCAATTTTCGAATCAGCCGCGCGTGCAGCCAAAAACTCAAGCAAAGCCACTTGGGCGTTGGCTGGTTGTGTCGGTAGTGCCGCGGCTACTTGATTGACCACATTGTCTCCTTTGAGCGACAAAAGCGCAGTTTTGACGGCCTTCACTTCGTCGTCTGAGCTATTTTTCAGGACGTCCAATAAGTTCTTTAAAACACTTTCTTGACCAATCTTTGCGGAAGCGCCAATCGCCGCAATTTTAACCATACTTATTTTGCTAGAAAGTTGCTTGAGGAGGGCAGGAAGGGCGGTTTTGGCGTCGGCTTGCCCCAACATTATAATCACTTCGGCTTGCGCTTCGGGTTTGAAACGTGGCAAAGCCACTATCCATTGTTGCGTATTGGCAGGGGTAAGGAATTTTTGAGCCAGTTTCAAAGCGGCAACTCGCTCCTGAATGGCAGGACTAGCGACTGCTTTTTGGAGACTTGGGACGCTCAACGCTCCCTGTGCATCGGCCAAAATTTTCAAGGCAGCCGTGCGAGTAGGAGTTTGTTTGTCGGAGATGGCACTTTTTAAGAGCGCAGTGGCACTTTTAATAGCCAACGCTTTTTGACCATTTTCAACCAAACGTTCCAAATATACTAAATACGACGAAGTAGCATTGGTAACGTCGTAGGTATAGTTGGCTTTCGCTGTGGCATTAGATAACGTATATACAGAAGAGTTGGCGCCAATTTGAGCAAGAGAATAGAGAACCACTTTTTGTAAATTGCCCGTGGCACCCGCAGCGATTCGCTCAATGGCAGGGACAGCATCACTTACTTTGGCGTCGCCAAGGGCTTCGATGAGAGAGATTTGAGCCTCACCCGTCGCTGTGGAAAGGGCTTGGTTCAAGGCTTTTGTCGCTTGGGCTGTTCCAATTTTACCAAGGGCTCGTGCAGCAGGGCCGCTCAATTGTGCATCTGTCAAGTAGTTGGCCAACGTTCCTACGACTTCGTCTTTTCCCACTTGTTGAAGTTGAAAAATCAGAAAGGCTTGGTTGTTTTTATCGCTTACGCGGGGCAGTGCTTCAGCGTAGGCTTCAGCCGCCATTCTCCGCCATTCGTCCTTGCCAGCTTGGGTAACGTAATACGTAAATCCACCCACTGCATATTGTACTTTGGCGTGTTCTGCCTTATCGGGTGATGAGAGTTGTGAAGCCAAAGTTGCAATTCCTGTTTTACCAAGTGCCGCTATGTCGTCCATGTTTTTTTGCTGCTGTTTGGCGTTTTGGGAGGGAAATTGTCGTAAAAGATTGGTAATTCGGGCGTCCACCTGCGCCATGACGGCCGTGGAACTTAGCCAGAGCCCTAAAAGTAGATGTATGGTATATTTCATGAAAGTCCTGTTTTGTTGAGAGAAATCAAAAATTCGACATTTAAAGTTACATAGTCCAAGGGCCGCGCATGGGTTGGTCGATGAGGCGGTTGGCACCTTCGTCGTCCACAAAAAGCTGTGTGATAGGGTCAAACTTGAGTGAGCGACCCAAACGCAATGCAGTCAATCCCATGTTGACAATTGTGCAAGAACGGTGGCCATTTTCTTCGTTGAGCGCAAATTTTTGACGTTTTCTTACTGCTTCGGCAAAGTCAGTTACTTGAGGTTCGGGGTCAGGGAAAGCGGCTAGTTTTTTCTCCAAATCAGGAATATCTGACCTGAAATTGGGGTAAAGTTTACCTTTAGGGCCTTCGATGTACGGAACGTTCTCATCTTTACCGTCGCCATCGAGGATGATTTTACAGCCGTCGGCGTAGGTGTATTCGATGCGTCGCCAAGTGCCTACGGCGTCCGTATGTTGCTGTGGTGCATCTATTTCTACGCTGATGGGGCTGGTATCATCTTTTCCTAGGAAATACTGGATAGGGTCTAAGTAATGTTGTCCCATGTCGCCCAAGCCACCACCATCGTAGTCCCAGTAACCACGGAAGGTATTGTGGACGCGGTGAGCGTTGTAGGGTTTGTACTGCGCAGGGCCTAGCCACATGTCGTAGTCGAGGTCGGCGGGAACGGGTTCGGGCGTTAAGTCGGTTTTGCCAACCCAGTAAAACTTCCAATCGAAGCCCGTGTGGCGGCTCACGGTGACTTTAAGCGGCCAACCTAATAGCCCACTTTCTACCAGTTTTTTGATGGGACGAACGGTAGAGTTCATGCCATAAAAGTTGGACTCGAACCGAAACCAGGTATTGAGGCGGAAAATCCGACCGTGTTGTTGCACGGCTTCTACCAAGCGTTTTCCTTCGCCGATGGTTCGGGTCATGGGTTTTTCGCACCATACGTCCTTGCCTGCGCGGGCGGCGTCGGCAGCAATAATACCGTGCCAGTGGGGGGGAGTAGCCACGTGAACAATGTCCACTTCGGGTAATTGAATCAGTTCTCGGTAATCCCCAAAGGTTTTTACGCCAGACGCATTGGAGCCTAGCTCATCGAGGGCCAGTTTGATGTGTCGTTTGTCCACATCGCACACGGCCACTACCCGCGTTCCTGCGTACGGAATGTGGCCACGACCCATGCCGCCTACGCCGACGATTCCTTTGGTAAGTTGGTCGCTAGGAGCGAGATAGCCTTTGCCCAGCACGTGCCGAGGCACAATAGAAAACGTGGCTAAGGTAGCCAGCGAACCTTTGAGAAATTTTCTCCGAGAAGTCTGTGAGGTCATAGCAGATAGTCAATTAGGTGCTTATGTCAGTAAGGCAACGGTGACTATACATTACTCATTTTTTTTAAAATAAGGCCAAGGGTTATTGAAGAAAAATAGGGAAGGGGGGGATACAAAAAAAGCCTATCTTTGAGGAGACAGGCTTTTGAATATAAAAATCGTTGGGGATTAGCCTTGTGATAAAGCCTCGGCACCACCCACGATTTCGAGGATTTCTTTGGTAATAGCCGCTTGACGTGAGCGGTTGTATTCCAAACGCAACGCTTTCAAAAGCTCTTGAGCGTTGTCGGTTGCTTTGTCCATCGCCGTCATCCGCGCACCGTGTTCCGACGCATTGGATTCGAGTACGGCACGGTACAATTTAATTTTGAGCGTCTTAGGAATCAAATCTTGCACGATTTGCTCTTCTGATGGCTCAAATACGTAGTTAGCACCCGAAGCGGATACGTTTTGAGATGCTGTTTCGTCAGCGACGATAGGCAAGTACTGCTCGGCGCGGATGATTTGGGTAGCAACGTTTTTAAACTCATTAAAAACTATTTCTACCGCGTCGTATTTTCCAGCTTCAAAGTCGGCCATGATACTTTCAGCGGCTTCTTTTACGACGCCAAAGCTCAAACGAGTATATACATCCATGTAAGTTGTATTTACATGGAAGCCTCTGCGCTGAAACGCCTCGCCTCCTTTTTTACCCAATGCCAAAATTTCTACGTTGCCTTTCGCAGCTTGCGTAGGGTATTTTTCGTTGATAAGAAGGTTGGCGGCTTTTACAATATTAGAATTGAACGCCCCACAAAGGCCACGGTCAGAAGTAACAGTGACAATCAACACTTTTTCTACCGAACGGACCTGCTTAAATGGGCTTTCTGCGGCGGTTTCAGCTCCTGCTGATACCGTTGCAAGCATTTCGCTCAACTTCTTAGCGTAAGGGCGCATCTGAATGATGGCGTCTTGCGCACGGCGAAGTTTAGCGGCGGCCACCATTTTCATGGCCTTCGTAATTTGTTGCGTCGAGTTAACCGACGTGATTCTACTGCGAACTTCCTTCAGTGAAGCCATTGTGTGTTACCGTTAACTGTTATTTGTTAATAGTTTCCGTACAGGATAAAACTATTTAAACTTACTGCTTTTTACTTGGTTTTTCTCAGCCAAATACTCGATCCTCGTCCGCGTGTAGCGTAGGTTGGCATGTGCTGAGATAACCATTCTGAGTGAAACGTTTGAAGAAAATCGTTGTAAAACAATACTTCAAACTGATTTTGGTACATCAAAAAGGCCCGCATCATGTAGGCTTCGTTCCAGCCAAAACGTCCATTTCCATCGATTACCCACGCTTTGGGATACTCAAAAGGATAAAATACGTCGTGAACATGAACGATGACTCCAGGTTGGAGGCGGGGGAATATCTCGAACAAAAAATAATTGACGTCGCTTCCTGTTTTTGATACGTGGGTCGAATCAATAAACAAGATGTCGTTTTCTCCTAATTGCTCGAAATACTCTACAGGGATGTCCTGCAATGTTTTTTCAAAAATGGTGGTCTGTTGGCGGTCGGCGGGTGTCAACAACGAATACAAACGGTTGGGATAAGGCTCAATAAACGTGAACTTTACGCTTTGGTTCAAAAACCGTTCGTTGGTATCCAACATCACAGCCGATGAAAACCCAGACCCTGCTTCAATGATGTGCTTGGGCTTAAAATGCCGCATCATGCAATGCAGCGTAGTCGCGTCGGCGTGAATGAAATACTTGTTGACAAAATAATACCGAAAGCCTTCTTGGGGATTATCCGTAAACGGAACACTCCCAAAGTAAGACGAAGCAAACGTCTGCATCAAGGCTACTTGTGCCTCTTCGTGAAGATTAATCCCTGGCAACGTCCGTGGTGGAGGTGTGGGGTAAATTTGTTCTTCACGTTTACGTATTTCGTCCACCGATACAATAGGGCTATAAAAGTGCCCTGCGGGTACCCGTGTGCGATATTTTCCGATAAATCGAGCTACTTGCCCAATCAGGGGCGTAGCCTTTACGATTTCTTTGATGCGAGACATTCGATATGAACCTGCTAATGCAGTAAATTAGGCATATTTAGGAGCCAGTTCGCGACCTAGTTTCTTGATAGTATCTGTTACCGAATCGTCCAATTTGCCAGCAGCCAATGCTTTCAGCACTTCTGGATGCGAAGCTTTTAATTGGTGGATAAATTCGGTTTCAAATTCTTTTACTTTTGAAACGCTTACTTTGTCCAGTACCCCGTTGATAGATGCATAGATAATCGCTACTTGGTCACCTACGCTAACTGGTGAAAACTGACCTTGTTTCAGGATTTCTTGGTTACGGCGACCACGGTCGATGGTCAATTTGGTAGCGGCGTCAAGGTCTGACCCAAACTTGGCAAATGCTTCCAATTCACGGAATTGCGCTTGGTCAAGTTTAAGCGTACCTGCTACTTTTTTCATTGACTTAATCTGAGCGTTACCTCCTACGCGTGATACCGAGATACCTACGTTGATGGCTGGACGAATACCCGCGTTGAAGAGGTTAGATTCCAAGAAAATCTGACCGTCTGTAATGGAGATTACGTTGGTTGGGATATACGCCGATACGTCACCCGCTTGTGTTTCAATGATTGGAAGGGCGGTCAATGAACCACCACCTTTTACCTTATCTTTCAATGAAGGTGGCAAATCGTTCATGTTTTTCGCGATGTCATCCGAGGTGTTGATTTTCGCGGCACGCTCCAACAAACGGCTGTGGAGGTAGAATACGTCTCCTGGGTAGGCTTCGCGTCCTGGTGGGCGACGGAGCAAAAGAGAGACCTCACGGTAAGCAACGGCTTGTTTCGACAAATCATCATAAACTACCAAGGCAGGACGGCCTGTATCACGGAAGTATTCTCCGATAGCAGCCCCTGTAAATGGAGCGAAGAATTGCATCGGTGAAGGATCAGCTGCTGACGCAGAAACGATAACAGTGTAGTCCATAGCGCCATAACGACGAAGGGTAGCTTCTACTTGTTTTACGGTAGAGGCTTTCTGACCGCAGGCTACGTAGATACAATATACGGGTTCACCTTTGTCGTAAAATTCTTTTTGGTTGATGATGGTATCGATACAAACGGCAGTTTTACCCGTCTGACGGTCACCAATCACCAATTCGCGTTGGCCACGTCCGATTGGAATCATGGCGTCGATTGATTTGATACCTGTTTGAAGAGGCTCAGTTACAGGCTGACGGAAGATAACCCCTGGAGCTTTACGCTCAAGTGGCATTTCGTACGTTTCGCCTTGGATAGGGCCCATACCGTCGATAGGCTCCGCAAGTGTGTTTACTACACGTCCAACGATACCTTCACCTACTTTTACAGAGGCAATTTCGCCAGTACGTTTTACGGTATCACCTTCTTTGATTTCGGTCGATTCGCCAAGTAATACGGCTCCGACATTGTCTTCCTCGAGGTTAAGAGCAAGGGCTTTGAGTCCATTTTCAAACACGAGAAGCTCTCCTGCTTGTACTTTGGTAAGGCCATAGATACGGGCTACACCGTCACCTATTTGGAGCACCGTACCTACTTCTTCGAGTTGGGCGTCGGTCTTGGCTCCTGCCAATTGTTCCCGAAGTATCGCCGAAACCTCATCCGGTCTTACAGCTACCATATTATGATATAAAGTTTATAGTGATTCATAAATTTGCCGCAAAATTAGCGATAAATTTTCTTTGACAACACGTGAGCGTATAAAAAATGTACAATTTTTTGCTAAATATCAGGTGGATGTTCCTTTGAGACCAAACAGCCTATTTTTGAGGCCAAAATTACAGGGCATAACTGCCGAACGAATAAACGTTAATCAGAGGTGATTTTCAAAGGGTATCGGTAAAATTTTATTTTGGATGCGCTTTTTCTTGTACCTTTGAGCCACTTTTGTTGCTCCAAAAAATTCAACACCAACCCAAAGGTGGTATGAGCCCAGTCGTTGTTGTGATTCCCATATATAAATCTAACTTTACTGTCCACGAACAGATTGCTTTTACCCAATGCTTAAAAGTTTTAGCCAAACATCCCATTAAAATCGTTAAACCTCAGTCGCTGAACCTTGATTATTTGCAGAAACTTCATCCTCAATTACAGTTTGAACCTTTTGCAGACGATTATTTTAAAAGCGTGCAGACCTACAATCGACTGATGCTTTCGACAGAGTTTTACGAGCGCTTTTTGAGCTACGAGTATTTGCTTATCTATCAGCTAGATGCGTTTGTGTTTCGGGATGAACTGCTCGAATGGTGTAACAAAGGATACGATTACATTGGTGCCCCTTGGCGAATTGAGCGCGATTTTTCGTCAACTACGAACAAGCTAGTCTTTTATCTCAAAAAGCAATTGGCGATTTGGCTGGACTTACGCGATAAAAATCGAAACAACCAACCGCTAGACGTTGTTCTCAAGATGACCGTCGGAAATGGTGGGTTTTCGCTTCGTAAGGTTCAAAAAATGCTTAATATCGTACGCTCGCAACGTGCAACCATCGAGCGTTATTTGGCAGGAAAAGGCTCATTTTATAATGAAGATGTATTTTTTTGTATTGAAATGAACCGTTACTTCCAGCGGGTACGGGTGCCTCATTGGCGAGAAGCGTTGCGGTTTGCCGTGGAAGATATGCCGACAAAATCGTTTGAACTTAACGGTCAGCAGCTCCCTTTTGGATGCCACGCGTGGGATATTCACGAGTTGGAGTTTTGGAAAGAGAAATTTAACCAACTAGGTTACACCTTTTAAACAACGAACGACACCTCATTAATGAAGCGATATTACAGCGGAACCCCTCGCGAAACGATTCCGATGCGTTTGACCGACTTTTTTATAGATGCCTATGCCAAATGGTTCTATAAAAAAAGGAAACGTGCTCCTATTTCGAATGCGCCTAAGGTATTGGTGGCTTCGTTGGGGCACATGGGGGACGCCTTGACGGTTTCGTACATGTTTCCGCTGATTCGTCAAAAATATCCCAATGCCATCATTGATGTACTTACTCCTACTTGGTGTAAAGTAGTAAGCGAGCACAATCCTTACGTTCGTCAAATCATCTGCATCGACCACTTTCTCAGTAATCGGGCTAAGGTGAGTGATTGGCAGAAAATAAAGCAGTTTTATGCGACATTTAAAAAAGCGATTGCAGTACTGAAAAATGAAGAGTACGACTATTATATCGACGTGCGCACTTCCAATGCGGTTTCTCATTTTGTCCTGCCCTTTACGCAAGTTAAAAAAGCAATTGGATTTAA
>JALQYJ010000017.1 GCA_023254175.1 Runella sp. | reverse complement strand
AGGCTTTCATTACAGCTCGTATTATTCCAACGCCTATGCGTTGAACCAATATTTTGCCTCAAAGGGCTACGTAGTACTTTCGTTAAATTACAGAAGTGGCATTGGCTATGGTATGGAATTCAGGGAAGCACTAAATTATGGAGCACAGGGAGCCAGCGAGTATTTTGATTTAGCAGGAGCCGGCATATACCTGAAAAACAGGGATGATGTCGATGCAAAAAAGATTGCGCTTTGGGGCGGTAGTTATGGCGGTTATTTAACAGCGCATGGGCTGGCGAGGGCCTCCGATTTGTTTGCCTGTGGGGTGGATATTCACGGAGTGCATGATTGGAATGAAGCCATTCGCAATTTTGTGAGTTCCTATTCGCCAGAGAAGTTAGAAGCCTTTGCAAAACTCGCTTTTCAATCTTCCCCAGAATACTATATAGACGGATGGAAATCGCCAGTATTATTCATCCATGGTGATGACGATCGAAATGTGAATTTCACCGAAACGGTAAGACTGGCAGAATTGCTTAGAGAACGAAATGTGCCTTTTGAGCAACTGGTTTTCCCTGATGAGGTGCACAGCTTTTTGCTACATCGGCACTGGATACAAGCCTATGAAGCAGCTTTTGAGTTCATCAACCGACAATTCAATAAAAAATAACCATTCACTATGAATCATTTTCTGATAAATACATCAAAAGGACTGCTATTGTGCCTCTTTTTTTCATTGATAGCACATACAGTTGCCCAAGCCCAATCCTATAAACTATACACCAAAACCGCTACCATGGTTCCTATGCGAGATGGAATAAAACTCTATACCACCATCTATACTCCCATTGGAGCAAAAGAAAAATTGCCTATTCTTATAAAACGCACACCCTATGGTGCCAAGGAAAGAGATACAGTAGATATGACAGCCATTCCCTATGAAAGTGCGTTGGCAAAAGATGGCTATATTTTTGTGTATCAAGATATACGGGGAAAATTTAAGAGTGAAGGGAAAATGGAAATGAATAAACCCCTTTACCACCTTACCAATCCAAACGCAACCGATGAAAGCACCGATTGTCACGATACGGTAGATTGGTTGGTAAAAAACGTGGAGAATAATAATGGTAAAGCTGGGATTCGCGGTATTTCGTACCCTGGGTGGACTGCCTTGGTAGCGGTAGTTGACCCACATCCGGCACTAAAAGCTTCATCGGAGCAGGCCTCTCCAGCCGATATGTACCTTGGAGATGATTTTCATCATAATGGAGCTTTTAGACTAAGTTATGGGTTGGAGTACGCTTATCTCTTTGAAAATGACCCTACCAAAAACAGTAGCTTCCCTTTTCCACAATTCGATTTATATGATTGGTATTTGAATCTTGGTCCATTAAAGAATGTAAATGAAAAATATTTACATGGTCGTTTACCCACTTGGGAACGCTTCGTCAACCACCCTGATTATGATGCCCTTTGGAAAGAGCAGTCTGCCTTTACTTATATGAGTGAACCCGAAATTCCTATTTTGCATGTTGGTGGTTATTATGACCAAGAAGATTTGAATGGACCACAGGCTTTGTACCTTCATATGGAGAAAAAAGATAAATCCAATCGCAACTATCTACTCATGGGGCCTTGGAATCATGGAGGTTGGGGTCGAATGGATGGTGATAGTCTGGGCAGGATTAATTTTGGCAGCAAGACGGCCGTTCACTTTCGAGAAAAGGAAAAGCAATGGTTTGACTTCTGGCTAAAAGATGAAGGTGATGGAAATTTTGAAGAAGCCCATTTTTTTCAAACAGGATCTAACCAATGGAAAAGTTATGACAGTTGGCCACCAAAAGACATTGAAATAAAAAAATTATATATTGGACCTAACAATACCAACTCATTTTTAAAACCAAAAGTAGCTGAAGGTTTTACAAGTTATACCAGCGATCCTGCAAGACCTGTACCGTATCGTACATTGCCCATAGAAGCCACTTATGGTAAAGGGAGTCGCTGGAGAAGCTGGCAGGTAGAAGACCAGCGTTTTGTTTATACCCGTCCCGATGTAGTTAGCTTTACAGGAGAGGTCTTGACCGAAGATGTAACAGTAACTGGCAACATCATTACCCGATTGTTTGCTAGTACCTCTGGCACTGATTCAGACTGGGTGGTAAAGCTAATTGATGTGTACCCTAATTTTGATGAAGAAAATATCTTGATGAGCAATTACCAGTTTCCTGTGGCTATGGAAGTATTTAGGGGGCGCTACAGAGAAAGTTTTGAAAAACCAAAAGCGTTGACGCCTAACAAACCTGAAGAATATGTAATAGATTTACATAATATAGACCACACCTTTAAAAAAGGCCATCGTATTATGATTCAGGTACAAAGCTCATGGTTTCCAGTAATAGATCGTAATCCTCAAAAATTTGTGCCGAGTATTTTTGAAGCTACTGAAGAAGATTTTATAAAGGCAGAGCAACGAATCTATTTCTCTGCCAAGTACCCAACGCATATTGAATTGCCAGTAAAGAAATAAAACTGAATTTTAAAAAGTTTAAATACCATCAATAATTAAGTAACACCATGAAAACATTCAAGACACTTAAAATCTTACTGCTCCTTTTAGTATGCCAACCAATCGTTGCACAAAAACTCACTAAAATAGAGAAGCGTATTGTAAATTACGTAAAAGCCAACAACGATGACGCCATTGCACTTTTAGAAAAGCAAGTGAACATGAACAGCGGCTCCCTTAATATTGAAGGCGTAAACAAAGTTGGGCGCGAGTTTGCAAAAGAGTTTGAAGCCATTGGTTTTACCGCCACTTTCAAACAACTACCTGCAGAAGTTAAAAGAGGCGACCATTTATTTTGTGAGTTAAATACAGGAAATGTTAATGGGAAAAAGATATTGCTAATAGGACATTTAGATACTGTCTTTGAAGAGGACAGTCCATTTCAAACATTCACAAGAGAAGGAAATATGGTGTATGGTCCGGGTGTGGATGACATGAAGGGAGGTAATATCATTATCCTTTATGCCCTAAAGGCATTACAGCAAGCAGGAGCATTGAAAAATACTCAAATAATTGCCGCATTTACAAGCGATGAAGAAAAAGCAGGAAATCCCATAAGTATTAGTCGAAAAGACTTGATTGATGCCGCCAAGCGAAGCGACATCGCCTTAGGCTTTGAAAGTGCCACAGGATTTAATTATGCAACGGTTGCAAGACGAAGCTCAGGCAGTTGGTTGTTAGAAACTACTGGTAAAAGAGCCCATTCTTCAGGTGTTTTTTCAAAAGGTACCGGAGCAGGTGCCATATTTGAGATGGCTCGAATTTTAAACGCATTCTACAACGAGTTACCAGAGCAAAACTTAACCTTTAACCCTGCAACGGTTGTTGGAGGTACCACAGTAAATTACAATGCTTCACAAGGTAAGGGTGATACCTTTGGAAAAACAAACATTGTAGCACAAAAGGCCATTGTTAGTGGAGACATAAGATGTCTTACAGAAGAACAAATACAAGCTACCATGGATAAAATGAATGAGATTGTATCAAAACACCTTCCAAAGACAGGAGCCACCATTACCTTCAAATTGTCATACCCTCCTATGAAACCCACTCCAGGAAATTATGAAGTCTTAAAAGTATTGGATAAGGTAAGTCAAGATTTAGGTCATGGTGAAGTAAAGGCATTTGACCCTGCAAAGAGAGGAGCAGGTGATATTTCGTTTGTAGCCAACTATGTTGATGGCTTAGATGGCTTAGGTACTATGGGTGGTGGCTCGCATACGCCCAATGAACGTATGGATTTAACACGCTTTAACGAGCTTACACAAAGAGCCGCATTATTAATTTATAGATTAATAAACACTAAACAGAAATAAAGCAATTATGAAACTAAAAACCATCTTAATAATCGCATCCTTCTTTGTGTCCAATACACTTTTTGGGCAAACATTTCCAGATGCAACATGGGAATACAATATTGATAAAACCAATGAAAATTGGGATTATAAAAGCTTAAAGACCTTTAGAAAGTATATTATAGATAGTACTCACATAACAGGAATGATGATTGTCCACAAAGGCAAAATCATTTTTGAATATGGCGATGTGGAAGAGAACAGTTATATCGCTTCTTGCCGAAAAAGTGTGCTTTCTATGATTTATGGTAAGTATGTAGAAGATAAAACTATCGATTTAAACAAAACCATCAAACAGCTAGGCATTGATGATGTAGATGGCATTTTGCCAGAGGAAGAAAAGGCAACTGTCCAAGAGATTATTTCTGCCAGATCCGGTGTCTATCATAAGGAGGGGTATCCAGGTGGTATGCAGCAATATGCTCCCAAAAGAGGCAGTGTAAAACATGGCAGTTACTGGCTGTATAGCAACTGGGACTTCAACGTGGCAGGCTATATTTTTGAGCAAGAGACCGGGAAGAACATCTATGACGAAGTAGAGGCACAACTCGCAAAGCCCCTGAACATGCAGGACTGGGATCGAAGCCTTCAGCAAAAGGAAGGAGACACCACCATCTCAAAATACCTCGCCTACCCCATGTGGTTCTCCACAAGAGACATGGCACGGATAGGATTATTGATGCTCAACAAGGGAAATTGGAATGGCACCCAACTCATCTCCGAAAGCTGGGTGGATGAGATGTTAAAGGAGCGCACCAATTACAAAGAACTGAACACCAATGTTCCCGTTTTTAGGAACTCTGGGGTTGATTTTGGCTATGGTTATATGTGGTGGCTCATCCAAAATGTGAAAGACAAGCGTTTTGAAAGGGCTTATTCAGCAAAAGGTGCTATGGGACAAAACATATCGGTCTTTCCAGCCATGGATGCGGTTTTGGTCTTTAAGACAAAAGCAGCGTATCGAAGAAGAAATTCAGGCAAGGTGCGCCTGGACATCCTAAAAAAAGTGCCCACATTCTATACAGGAACAGTCAATAATTAAGCAAATGATGAAGACAAGAATATTTTTAGTTGCACTATTCATTGGCTTCGCTCAGTATTAAATTAGTGAGGCAAAGGCCTCAAAGTATAAACCTCACAACGTGAGTAAAAAATAAACACATGTATATCAAACAGACAACGATGGGCAAACTAAAACTGGCAGTACTCTTTTTTTTACTGTTTACCTGTCTGCCCCACAACACCGTATTAGCGCAACTTTCTTCAAAGGAAGTTGACAAACTGGTTAACAATGCCATGCAAAAATTCAACGTGGCAGGGGTGGCCGTTGCCATCGTCAAAGACGGCAAGCCTATCCACGCCAAAGGGTACGGGGTAAAGTCGGTGGACACAAAAGCAAAGGTAGATGAGCACACCCTCTTTGCCATCGCCTCCAACAGCAAGGCATTTACCACCGCGGCCCTGGCCATCCTCGAAGATCGGGGAAAGCTAAAGTGGACAGATAAGGTCGTTGACGTTATCCCCGAATTCAAAATGTACAACGACTACGTGACCCAAAACTTTACTATTGCTGATCTGCTTACACATAGAAGTGGTTTGGGGCTTGGGGTTGGTGATTTGATGCATTTCCCCGATGGTGCTGACTTTACTATTGACGATATCATTAAAAGCTTTCAATACTTTAAGCCACAATCTGCATTCAGAACCAAATGGGATTATGACAACCTGCTGTACATGGTCGCTGGCGAAGTCATCAAAAGAGTCTCTGGCATGGAATGGGGAGATTTCGTTACCAACAATATCTTCAAACCGTTGCAAATGAATGAGACGTTCAGTTCGATACACCGGGTAACGAACAGCAACCAACTGGCCGTTCCGCACAGCAATTCCATCAACAACCAACTGCGCACCATCAATCACTATATGACAGACCCTGAAAAAATGAACGGTGCCGCAGGTGCGATCATTTCCAATGTGTCCGACCTCAGCAAATGGCTCATCACCAGACTGAACAAGGGGGATTACGGCAAGGATTTAGGACAGTCGCTGTTTTCCTTAAAAAATCACCATAAAATGTGGCAAATACATACTGTTACCAATGCCCGAAAAAGCCCCAGATACAACTCGCATTTTGCAGGGTATGGACTAGGTTGGTTCTTAACAGATGTTAAAGGTAACATGATGGTATCCCATACCGGGGGGCTTCCGGGCATGCTGTCCAAAGTGGTGATGATTCCAGACCTCAACCTGGGCATTGTCGTACTCACCAATACCGAAAGCGGTGGCGGGCCTGCCTTCAGTGCTATTACCCAGACGATTTTGGATAGCTATTTGGGCTTGGACAAATTCAATTGGGTGGACTACTACTATGAGGCGAGCCAAAAAAGGGTAGCCTCCTCGGATAAGGTTACTACACAAGTGTGGAAAACGGTAGAAAAGTCCAAATCCGTTAAAATTGATGCCAATCAATACATCGGAATTTATAAAGACAACTGGTTTGGAAAAGTTGAAGTATTTTTAAACAACGGCAAGCTGTGGTTTAAATCATACCGTTCTCCAAAACTTAACGGTCCCATGCGTTATTACAAAGGAAATGCCTTTGCCATACGGTGGGAATATCAGGATATGAATGCCGATGCGTTTGCCATTTTTAGCCTTGATGAAGAAGGTAAAGCCCAAAGTATTAAAATGAAGGGAATTTCACCTGATATTGATTTCAGTTTTGATTTTCATGATCTGGGCCTTAAAAGGGTTGAGCATAAATAAAAAAATTAATGTCTACTAATTATTTCATATCTTTTTCGGTAACCCCTTTTAGCGATGTTCCATCCCAAAGAAAATGATCACTTACCCCAAAGGCAACATCAGAAACGTGATTTGCTTCAAATATCCATTTATTATTGCGAGTGATGGGTTTTCCTGAACGATAATCATTTTGAATAACGATAGAAACAACAGCATCTCTCTTTTTTGCTTTTTGATATTTCTTATAAATGCTTTTAGCCAATACTTCGTTCGGGTTT
>JALQYJ010000001.1 GCA_023254175.1 Runella sp. | reverse complement strand
ACAAATCTACACGAAAAAACACAAAAATTGCCAATTATAACTTATAGTAATAATTTATGCATTTTTATGATTGGCGTACTACTGCAAAACGTTCTACTTTTACTGTCGTAAATTTAACTGATTAAGGAGCGGGTAAAATTTAAAAAGAGTAACAAATTTTTCAAAAAATCAACTTTTACCATTAAAATTCGTCTTGAAATACCCATTCTATTCGTGTTCTAATGTAGTCGCTAATTTGTTTTACAAGGCAGATTTAAAAATAAAAATGCATTAATTAAAATTACTAATGGTTATGAAAACAACAGATATTTGTATTGTAGGAGCAGGACCAGTGGGGCTGTTTAGCGTTTTTGAAGCGGGACTTTTAAAAATGCGTTGCCATTTGATTGATGCCTTGCCGCAAATAGGGGGGCAGTTGTCAGAAATTTATCCCCAAAAACCCATTTATGATATTCCAGGCTACCCCACCATCAAGGCGCAGGAATTAGTGGACAACCTCATGGCGCAAATTGCTCCCTTCAAACCAACGTTTACGCTAGGCGAGCGCGTGGAAAAGGTAGAACGCCAACCCGATGGTTCGTTGGTAGTGCGCACGTCTGACGACACTGAGGTGCATTGCCAAGTGGTGGTCATTGCAGGTGGTTTAGGATGTTTCGAACCACGTAAACCCGAAATCCCTGATTTGGAGCGATTTGAAGGAAAAGGAGTTGATTACATGGTCAAAAATCCAGAGAAATTCAGGGACAAAAACGTGGTGATTGCAGGCGGTGGCGACTCTGCCCTCGACTGGACGGCCTACTTGGCCGACGTGGCCAAAAACGTCACCTTGATTCACCGCAGTGATTCGTTTCGTGGCGCACCCGATTCGGCCGAGAAAGTGTTTGAGTTGGCGCAACACGGTCGTATCAATCTGCTGTTGCAGTCAAATGTAGTTGGCCTAAACGGCAATGGTCATTTGAAAGAGGTAGTTGTGGCGGCCAAGGACAAAAGCACCACCCAATTGTCGTCCGACTTTTTTATTCCGCTGTTTGGTTTGAGT
The DNA here is from genome assembly GCA_023254175.1 of Runella sp. Taxonomy (GTDB): domain Bacteria; phylum Bacteroidota; class Bacteroidia; order Cytophagales; family Spirosomataceae; genus Runella. Next base: position 87,821 of record JALQYJ010000001.1, on the reverse strand, counting down.
CCCAAACTCGGCCCCATCGCTGATTGGGGACTAAATATCAGCAAATCAGCCATTGAAGTAAACACCCTTGATTATTCAACCAACGTTGAGCGCATCTATGCTATTGGCGATATCAACACGTACCCTGGCAAACTCAAGTTGATTTTAACCGGTTTCCACGAGGCAGCCATGATGTGCCAAAGCGCCTTCAAATACGTGTATCCCAATCAGCACCTCAGTTTTAAATATACGACGGTAAACGGAATCAATGCTTTCTAATAACATTTAAAAATGACATGATACAATTCACAATAGAAGACCGCACGGGTGAGCGCCAAGCGCTAGAAATTCCCGAAGGAATAGGACTCAACTTAATGGAAGTTTTAAAAGCTTCCGAGTATTCGATTTTGGCTACTTGTGGAGGAATGGCGCTCTGCGCCACTTGCCACGTGGGTGTATTGGACGGGGGAGAAAACTTGCCATCAGTAAGCGACGCTGAACTGGATATTTTGGACACCCTACCCTCGGCTACCTCATCCAGCCGACTCGCCTGCCAACTACGTGTGAACGAAACTCTGCAAGGAACGACGTTTAAACTACTGGGTGAGAAGGCAAAAGAAGGATAAAAAACAATAGGGCTGGTTACTTACAACCAGCCCCACGGCAAAAATGGTTAACAATGAACAAAAACTACTGCCCCGAGTTAAACTGAAGCCATTCTAAACCAAAGAGACCATTGCCTTCGGGCACAGATTTGGTGGTCGTAAAAACCAAGTATAAATCGTGTACTTTGTTATCAGGCTTGCGGAGGGAGAGCGTAACGGTTCCCATTTGACTATTCGATACTTCGGTCTGACCAATCAACGCTCCCGTTGAACTATCCAAACGTACTTCAATCGTACCGCCTACGGTGCGGTCAGGACTGGCGTACACCATGCACGACAGGCTGCTGACGTCGGTCAAATCCACGTCTTTATAAAGCGCATAGCTGCCATTTTTCACAGGGGCTAACACTTCTAATTTTGTTGGAAGCTCAACCGTCGTGGCGTCTTTGGCTTCGTCGTTCCAAGTTGCTTTCAATTTGGCAGGACGCAAAGCCACCGTACTTGTAGAAGTCTGAGGGCCAACCACAGGGTTTCCTTTATCGGTATAGCTGGCTCTGAAAATATACGATCCTTCTTTTTGTTTAGCCACCGTTACGTACTCACCTTTCACGGGTTTTTTGTCGGGGCCTTTTTCATTGCCCAACGACATGATGTACTTCACAATTTCTTTGGCTTCTTCTTTCTTGATTTGAGGGTGAGCGCTCATGGCTTGTTCACCCCATACGCCACCACCACCGTTGATAATTTTGTCGGCCAAACGGCTTTCAATGTCACGTTGGCCTTTGTATTTTTTGGCTACGTCGCGGTAAGCAGGCCCAATCGACTTTTTCACTACGTCGTGGCAGGCTTTACAATCCGACAAATCCATCAAGCGTTTGCCCGTCGCTACACCTAAATTGGCTTGGTGGCCTTGCGCCAAAATCGTTTTGTCAAACCCTTCCAAATAGTCCACCGTCACGGTGACATCCTCTGGATTGATTTTTTGATTGGCCAAACTGCCATCTTCTTTGTCCGAAACTTTTACTTCGTAAGCGACGGGTTTGTTTTCCCAATAAAACGATTTGTTTCCTGCCAATGCCACTTCTACTTTAGGAGGTTCGTTTCCTACTTTTACCTCTACCCTACTGCTACTTGCGTTGCCTTTGCTATCGGTTACTTTGAGGATAGCCGTGTAAATACCTGGTTTTGTGTAGGTAAACGTTGGATTAGCCACGGTGCTTTTGGGCAAACCTTTTCCAAACGTCCACTCGTACTTGAGAGCATCGCCATCGTAATCCACCGTTCCTTTCGACGAGAACTCCGCTTTCATGGGCGCTGAACCTGCTTTTTTCTGCACACTTGCCACGGCCAACGGCTTGCGATTACCAGCGTTGTAGGTGATGCGCGACAAGCGCGAGTCGTCATTTTGAGCAAACCAGGTGTTACCGTACTCGAGTACGTACAACGAGCCGTCCACCGCAAACTGCATGTCGATAGGGTGGCTAAATTTGGTGTTAGGCATAAACTCTTCCATTTTCACAAAATCACCGTCTTTGGTCATGGTCACAGGGTGAATCCAATCGCGAATCCACTCGTATGCAAACAATTTACCATCGTAATGACGAGGAAATTTCACATCGGTTTCTGGATAATCATCGTAGTAGTAAACAGGCCCTGCCATGGCATTACGCCCCCCTTTACCTACAATCGGACCAAACTCTGGAGAGTCGGCGTAGGGGTAAAAAATAAACGCTTTTTGCGCAGGAGGCAATTCGGTGATACCCGTGTTGTGCGGAGAATCGTTGATGGGCTTGAGCGGGTCAAAACGTTCGCCCGATACTTTGGTACCCATGTCATAACGATTATAAGGGCGATTGTCGCCAATGAAAAGCGGATAGCCAAAATACCCCGCTTTACGGGCTTGGTTTACCTCGTCATAGCCTCGCGAGCCTCGCGTTGGGCTGTCGTTGCCTGCGTCAGGGCCTACGTCACCCCAATACAAATAATTAGTGCGCTGGTCTACCGAAATACGGTACGGGTTACGCGTTCCCATAACATAGATTTCCGGACGCGTCAAGGCAGTCCCCCCATTGGGGGCTAGGGGGCTAAATAAGTTACCCTCTGGAATGTCATACCCCCCTTCAGGGCGAGGCTTGATACGAAGCACTTTTCCGCGCAGGTCGTTGGTGTTTGAAGAAGTCGAACGACCATCCCAACCTGCTCGACCAGGGCGACCATCGAGGGCACCGTATCCTTCGTTTCCAAATGGATTGATGTCGTCACCCGTCGAAAGGTACAAATTGCCTTGTTTATCCCACGCAATCGAGCCGCCCGTGTGGCAGCAGTCAGTACGTTTGACGGGCACACGCAACAAAACTTGTTCGGTACTAGGCAGGAGCGTATCTTTTTCAGTATCGTATTTCATGCGTACCAATCGCTGCGAAGTATCTGCTTCGGTCGATACGGGTGAATAGTACAGATAGACCCATTTGTTTTCTTTAAAATTAGGGTCAACGTTGATACCCATCAAGCCGTATTCTTGCAGAATGTACACAGGCAGATTGGCTACTACTTTGTACGAATTCGGTTTTTTGGGGTTAAACAATTTTACTTTCCCTTTACGCTCGGTAAAAAGTACGCGTTGGTCTTCCAATACCACAAGCTCAGTGGGTTCGTCGAGCTTTTCAAGTAGAATGTTTTTGGTAAAGCGGTTTTCCTCAGGTGGGGTGTAGGTTTGCCCCATGACTGAGGGCGACATCGCTGCTACAAGCAAACAGGTAGACAGTACCACGGATGACTTAGACCCAAAAAATGGCTTCATAGTGTAGTTTAAAATGAAAATGTGTATTGTGTTACCTTATAAAGTAAGCATTTGGAGTAAACTAATTTGCCAACTGACAAGTTTTATAAACAAGTAAAAATTATGTATAGTACGACATACCAAAGTAAATGAACTATCGAAAAAAATAATTCGTTTTTTTCTTGTATGGTTCGTACAATTTAACCGATATTTGTCACGTTTTTTCAAAAACAAAATTACAAAGGTGGCCAAAACGCTCTCACATACTCGCTGCGCACATACTACGCCATTCGTTTGTAGGTCCGAAAGGACACAATGACATCCGTTTGCCTATGTGGTAAACATACTTCGCATCTTTTCCAAAAAATCATCAATTTTCAACACCAAAGCGGATTATTTGTCTCCGCAGAGGATTTAATCCTGACTAAACGACAATGTCAAACATCGAAATCGTATCTGACCAATACATTGTAGAGACAGCCGAAGAAAAACATTTTAACCTCGCCGAAACTATCTGCAAAGAGATGGAAGAAAGCGCAAAACAACGCGGAACTGGTATTGCCAAACGCTCTCCAGTTTACATCCGCGAAAAAATGGCCGAAGGCAAGGCAATCATCGCCACTACGCTTTTGGGCGAGTGGGTTGGTTTTTGTTACATCGAAACTTGGGAACATGGTAAATTTGTGGCTAACTCAGGGCTTATCGTTCACCCCGACCACCGAAAGAGTGGAATTGCAAAAGCCATCAAACGCAAAGCATTTGAGTTATCACGCAACAAATATCCAGAAGCCAAAATCATAGGTATCACTACGAGCTTAGCCGTAATGAAAATCAACTCGGATTTGGGCTACGAGCCAGTTACGTTTAGTGAATTACCTGCGGATGATGCCTTCTGGAAGGGTTGTTCTAGTTGTGTAAACTATGACGTATTGACGCGTACCAACCGTAAAAACTGTCTGTGTACAGGAATGATGTACGACCCACAAGCGATTCAAAAAAGCGAGAAAAAAGCGCCTTGGGACTTCTTGAAAGAATCAAAACTGTACGAACGCTGGATGCGCCTCAAGCAGCGCGTATTGCTACAACGCGAAATCAGAGAAGCAAAAGCACGTCATCGCCAACAAGAAGTAGAAATGGCGTAATAAAAACTATATTACTTCACTAACCCGCTGGCACCAAGGTCAGCGGGTTTATTTTTTTAGTAACCTTCCTTAGATTATCTTAACTTTGCAACAAAAAATTGTATTTACCACCGATGTCAGAAAAAAAGAAAGTTGTTTTAGCATTTAGTGGAGGTCTGGATACCTCATTTTGTGTCAAATATTTGTCGGAAGACAAAGGCTACGAAGTGCACTCAGTATTGGTTGATACTGGAGGTTTTTCGGACGAAGAACTGAAAGCTATCGAAGCTCGTGCGTATTCGTTGGGTGTGAAGTCGCACGTAACTATTTCAAAAACAGCGGCTTACTACGACGAGTGCATCAAATACTTAATTTTTGGAAACATTCTAAAAAATAACACGTACCCACTTTCGGTGAGTGCTGAGCGTATTTTTCAGGCGATTGCAGCCGCTGAGTTTGCCAAAAAAATTGGCGCAGCGGCCATTGCCCACGGAAGCACAGGCGCAGGAAACGACCAAGTGCGTTTCGATATGGCGTTCCGCATCATCATGCCCGAAGCCGAAATCATTACCCCGATTCGTGACATGCGTCTCTCACGTGAGGCCGAAATCGAGTACCTAAAATCAAAAGGAGTTGATCAAGAATGGCATAAAGCAGCGTATTCAATCAATAAAGGTTTGTGGGGAACATCGGTAGGTGGAAAAGAAACCTTGACTTCAAATAACTACCTGCCAGAAAGTGCCTTCCCAACACAAGTAAGCAAAACCGAAGCCGAACGGGTTACGTTGGGCTTCGAAAAAGGCGAACTTTGCTCGCTCAACGGCGAAGCAATGAGTGCGGTAGAAGTGATTCAGAAATTGACCGAAATTGCAGCGCCTTTCGGTATCGGACGTGACATCCACGTGGGTGACACCATTATTGGTATCAAAGGACGGGTAGGTTTTGAAGCAGCCGCGCCGTTGGTGATTATCAAAGCGCACCATACGTTGGAAAAACACGTATTGAGCGAGCAACAATTGTACTGGAAAGAACAGTTGGCCAACTGGTACGGAAGTCTATTGCACAAGGGGCAATTTATGGAGCCTGTAATGCGTAACATTGAGACATTCTTAGCCGATACCCAAGCACACGTTTCGGGATTGGTACACGTTCATTTGGCGCCGTACCGTTTCCACGTTGAAGGCATTGAATCAAATTTCGATTTGATGTCGTCGGTGTTTGGTAGCTATGGTGAAATGAACAACGCTTGGACTGGCGACGACGTTCGTGGTTTTGCCAAAGTAGCGTCAAACCAAGTGATGATTTATCAGAAAATTAGTGAGTTGAATCAGTAATTCGTTATCTGTTAATTGTTATCTGTTATCAGCAGTGAACAACTAATAACAGATAACAATTAACAAATAACGAAAATCTCAGGGGCCGCATGAGAAAAGCTTTACCCTATATAATCGCGTTTTTGTTGGTGGTGTTGGGGAGTAGGGCCCAAAACGAAGGGTGGGCTATTTGTAACAGCGGCGCTAATTTGTACTTCAAAATAGTCGGGAATGGCAATCCCGTCCTTGTCGTTGGTGACGTGGGAAACTCTTCAAGCTACTTGAGAGAACTTGTCCAAAAACTATCGGAAACCAACCGCGTTGTCTTCTACGACCCGCGTGCTACGGGTAAAAGTCGGTTTCCGTACATTAGCGACTCAACGGTCAATTTCAACAAAGCCGTAGCCGACATTGAAGCCCTCCGAATGGTGCTGCGTATCCCGAAATGGTCGGTGATGGCACACGGTTTTGGAGCTAAAATCGCCTGTGCGTACGCTTCGCAAGCGGGCACGCATTTGGGGCAATTAATTTTGGTAAATCCCGTGTCGATGACGACCTTGCCCAATAGCTCGGAGGTGTATTTTGACACGCACGAGGATTACGGTTTTTCGGAAATGTTGTCGCAAGAAGTCATCAATCGGCGGTTTGAAAAACTACAACAACACCTTCAAACAATTACGGCAGACTCGGTGGCACGCGCCAAAGCCATCATGGGTTTTCAGGCCGCTACTTATGTACACGATACCCTTCATGAGCCCATAGCGGCAGGTTTTTTGTACGAAAAAATTCAGAATATCGACGTAAAAAGCAGGGTAAGTAGTAAATTTGTTTCTGATCCGTTTGACTGCATTACGAGCATTCGTCAGTGCGACATCCCCGTCATGGTCGTATTGTCGCGGCAACGATTCAATCTCAGTGGATTGGTCAGCTATTGGAAAAAAGCATTGCCTGCGGCCTCCCTAACGGTGATTGACCTAGCGCATCATTTTCCTTGGTTAGACAATCCTGCGGTGTTTTACGCAAAAGTAAACTCGTTCTTACAATCATTTATCCCAGAAACGAATGTCATCGTCGCCCAAAAAAAAGTTAGTTATCCTGTCAGGCGCAGGTATAAGCGCTGAAAGCGGTATTAAGACCTTTCGCGATTCAGATGGATTGTGGGAAGGCTATCGCATAGAGGACGTAGCCACGCCCGAGGGCTGGCGCAAAAACCCGCAGTTAGTACTTGATTTTTACAACGAACGCCGCAAACAGGCGCTATCCGTCGAGCCAAATGCGGCTCATTTGATTTTAGCGGAGTTGGAACAACAATTTGATGTTCAGATTATTACCCAAAACGTCGATAATTTGCACGAAAAAGCAGGTTCTACCAAAGTACTCCACTTACACGGAGAGCTGTTCCAATCGCGCAGTACTAAAAATCCCCGTTTGGTGTATGACATCAAAGGGTGGGAGTTGAATTTGGGAGATAAATGCAAACTTGGCAGCCAACTACGCCCCAATATTGTGTGGTTTCACGAAGAAGTGCCAATGATAGAGCCCGCCATTGAACTGACCGAGCAAGCAGATATTTTTGTGGTGGTTGGCACGTCGTTGGTGGTGTATCCTGCGGCGGGCTTGGTGCATTACGTTCGTCCTCGTGTGCCTATTTTCGTGGTTGACCCCAAAACACCAGAGCTAGCTGGGAGCACCAAGTACGTCACATTTATTCCCGAAAAAGCAACAGTGGGTATGGAGCTGTTGAAAGAGACATTGCTGGAAAAGTTTTTGTAGAAAACTATGAATGGTTTAATAAAAGATAATTTATCCCAGTTAAAAACAATTTTTCAAACCCACAAGGTTGAAAGAGCCTATTGTTGATACTCGAAACAAGATAAATTCATGGATATGATACAATCGAGCCAGTTAGTATTTGGGCGATAATCATTAACTATCTTCCAATTTTAAAGGTAGAAGTACAAGAGTTGTTGAACAGTTAAGAATATTTATACATACAAAATGCAACTTTTAGACGGTAAGTTCCTGTCGGCACAGGTAAAAGCCGAAATCAAAGCAGAAGTAGATAAAATCAAAGCAGAAGGCGGAAAAACGCCTCATTTGGCGGCGATTTTGGTAGGAAACAACGGCGCAAGTGAAACCTACGTGGCATCAAAAATCAAAAGCTGCGAAGAGGTAGGGTTTAAATCAACACTTGTGCGTTTACCCGAAACTACTTCGGAAGCGGAGGTACTATCGCACATCGAAGCCCTCAACAACGACGCAGACATCGACGGTTTTATCGTACAGTTACCGCTTCCTTCTCACATTTCTGAAAACACCGTAATGGAAGCAGTCGCCCCTGAGAAAGACGTGGACGGCTTTCATCCCATCAACGTTGGGCGCATGTGCAAAGGCTTGCCTGCGTACATTTCAGCTACCCCGTTTGGGATTTTGGAAATGCTCAAACGCTACAATATCGACACCGCTGGCAAGCATTGCGTAGTGGTAGGACGTAGCCAGATTGTGGGTCTTCCGATGGGTATTTTGATGCAACGAAATACCGCACCTGGCAACGCTACCGTGACGATTTGCCACAGCCGTACGCATAATTTAAAAGAGGTTTGTCAAAGCGCTGACATCTTGATTGCCGCCTTAGGACGCCCTGAGTTTATCACAGCCGATTACGTAAAAGAAGGTGCCGTTGTAATTGACGTCGGTATCACGCGCGTAGTGGACGAATCCAAAAAAAGCGGTTTTGCCATTAAAGGCGACGTTAAGTTCGACGAAGTTGCGCCCAAATCGAGCTACATTACCCCAGTCCCAGGCGGAGTAGGGCTCATGACTATCTGTGGCTTGATGACCAACACGCTTTTGGCCTCGAAAAAAGCCATTTTTAAGTAGGTGATTTGGTTATCTGTTAATCGTTATTCGTACTGTTGACAAATAATAGTTAACAGATAACCAGTAACCACGCCTAGCTAGGCATATAATTCAAATCATTGTTTCGCTTGAGTTTGATGATACCCGTTGCGTTCAGGAATAAAATGAACGGATAGGTAGGGTCAAACTCATGCCATTTTACGCCAAAGTTAGCTCTTCCACCCAATTTGTGGTGGTTGTTGTGGTACGATTCTCCCATCATCAAAAAGTCGAACGGAAGAAGGTTTTTGGCCGTATCATTTACTTTAAAGTTCGTATAACCGTATTTGTGTGCGTACCAGTTGATGATAACACCGTGGACAGGTCCCATCAAAAAGTGAATGGGTAACAACAAAAACATCCACCAAGCCGTCGCAAATTGGATATAAAATAAGACGTACAATACTCCCCAACCTATACGAATAATCCAATAATCGCCGAGGCGCTCCATAAACTGCCAATGAGGAACATCCTTCTTAAACTTAGCAGGAATTTGGTCTTCTCGGTGTAAAATATTGTTGTAATAATTCTTGGTTTTCCACATCATATCAAAAAGATTCGACGAAAAACTCGGCGAATGAGGGTCTTCTTCCGTATCGGCGTAGGCGTGGTGAAGACGGTGCATCACTCCATACGCATACGGGCTCAAAAACGAAGAACCTTGAAAAATGAACGTAAGTGTGTAAAAGAATTTTTCCCAAAACGAACTCATTGTGAACATTTTATGAGCAGCGTAACGATGCAAGAAGAAGGTTTGCATTAAAAGAGACAAATACCAGTGGGCTACAAAAAAGACAAGAATATACATAAACGGAGAAAATGAATTGAAACTACACTACCACAAAAGTATCGGTCGAGTTTGGAAGAAAAGATGAGAAAAATCAGGTTTCTTTGTTTTTTCAATCTGCATCCAAAATGACATTTAACGATTTTAAACAAAGCCTTTCTTCATCGAAAGTACCTACCGATTGTCCTATTTTAGTGAAAGCCTTGTGGTACGACGCCAAAGGCCAATGGGACGAAGCACACGATATAGCTCAGTCGCGTGAAGGCACGCGCGACTACGACCGCCTACACGCGTATTTGCACCGCAAAGAAGGCGACCAATGGAATGCAGGCTACTGGTACCGACGCGCCCGTGCCGAAATGCCATCGTATTCGTTGGAACAAGAATGGGAAGAACTGGTGAAAATGTGGCTGTGATTTTGAATGTCGAGCGTAGAAGGAAGAATGTCGAATGTACCTCAGGTTGCTCACAACCTGAGTAGTCTGTGTTGAAGGGTACACAACCCAAAGGAGCGATGTAGGTAAATATAGCCCTAAAAACGCTTTTACAATACAGCGTCTATTAGCCTACTTTTTACTATTCATTTCCTCATGAAATCTTTCTTTTTTTGCATCGCTATCTTGTTTTTTTGGGACTCATTATCAGGGTTTTCTCAAGACAAAATAGGCATTGTCAAACACAACCATATAGCACTTCAAGTGGCCGATTTACAAGCAAGTGCAAAGTTTTATGGGGAAGTAATGCAATTAGAACGTATCGAGGTACCTGATAATTTGAAGGCGATTCGGGCGTGGTTTAAAATTGGCACCGACCAGCAAATTCACCTGTTGGCAGGACGTACGCAACCCATAGTCAACGACCGAAATGGTAGTCATTTTGCGATTTTTGTAGCTTCTATGGAGAAGGCCGACGCGTATCTAACTCGCCTCAAACTGCCTTTTCATAAACAAACGCGTTTTGACGGGGTCATTCAAATCTACGTTCCCGACCCTGATGGGTATCTGGTCGAACTCAATGAGTGGCAACCCTAGAAAAATGTGGAGGGTGTGGAGGGTTTCTCAAAACCCTCCACACTCCACCCAGCGACCTTCTTTGAGGCTCCGAAGAGCAGCAAAAGATGCTTGCGTCGTATTGATAATTTCATCAAAAGGAATGAGTGGCCCTCCGCCACTCCGAATCCGCTCCATTAACGCTTGAAACTGCGCTTTGTGCCCTTTGTCTTGTATAGTTTTGAGCTTAGTAAAACCTTTAAAACCGTATCCTTTCAACGTACGAAAGTTGTCCAAAACAAGCGTTCGTTCTTGCGAATACACCTCTACGCGCTCTTTTGAGTATACTTTGCTCCCATTGGAAAAATAATTGATAACGCCCGTTGAGCCATCTTCGTACCTCAACAAAATACTGGCGATATCCGTCGTTTCGGTGGGGTTTATCCCCATCGCGTTCATACATACGGCTGTGACTCGACTGCCTGTCAAAAACGTAATTAAGTCGATAAAATGACAGGCTTCACCTAAAATCCGACCTCCGCCCACTGCACGGTCATGTACCCACGACGAGGCAGGAATAAAGCCTGCGTTTATGGTGGCAATTATGTTCATTGGGGCATTACCCAGAAGCGATTTCATTTTTTGAGCATGAGGCGAAAAACGGCGATTGAAACCCACCGTAACACTCGCAGTGGGCGCAACCGACGTTTTTATGGTGAGTAATTCTTCTAATTCTTTCTCAAAAATCGCCAGTGGTTTCTCCACAAACACGTGTTTCCCCGCCTGCAAAGCCTCCATCGTTAGGCGTGCGTGTTGGTGGTGACGAGTGGTGATAAGTACCAAGTCCACCTCATCGTCGGCCAACATTTCGCGGTAGTCGGTGGTACTGAGGGGAATGCCGTGTTTCTGGGCCAACGCCGTTCCCGACAATCCATTCGCGCTTGCAATGTATTTGACATTTAATTGCCCCGCTCCACTTTTTAAGGCAGGAAGCAACGTCATTTTGGTAAAGTTACCTGCCCCGATAATGCCAATTACTCCTTTGTTCCCTTCAAAAACCATGTCATTGTAACGAACAGTACGCCCCAATGAAGGCTTTTCGGGATACGCCAGTAGCGAAGCAATCGTACCTCCTTTGCTGATATCACCGTAAATAGTGGCATATTCTTCCAAGGGAACTACCTCTGTAATGAGCGGCTTCACATCCAACTGCCCCGATTCCAACAATTGAAGAAGGGTTTGAAAATTGCGATTTTCAGTCCAACGAACAAATGGCAACGGATAATCGACACCTTTTTGTTCATAATCGTCGTCGTAGCGACCTGGCCCGTAGGAACACGAAACCTGAAACGTCAACTCTTTTTCGTAAAATTCAGATCGGCTCAGTTGAAGTCCAATCTCCCCCACTAACACAATTCGCCCTCGTTTCCGGGACATGCGCGCTGCTTGTGAAATAATTTCGTCCGTTTTAGCCGAAGCCGTTATAATTACCCCGTCGGCCCCCACTCCATTGGTCACACTTTCCACAAATTTCACGGGGTCATCTCCCAAGCGTGGATTGCACGGAATGATACCTTTATTCTCCGCTATCTTTAACTTTTGTTTATCCAAATCCACCCCAACCACCCGACAACCGTTCAAACGAAGCAGTTCGGCCGTAAGTAATCCAATCAACCCAAGCCCAATCACCACAACGGTTTCACCCAAAGTAGGATTCAATAATCGAACTCCTTGAAGACCAATAGAACCAATAACTATAAACGCTGCTTCGTCGTCGGTGACATTATCAGGCACTTTGGCCACCAAATGACGGGGTACGCACACGATTTCGGCATGGGAGCCATTGGACGCCACGCGGTCACCCACACGCAAGTCAGTCACTCCCTCTCCTAGGGCAATCACCTCCCCTACATTGCAATAGCCGAGTGGCAAAGGCTGGCCCAGTTTATTAAAAACCGTTTCAAGCGTCGGTATCAAGCCATCCGACTTGATTTTATCCAACACCATTTTGACCCGCTCAGGTTGTTGGCGGGCTTTTTCAATCAGGTTAGCTTTACCAAATTCGACCAACATCCGTTCGGTACCCAACGAAACAAGGCTACGTCGGGTGTGAATCAGTACCGCACCGGGTTTTACTTGAGGGGCGGGCACTTCCTCCAAAATCGTCTGTCCGTTTTGGAGGTTTTGGATTAGTTGCTTCATGGAGCAAAAATACGAAAGCTACCCTATTCTAAAATTGGTAATTCTATCAATTACAAATACTCCACACAAAAAGCGCCGAATTATCCGTAAAATCGCAATGGGCGTGGAAGGCCGCTAGTAAGTTCCTCCAATCAAAGAGTAGTATCAGCGAGAAACCCTCTTTTTTTGAAATTTACCATAAAAAGCCTCATTTTCGGCACTTCAATAGTCAAACCCTAAAAAACTAACTATGAAATCTTCGGTTCGGATACAACTAATGCTCATGATGTTCCTCCAATTCTTTACGTGGGGAGCGTGGTACGGTCAAATGAGTGTTTATCTTGGTAAACAGCTCAATGCCACGGGCGACCAAATCGGCAATGCCTACACTGCATTCTCTATTGCTATGATTATTTCACCTTTTATTGGTGCCGTAGCCGACCGATATTTTGCGGCTCAAAAAGTACTTGGCGTTCTCAACCTTGTCGGGGCTGGACTTTTATTTGTGCTTTCGCAAATAACCGATGCTGGTAATTTTTTCTGGTTTATTTTATTGTATTGTTTGTGTTTTGCTCCTTGCATTGCCCTCACTACGTCTATTTCAATGCGGCAAATCGAATCGCCAGAGAAAGATTTTCCTACCATTCGGGTGATGGGAACAGTCGCCTGGATTGCGGTTACTAACCTCATCGGATTCTTAAACGTAGGAGATAAAGTCACTATATTCCAAATCGCAATGGGAACGTCCTTAGTACTTGGCTTGTTGGCTTTTACCCTTCCCAACACCCCACCACGCGCTACAGGGCCTGTTAACATTGGCCAAATTATCGGTGCCGATGCTTTCTCGTTGTTCAAAGACCGTTCGTTTAGCATTTTCTTTATTTCTTCGGTCGCTATCTGTATTCCATTATCGTTTTATTATGCCTTTGCGAACCCATCATTACGGGCATCGGGCATGGAGTTTGTTGAAAACAAAATGTCATTAGGTCAAGTATCGGAAGTAGGCTTCATGCTTCTTATTCCGTTGGCCTTTAGCCGTTTGGGCGTAAAATGGATGCTTGCCGTTGGACTCATTTCTTGGATTATTCGTTTCCTTTGCTTTGGATATGGCGATGCCGATACCAGCGAATGGATGCTGTATGCTGCTATTTTACTCCACGGTGTTTGTTTCGACTTTTTCTTTGTGACTGGACAAATTTACACTGATACCAAAGCAGGTGAGCGTATCAAGTCGCAAGCGCAGGGGCTTATCACCTTAGCGACCTACGGCATCGGGATGGGCATTGGCTCATGGTTAGGCGGACAAGTGCTTGCCAACAACACTACTGCCGAAAACGTCACTAACTGGTTGAGCGTTTGGACAGTTCCCGCAGGTATTGCAGCGGGTGTACTTGTATTGTTCCTGATTTTCTTCAGTGACAAAACCGACAAAAACGCAGCCATCTCACACTAAATAAACGAAGGTCTAGCTCATTCCCCAAAAGAATCTAGTAAAGAGCGCATCTCGTTGGGGTGCGCTCTTTATATTTGTGGCCTATTTTCATTCCTCCTATGCAAATTCTTACCTACAACGTCAATGGCCTCCGAGCTGCCATGCGCAATGGCCTTACCGAGTGGCTCGCTGATAAGCCTTTTGATATTCTTTGTTTTCAAGAAGTAAAAGCTACCCTCGACCAAGTGAGTTTACTTGAGTTTAAAGCCCTTGGTTATCAACTTGTAGGCTGGAACGCCGCTCAAAAAAAAGGCTACAGTGGAGTAGCTATGTTTGCCAAAACTCCCGCCGACCGCTGCGTGCATGGCTGTGGCATGGAACTGTATGATTACGAAGGGCGCGTCGTTCGGGCTGATTTTGGAGAGTTGACTGTCGTGAATGCTTATTTTCCGTCAGGAACGAGTGGGGACGAACGTCAGGACGTCAAAATGCGTTTTTTGGAGGATTTTTACGAATGGATTCAGACGCTTCGTCAGACAGGTCAGCACCTAGTTGTTGTGGGAGATTATAACATTGCCCACCAAGAAATCGACATCCATGACCCTGTTCGCAACAAAAACACCACTGGCTTTTTGCCGGAAGAACGTGCTTGGATGACCAAATGGTTTGAAAGTGGATTTACAGACGCTTTTCGCCATGCCAATCCCGACTTGGTCGAATACAGTTGGTGGAGTTACCGAGCAGGCGCACGCGGCAACAATAAAGGATGGCGCATTGATTACCAGTCTGTTAGTAGCAATCTCAAGGACAAAATCGTAGCTTGTCGCCAATTGGCCGATGCGATACACTCAGACCATTGCCCTGTCTGGCTTGAAATCGCTTACCCCTAAAACATCTATTTTGGGGTAGGTTTTTTATAAATTTTGGTAAAACGGCTAAATTCTTCCAATTTTGCTTCGTTTATCTCGTTTTTTATGATAGATTTAGCCTTAAAGAGCACCAGCCAACGAGATTCTCTTAATCAATGAAAAATCCATCCCTTCTCTGGGTACTCCTTTTTTTGAGTCAGTTTGCAATGGCTCAAAAAAACAAACTTGTCGGCGAAACCGACACCCAAAAATCGCAACGATATGAATTAGAGTCTTTGCTTGCCGACGGCATGAAGTTCGCTGCGATGGAAGAATACCAACGTGCGGACAGCGTCTTGCGGCTTGCCCTTAAAATAAGCCCTAACATCCCCGCTATAAATTACGAGTTAGCTCGCACACTCCTGAAACGTGAGCGCCTGGATGAAGCCGCTATTTATGCCCAAAAAGCCACTCAGCTAGAACCTGCAAATACCTTTTATACTATTCAGTTGGCAGAAGTATTTACCCAACAACGCAAATACAGTAAAGCGGCAGAATTGTACAAAGAAATAATTCGTAAGAGCGACGAAAACGCCGAGTACGGGCTCGAACTTGCGGCCGTGTATATTTTGGATGAAAAGTACGAAGAAGCCCTCAAAGCGTACGACGACGTCGAAAAATCTCTGGGTATTGACGAGGATCTAATCCATCAAAAACAACGGATTTATCTCAAACTCGATAAACCTGCCAAGGCCATCGACGAAGCCCAAAAGCTTATAAATGCCGAGCCTACTGAGGCGCAATATGTCGTGGAATTAGCGCAGTTACTTATCATGGGTAAACGTCCTAAAGAAGCACAAGAGCAACTCGAAAAAGCCCTTAAAATCAATCCTGACCAAGGCGACGCCCGCATCATGTTGGCAGAACTTTTGCGCCAAAATGGAGACAACAAGGCCGCCGACCGGCAAATGGGACAAATGTTTAATAACCCCAATGCCGACATTGATACCAAAATGCAAGCGTTGGTGGGGCTTTTGCGCGAAGCTAAAGACGATGTCACACGTCAAGAGGTGCTCAATCGAGCGGCAGAAATTGTCAAAGCTCACCCCAAAGACATCCGTGGATATGTAGTGTATGCCGACCTGCTTGCCAAGGCAGACCGGAAAGCAGAAGCGCGTGATGCCTACATGAAAGCGGCTCGAATAAACCCGTCGATGTACGAAGTGTGGGGGGCAGTGCTTCAATTAGACAGTGATTTGAATCAATTGGATAGCCTCATTGCCCACTCCGAACGAGCCATTGAAACTTTCCCGAATCAAGGGCTTTTCTGGTACTCCAACGGATCAGCACATTTGGTCAAAAAACAGTACCAACAAGCTGTCGATGCTTTGGAAGAAGCCCAAAAATTAACGAGCGAAAACAAAGAACTGCAAGGGGCCATTTTGGCTCAGCTTGGCGATGCTTACCACGGACTTGGTGAGCACGCTAAGTCAGACGAATCGTACGAGACTGCCCTCAAACTTGAGCCTAAAAACGACCATGTTCTCAACAATTACAGTTATTTCTTATCGCTTCGAAAAGATAAACTCGAACGTGCCAAAGAAATGTCGGCCAGTGTAGCTGAGCGCCACCCCAACAATGCCACTTACCTCGACACATACGCTTGGGTGTTATACGTCATGAAAGACTACAAAAATGCCCGTACTTACCTCGAAAAAGCCATTGCTACAGGGAAAAACGTGAGTGGTACCATTCTCGAGCATTATGGCGATACATTGTTTCAAATGGGTGAAAAAGAAAAAGCCATAGAACAATGGAAAAAAGCGAAGAGCATGGGAGAAAACAGCCAACAGATAGATAAAAAAATTGCAACAGGACAGTTGATTGAATAAACGCAAAAGAATGAAACTCCATTGGTTGTTTTTTGTGGGAATAACGCTTTTTGCAGGCTTGTCGTCGTGCCATCGGCAGCGCCAAAGAAGCCAGCTAGCTACCCCTACCGACAGCATTGCTGTAGTAAAAGTTGATACCTTAGTTCAACCTAAAAAGGACACTGCCGTGGCTGTAAAGGCCGTTGCAGAACCAGAAGATATTAAAGTAAGCATCGAGAATGTTGATTTTCAATACTTGAGTGCAAAATCTAAAATCTCTTTTAAGAGTAAAGACCAAGAAATTGACGACGCCAGTGTCAACATCCGGATGCGCAAAGACAGCCTGTTATGGTTACAAGTTTCTAAAGGACCTATCGAAGTAGTTCGTGGATTAATTACGCGAGATTCCATCAAAATCATAGACCGCTACAACAAAAAGGTGTACCTCTACGACTTCACGGCTTTGAGTCACAACTTTAATTTCCAACTCAGTTTTGACCTTATTCAATCCATTTTGGTAGGTAATATGCCTATTCCAAAAAAAGTGGGTCAACGGTTTAAAAAGGAAAAAGACTATTTTATGCTTCGCCAAGATGAAGGTAAAATATCTCTTGAAAATTACATTGGCGAACAAAATCGTCGTCTAAAAAAACTCTTGGTGACCGAGCAACCCACCAAAAATTCGCTTACGCTCGACTACGAAGATTTTACCCAACTTAACAATTACCTCTTTCCCTACACAAGTTTGATTGAACTGGCTTATGAATCAAAAAAAGACCAACAACGATACCAAACAGTGTTTCGAATCAAACACCAAAAAGTGGAGTTGAGCGAAAAGCCACTTACATTTCCGTTCAGTATTCCTGCTAAATACGAACGAAATTAGAATTAGATAGCAGCCTATTCTCTACCAAAAGCTGCTTTTATTTTGACAACAAATTGTATGAATGCCATTTACCAAATACGCTTTATTTTTGTTCTTATTATTGGGTTAGTTGCAACAAGCCTTCAAGTCTTTGCTCAAAAAAGTCGCCAACAATTAGAAAAAGAAAAACGCGAAAACCTCGACCGCCTACAAGAACTCCAAGGGGTTTTGAAACAAACCACCGAGCAAAAAAGGGCGAGTTTGGGGCAATTAAAGGTCATTAAGCAACAAATCAACGCCCAAAACCGAAAAATTGAACTCATCAATGAAGACTTGAAGTTGATGGATAACGAATTGAGCGAACTCGAAAAGGCCAAGCTAGAACTTGACCAAGACCTAAAAAAACTGCGTGAGGAGTATGCAAAAATGATTTATAATGCCTCCAAACGCAACAATAGCCTTAACGAACTTAGCTTTTTGTTTTCAGCTCCTAACTTTAACCAGTTTTTAATTCGGTACAAATACTTAAAACAATACACCGACGAGCGCCAGAAGCAAGTCAAAGAAATGAAAAAAGTGCAGTCATTGATGATTGTCAAAACAAAAAGTATTTCGAATAAAAAGAAAGACCAAGTCAACGCCCTTCAATCACGAATTGCGGAGAGCAAAAGCTTAGAACAGTTAAAGGGAGAAAAAGATAAAGTAGTAAAAGAATTGAGCGGTCGCGAAAAAGAAATTATCGCTGAAGTGTCTGAAGTACGAAAAGCAAACAAACAGTTGGAAAATGCCTTAACACGCATCATTCAGCGCGAAATCGAAGAGCGCCGCGAACGAGCCCGGGCCGCTATCCGCGAACGAGCCAACCGAGACAAAGCAGAACGAGCCGAACGCGAAGCGACTACCCGAACTAAGCCCGCCGAAAAACCACTCGACAACAACGAGGTAGCTAAGGCCGAGCCCGAAAACAAACCTGAACTCCAAAAAGAAATGGAAGAGGAAGAAATAAATGAAAGTGGAATGAACGAAGCTGAAATAAAACTTGCCTCCTCCTTTGCTGCCAACCGTGGTCGACTACCTTGGCCTGTCCCTGGGTTTATTTCGGATGATTTTGGTACCAAAGAAATTATGAAGAACGTAAACCAAGAAAACTACGGCATTGATATTCAGACCAAAGCAGGAAGTGCTGTCCATGCAGTATACGATGGGGTGGTTATGCAAGTAAGTAATGACCCTACCATCATGAAAAACTTTGTATTTGTTCAACATGGTGACTACTATACCGTTTATGCTAAATTAAAAAGTGTCAGTGTCCAACCAGGACAGCGTTTGAAAGCTCGTGATGTTATTGGGGTTGTGGCTACCGACGGAGAAGGTGTATCTGAGCTTAATTTTCAAATTTGGAAAGAAAATAAAAACAAAGCCAACCGCCTCAATCCTGAAACGTGGCTTCATCCTCGCTAGAAACATAAAATGAAAATGGAGTAACTACGCTACTAATTGCTCCCAAAAATCCTACCTATGTCAACTCAGTTATCTTCTACCGAAGTAAAACGGGTAACGACCCACATCATACAAGAAATGAAGCACCGAGGCGAGAAAATCTCTGCCCTCACTGCTTACGATTATTCAATGGCGCGTATCGTCGACGCCGCTGGTATTGACATTATTTTAGTGGGTGACTCCGCCTCCAATGTCATCGCAGGCCACGAAACAACCTTACCGATTACCCTCGACCAAATGATTTATCACGCCCAAGCCGTAGTCAGGGCCGTAAAACGTGCTTTTGTGGTGGTCGATTTACCTTTTGGTTCGTACCAAGGGAACTCACGCGCCGCCCTTGACTCCGCCATTCGAATTATGAAAGAATCGGGGGCTCATGCAGTCAAAGTTGAAGGGGGTATCGAAATCAAAGACTCTATTACGCGTATCCTTAGCGCAGGCGTACCTGTAATGGGGCATTTGGGACTTACCCCTCAATCTATTTACAAGTTTGGCACCTATACAGTGCGAGCCAAAGAAGAAACCGAAGCCGAAAAGCTCCTTCAAGATGCTCAAATGCTCGACGAAATAGGGTGTTTTGGAATGGTATTAGAAAAAATTCCTGCAGCCCTCACTCAAAAAGTATCTCAAAGTGTGAGTATCCCAACCATTGGGATTGGAGCAGGCCCCCACGCCGATGGACAAATTCTTGTTTTACACGATTTATTGGGCATCACGAAGGAGTTTAAGCCCCGCTTTTTACGCCGTTATGCCGACTTGCACGGTATTATGACTGATGCTGTTCAGAACTATGTAAAGGATGTAAAATCCAATGATTTCCCTAACGAAAAAGAGTCGTATTGAAACTATCATCCGCACTAATCCGTTACCGTTAATTAACACAAACGCTTTATCTCAATGGCCAAGCCATTTCATGTCATATACGAAGACAACCACCTCATCATTGTCAATAAGGCCGCGGGCGTGCTCGTTCAGGGCGACGCAACAGGCGATGTGCCTTTGTTGGAGTTGGTGAAGGATTATATCAAGGAAAGATACGAAAAACCAGGAGAGGTTTTTCTAGGAACCGTTCATCGCCTCGACCGTCCTGTAAGCGGGCTTGTGGTTTTTGCACGAACCTCGAAAGGGCTTGAACGTATGAATGATATTTTTCGTAAACGGGAGGTTCAAAAGACCTATTGGGCCGTAGTTCGCCGCCGCCCTCCCAAAAACCAAGATAAATTAACCAATTGGTTGGTAAAAGACGAAGCAAAAAACTTCGTTACTGCCTACGAGACGCCCGTGCCTAATGCACAAAAAGCCGAACTTCATTATCGGGTTCTGGGAGAAATCAACAAGCATTTTTTATTAGAAGTAACCCCCATTACTGGCCGCCCGCACCAAATTAGGGTGCAGTTAGCAACGATGGGTTCTCCTATTCGAGGAGATTTAAAATATGGTTATGCGCGTGCCAACAACGACGGAAGTATTAACCTTCACGCTCGTCGATTATTTTTTGTTCATCCTGTCAAAAAGGAGTCGATACTTTGCCGAGCTGCCCTGCCCAATGACCCGTTTTGGGAAGAGTTTTTGTCGCTTGACCCAGAGGAAATAGGCCCTGAGCACTTGGAGTTTTTGTACGAGTAAGCACTAGAAAAGCTCTTAATCTAATAACAAAAACGAAACCTTCCATTACTCAACACGTGATAGTTCAATGAGTTGGATAGACAAACTAAAGAAACGGTGGAATGTGACTAGCGGATGGCAAGTAATGGTTATCCTGCTTGTGTTTGCATGTACTGGTTTTACGGTCATGTACACCAAGCGTTGGATGGTCAAATGGTTAAGTATTGAAGCAGCTTGGGCAGTTTGGTGCTTCAACATTTTTATTATTTTGCCTTTGTACCAAATTATACTATTGATATACGGCTGGGTTTTTGGTCAACACCAGTTCTTTTGGCATTTCGAGAAAAAGATGTTTCAACGCATTAAATCCCTTTTTTCCAAAAAAAAATCATAACTCTGATGGCTCGACTTTGTCAATGGTTGAAGCATCAGCCCACATTTGAAGTGCCATCTGCTCCACTGTGTTGATTACCCCTTGGATAGCCCCAAAAATAATACACAAAGGCAAGATAACTGGCAGAAAAATAAGCCATTGAAAAACTAAATGCAGGTTAGGCTTTTTCATTTCAAAAGGTCATTAAATGTTGAACAACTGTTTAACAAAGAGGTCATCAAGAATCTATATTTGAGCCCTTTACAAACAGTGTGCCAAACTTTTTACAGGATAGCTTTTTCTTAGAAACGGGTGTAACATCACAAACTATTACCTATATAAAGTTTAAATATTTATTTTTATAATGATAAAAACCAGCATTTTATTTGATTTGTTTTTTTAAGATATATTTTTTTAACAAAATGGCATCTAGTAAACGTTTTACAGCTGTTATTTTGTTATCTAATTCTTGAAAGTCTACATTCGATATGCAAGATATAATTCGCCTGCTTCCTGATGCTATTGCTAACCAAATTGCTGCGGGTGAGGTTGTACAGCGGCCTGCTTCTGTGGTGAAAGAACTGTTAGAAAATGCTATTGACGCACAGGCCAAAAATATACAAGTAATCATTCGTGATGCGGGGCGCACACTCATTCAAATCATAGACGATGGTGTTGGCATGTCCGAAACTGACGCCCGCATGAGTTTTGAACGACACGCTACGTCCAAAATACGCACTGCTGACGACCTCTTCCGAATCCGTACAATGGGCTTTCGCGGTGAAGCATTGGCTTCTATTGCAGCGGTAGCTCAGGTCGAGATGCGTACCCGTCGCGCTGCCGACGAAATTGGCGTTTTACTTCGTATTGAGGGCTCTGACTTGAGGTCGCAAGAGTTGGTGGCGTGTTTACCTGGAACCAATATTTTAGTAAAAAATTTATTTTTCAACGTACCTGCACGCCGCAACTTTCTCAAAACCAACTCCGTAGAGATGCGGCACATCCTCGATGAGTTTCAACGGGTTGCACTTGCTCATCCTGAAGTGAGTTTATCACTCTACCACAACGACACCGAGATTTACAACCTGTACTCAGGAAAAATCAGCCGACGTATTGTAGATATGTTTGGCAAAAACTATCGAGAAAATATCCTTAGTTGCCAAGAAGAAACTCCTTTTGTAACCGTAAAAGGTTACATTGGCAAGCCTGAATTTGCCCGTAAGACGAGAGGAGAACAGTTCTTTTTTGTCAACGACCGTTTTATTAAACACAATTATTTACACCATGCGGTGTTATCGGCTTACGAAGGAACCATCAACGAAGGAAGTCACCCTTTCTACGTTCTTCACCTCGACCTCGACCCGTCGCACATTGACATCAATATTCACCCGACCAAAACCGAAATCAAATTTGACGACGAGCGGTCGGTGTATGCCCTATTGATGGCTGCTGTCAGAAAAGCCATCAGTGTCAACCATCTCTCGCACTCCATTGATTTTGACTCCAACGTCAATTTTCTGCGTCCGTTGCCATCACGTTCTACGCCCACCAAGCCATTGTCAATGCCGTCTTCTCGGGAGAACAGTGCAGGCATAGGAAGTAATAACAGTGAAAGTCCTTTCAGTGCTTCTTACCCTCCTGCGAGTAAATCGCCCAGGGAAGAATCAAACCTAGCTAATTGGGATAAATTATTTGAGGGATTCCAGAAAACAGACCCTACGCCAGCTCAAGTCACGCTCGATTTGGGAGAAGAAGACGAATTTGTCCCAACCCCGAGCCCCACGCTTGGAAGCCGCGCCAATGACGTCCAAATCAAAGAAGATGAAGAACTCCAAAATCGCCGTTTGGCTGTTCAAATTCAGAATCGTTACATTGTTTCATCGGTCAAGTCTGGCATGATGCTCATCGATCAGCGGGCAGCCTATGAACGTGTGCTTTACGACCGTTATCTGAAACAATTGGAATCTCAAACTGCGGTTTCCCAGCAGCTATTGTTTCCAATTACGGTTCAACTGCCCGTTGCTGACGTTCCGCTTGTACTGGAAATGCGCGATGAAATCTTGGCCTTAGGCTTTGACTTTGATTCATTAGGGCCTGACACCCTGATTGTACGAAGTATGCCAACCGATTTCCCTGCGGAAGACGCCCAAAAGATTTTTGAAGAATTGACCGAGCAGCTTCGGCAAAGTTATGCAGATTTAGAGCTAAATCGCACCGAGACCACAGCTCGCACTTTAGCCAAACGCTTTGCTTCGCGGCATTTGGTTCGTCTTTCGTCTGACGAAATGGAGCGGCTCATCAACCAACTTTTTGTTTCCTCGAATCCCAATTACACCCCAACAGGTGAACCGATTTTCTCCATTTTAGCATTAGACAAAATAGCTAATTTATTAAAATAAGCCCAGAAAGCCATGTTCAACATCACTCCTACTGTTCGCAATTTACTAATTCTAAACGTACTCATTTATTTCATACAAAGTCTTAGTCCCCTCGTTGAAAATTTATTTGCACTTTACCCCCTCACAGGCCCAAGCTTTAAACCCCATCAATTCATCACGTACATGTTTTTACACGGAAACGTGGGGCATTTGTTTAGCAACATGCTTGGACTGTTTTTCTTTGGACCATTGCTTGAGCAGCACGTACTGGGCTCCAAACGCTTCTTAATTTTTTATTTCGTAACAGGCATTGGAGCAGGCTTTCTCTACACAGTCATTAATTTGTATGAAATGTATGAGCTAAAACAAGCCGTTGACTTATACAGTCAATACCCTTCACCAGAAGCGTTTTTGGATTTTTTGACTCGTTTTGCCCCTGATATCAAACGTTCTTCCCTCGATTTTCTGAATAGCTTTGAAGAGCAGCCCAAAAATCTTTCGTATATCAATGATAGTGTAGCTTTTGTCAAAAACACCGTAAATACCCGCCTAAACATCCCAATGGTAGGGGCTTCAGGGGCTATATTTGGAATTATTGCGGCTTTTGGGCTTATTTTCCCAAACATGGAAATGATGCTTTTGTTCTTCCCTATCCCTATAAAAGCCAAGTATTTTGTCACTTTTTATGCACTATACGAGCTTTATGCAGGAATGAACATCCAAGATTCAGGAGTTGCTCACTTTGCGCATCTTGGAGGTATGATTTTTGCGTATATACTATTGAAAATCTGGAAAATTAGACGAATGCATTAATTTGGCTTTTTGTATCTTTTTCTCTAATTTTCAGTCACAAACTAAAACTAGTTTGTAGAAAAATGGGTTATTTTGTAGAACCTAATTTGAACGGCAGAGAGCGATGAGCAGCATTTTCGATGATGTTAGAGGCGAGTTTTCAAAGACAAACAACGCGGTCATTAAACTCATATTGACCAATGTGATTGTCTTTGTCGCAATAATTATTTTGTACATCGTTTTCACGATTGCTCAATACCCCTATTATTATCAGTGGGTCATAGAGCAACTACGTCTACCCGCCAGCTTTGGTTCGTTTCTACACAAGCCTTGGACGCTTCTGACCAACTTCTTTGTTCATCAAGGGCCTTTTCATGTTTTTTTTAACATGCTATCGCTCTATTGGTTTGGGCAGGTATTGGAAGAGTACCTTGGCAGCCGACGCTTGATTGCGATTTTTTTATTGGGCGGCTTGGCAGGCGGAGTGCTTTTTTTGACCATGTACAACCTAGTTCCCTATTTCCAACCTGAGCTTGCCAACACCAGTTTAATTGGAGCTTCGGGCGCAGTATTCGCTGTGATTTTAGGAGCTGCCACTTTACTCCCCGAATACACCTTTTTTGTGTTTCTCATTGGCCCAGTTCGTCTTAAATACATAGCAGCACTGTGTATTATTATCACAATGGCACAGTTGGTAGGCCCCAATGCGGGTGGAAATTTAGCTCACTTAGCAGGAGCAATGGTAGGTTTTGGATTTATCAAATCACTACAAAATGGGTATGACTGGGGCAAACCTATCTACAGTATGGGGAAATTTTTCCAGATTTTTTTTAGCTCCAAGCCAAAGATACAAGTACCTCAACGCGCACGTGCCACCACCTCTTCTACGGCACTTCATTACAAGCAAAGTAGTGATACTACTTCGGTAATTATCCCTAATCAGGACGAAATTGATGCAATTTTGGACAAAATTTCAAAATCTGGCTACGAGAGCCTCACTCGTGAAGAGAAGCAAAAACTCTACAAAGCAAGCCAACAATAAGTGGCCGTCTATGTGGTTTTACCGCTATACATACGCTAAAATGTGGGTAGCGATTGGCATTTTTCATAACTTTGCAAAACACTTTTATCAGCAAGCAAGTTATATTTCTACGTTTAGTTTCAAGCCGTTAAACGATGCTCATAACTCCCGGTAAATTACTTTCACAAATCAACACGCCCGATGATTTGCGAAAATTTGACTCAGCAGACCTCCCCCAAGTTTCTCAAGAACTTCGGCAGTACATCATTGATTTAGTTTCGGTGTATGGAGGGCATTTTGGCGCGAGCCTGGGTGTAGTAGAACTGACTGTTGCACTACATTACGTGTTTAATACTCCTGCCGACCAACTTATTTGGGATGTAGGACACCAAGCATATGGCCATAAAATCTTGACGGGTCGCCGCGAGGTATTCCATACTAACCGACTTTACGGTGGAATTTCTGGATTCCCTAAACGCAAAGAAAGCCCTTACGATGCTTTTGGAGTAGGTCACTCTTCTACGTCTATCTCTGGTGCCTTAGGGATGGCCGTGGGAGCGCAGTTGAAAGGTATTAAAAACCAACATTCAATTGCGGTGATTGGTGATGGCGCCATGACGGGCGGTATGGCGTTTGAAGCAATGAACCACGCAGGGGCGTTGGCAGATACGAATTTGCTTATCATCTTGAATGATAATTGCATGAGTATAGACCCCAACGTTGGGGCATTAAAAGAGTATTTGACCGACATTACCACTTCTCATACATACAACCGCGTCAAAGAAGAAGTTTGGAATTTGTTGGGCAAAATGAGCCAATTTGGCAAAAGTGCTCGCGAGATTGTCTCACGAGTAGAAGACGGGCTCAAAGCCACTTTGTTACGCCAAAGTAATTTATTTGAGTCGCTCAATTTGCGTTACTTTGGCCCCATCGACGGGCACGACGTTGATCACCTTGTGCACGTACTGAATGACCTTAAAAATATACCAGGGCCGAAGCTGTTGCACTGCGTGACGGTCAAAGGAAAAGGATTTGCTCCTGCCGAAAAAGACCAAACAAAATGGCACGCCCCTGGTAAATTTGATAAAATAACGGGTGAGATTTTCAAAAAAATCCCCGATACTCCACAGCCACCTAAGTACCAAGATGTGTTTGGACATACTTTGGTGGAATTGGCCGAGCAGAATCCCAAAGTCGTGGGCGTAACCCCTGCGATGCCTTCAGGCTCATCGATGAACCTGTTGATGAAAGTCATGCCAGAGCGTGCCTTCGACGTAGGTATTGCCGAACAACACGCCGTTACTTTCTCGGCAGGAATGGCCACGCAAGGGTCGGTAGTATTCTGCAACATTTACAGTACGTTTATGCAGCGTGCTTACGACCAAGTAGTGCATGATGTCTGTATTCAGGAACTTCCAGTGGTGTTTTGCCTCGATCGTGCAGGTTTCGCAGGCGCTGATGGCCCTACGCACCACGGCGCGTATGATATTGCTTACATGCGCTGTATTCCCAACATGATTGTAGCATCGCCAATGAACGAACAGGAGCTTCGAAACATGATGTACACGGCACAACTCGACGAAACTCAACGCGGAAAACGAGCTTTTACCATTCGTTATCCAAGAGGCGAAGGAATGATGCCCCAGTGGCGCACTCCTCTCGAACAATTGGAGATTGGTAAAGGCAGAAAAATAAAAGACGGCGAAGATATAGCGATTCTGACCATTGGTCACATCGGAAACTATGCTGTTAAAAGTTGCCAATTGCTCGAAAACGCAGGTATTAGTGCCGCTCACTACGATTTACGCTTTGTAAAACCGCTGGACGAAGAACTGTTGCACAAGGTGTTCCAGAAATTTGATAAAGTTATTACCGTTGAAGACGGGTGCTTACAGGGTGGAATGGGAAGTGCTGTATTGGAATTTATGGTTGACCACGGCTATACTGCCAAACTCAAACGTTTGGGTATTCCTGACCGAATTGTAGAACATGGCGAACAAATCGAACTTCATCGCGAATGTGGTTTTGACCCCGAAGGAATTGCCAAAACCGCCCACGAAATGGTAACTACTGCTGTTTATTCCTAAGTCAGACTTAATAATCATGATAAATAATCTCAAAAGCCGTCTGACGATAGGCAGACCCTCACTTTAGCCACTTATCAAACCACGCAAACGCTTCGGCTTGCATCTTTTTATCAAACTTGTGTGGGCCAGGGTAAAACGAGCACTTGTATCGCTCCGAAGCCCCTGCTTTAGCATAGACATCACCCAGTATTTTGTCAGCCCGTTTCATTTCTGGAAGTGTGTATAAATCATCATCAATGTCGTTGAGTACCATTGTGGGAAGTGGGGCGCGCAATCCAAAGATTTCTGGAAAATCTAGCTCATTGGGCAAAATAGGCACGTAGGTCATCCACGTGTGTGTGAACGATTTGTGTAAAATGAGGTCTTTCCAAGTAGTCATAAACCCAACACACACGGCACATTTGATACGTTCGTCCAGTCCACCCATAAACACAGTGCGCATTCCTCCCCCCGATAGTCCCGCACAACCCACCCGTGTAGCGTCTACATCCTGACGGGCACAAAGAACATCCAACGCCTTTTTATCTTCTGCAAAAAATACCCCTGCCCACGTAGTACCCGCGCTCATCAACGATTTGGACATTATATGTTCGTGCTCTCCTGCCCATTCGTTGTACTTACGAATATTATCGGAATTTTCAGGGTCATTGTCATTTAATCCGCGACGAAGGTGCGCAGGGACGTCTTGCACCCATACGCGTCGGCTGGCAAACGGAAACGCATCCGAGACCAGCACCACGTAACCGCGCTTAGCAATTTCGTTGGCCCAAGCCAGCCCTTCATAGTATTCCTGCTGATGTTCTTTCATCAAAGGATGCTGTTGGTCTGACGTCTTTGTGATTTTTCGAACCCCAAAATACTTATTTCCACCGTGGTCATGGAAAGCCAAAATGGCAGGTAGCGGCCCTTTTGCATTGGCTGGTTTTAACAAAATACCTTCCGTGGGTCGTCCATAGGGAAGCTGCCACGTAAGTTCCTCGATATGAAGCCCATCGTACTCGTATTGTTTTTTAAGCGTCACTTGGGGCATTCCTCCAATGTCAGGAATGCCCAAACGCTCAATTAAACGTTGCTTCGCCATCTCACGCCATTGAGCGAGATTCGTCCACTCGTTGCGCCGAAAAGAAAGCGATGGAAGTTTACTCTCAATGAGCGATACCGCCCAAGGCCCGTACAGTCCGATGAGGTTCTCCGTAGTTTCGTTGGAATTCATAAGGGTTAATGGGGAAAAAATATCATTTACAAACGGATTGAGCACATCCAACCCTACCATTCCAATACTCGCTACACTGCTCTTTTTTAAAAACTTACGACGGTTTGGCATAGGGGTTAATCATTTGTTTTAAGATAAATACTTGCTTGATGCTTTGTCCAAATACATGCCACAATTGGGGTGGTTTTGCAAAATGCTGGCGGGGAAAAGGGGGCTAATTTCGCCCGTTAAGCAATTTTTTACCGCTTCAGCTTTACGCTCATCAGGCACCGAACAAATAAGGGCTGCCGATTTCATAATTTGCCGAATCGACATGCTAATCGCTTGTTTGGGAACCTCCTCAAGCGTAGCAAACCACCCTTCTCCTAACTGTTGACGACGGCAAGCTTCATCGAGATTCACGACGATGTAAGGGCTTTCGGTTTCAAAATCGGCAGGCGGGTCATTAAACGCCAAGTGTCCATTTTCACCGATTCCCACCAAAGCCACGTCAATTGGATGCTGCAAAATAAGTTGTCCCAATCGTTCACATTCCGTTTCGGGTTGCGTTTCGCCGTTGATAAGATGACTTTCTTTCATCACTACTCTTGACAGTACTCTCTCTTTCAAATACTTACGAAAACTTGCGGGGTGTGATTCTGGCAAAGCAATATATTCATCCAAATGAAACATCGTCACCTTTGTCCAGTCGATGTCAGGTTCGTGAAGCAATTGGTTCAACGTTTCAAATTGGCTAGTTCCTGTCGCTAAAATCACGTTTGCTTCGCCCCGTTCGGCAAGGGCTTTGCGGATGTAGTCAGCAGCGGCAGCGCCTGCTACTTGGCCAAGGGCGTTAGGGGTTTCGGAAATGTGAATAACCATCGGGTTGTGTCTTTATTTAGGTTTGACGGGGGTATTGCCTCCTTGGGCAAGGGAAATATCAACGGGACGGTTGTTTTTCCACGCACCCGCCGTAAAATCAGGAATATCAATGGAGTTAGAACGGTTGGCTACCGATTTTTCACTCAACGGCCCAATCACACTCCACGAAGCCGCATCATAGACGTCCTGGTCGAGCGGAAGACCATTGCGTAGGCAATCAATCAAACGCCAATCCATCAAGAAATCCATGCCTCCGTGACCGCCTACTTGCTTGGCCAATTCGCCAATTTTTTTGACAAGCGCAGGCTGGTATTTTTCCTCCAACGCCTTCATTTCAGCCTCCGATGCCCAATCGTGCCCCGTCGAAATCTTCCCTGGAAGCGGGTATTTGAGGGCAGTTGCTTTGGTTCCGCTTACCAAGTGTATGCGAGAATACGGACGCGGCGAGCTTACGTCGTGCTGCAACATAATCGTTTTGCCTTTGTTCGTCCGAATCGTCGTAGTGTTCATGTTCCCACGAAAAGTTTTCTTGGCCAAGGGCTGGAACGTCGCGTCGGTTTTCGCCAGTTCTTTCACCTTGGCTTCCAACATAAAATCGTTACTCGACATCGACACCAAATACTCCATTTTATCGCCGCGATTGATGTCCAACACTTGACAAATAGGCCCCAAACCGTGCGTCGGGTAAAGGTTTCCGTTTCGGGTATTTTCCTTTAAGCGCCACAAAGCGTAGCGTTTTCCTTTATCAAAAAAAGAGTCAAAAATATCATGAATATACGCCCCTTCAACGTGTACTACTTCCCCGAAAAAGCCTTGGCGTACCATGTTAAGCGTGAGCAATTCAAAGAAATCGTAGCAACAGTTTTCGAGCATCATGCAATGTTTTCGCATTCGTTCTGACGTTTCGACCAGCTTCCAGCACTCATCTACCGTTGTTGCGGCAGGGATTTCCACCGCTACATGTTTGCCTTGTTCCATAGCATAAAGCGCCATCGGAGCGTGAAGATTCCACGGAGTACAAATGTAAATAAGGTCAAGATCGGGGCGTTCGCAGAGTTTTTTCCAGTCATCGGCTTTGCCTGCATACACCTCTGGCGCGTGCTTAGTGCCCTCCAGTTTTTTCTTCGCCAAATCGGTACGCTCAGGGCGAATATCGCACAGCGCTTTGATCTCGACGTTATCAATATATACAATTCGGTCGAGTGCGCCCAAGCCACGGTTCCCAAGGCCAATGTAGCCTATTCGTACGGTATCGATTTTGGGAGCGCCGTACCCGCACATATTGAAGGTTTGGGCGGGCATAACGACGTGGCTCTCTTGGGCTACCACCGAAGCAGGCAAGCTACTTCCAGCAACACCTGCCCCTAATAATTTAATAAAGTCTCTTTTTTTCATACAAGGCCCTGTTTACATGCAATATACTAAGACATCTAATTTACCAAAAAAACAAAAAAAAGGCTATTAATACCCATTTACTTTCCATAAATCTCTACTTAGAGCCCTATCCTATTCCGTCATCGAAGTATAGTTTTTGTACCAATAGCGTTCGTTTCTATCGTTTTTTTCCTAATTTGTGCCACAAACAGGCTTCTTTTGCCCTAAACCTGAAATCCTTATGTTTCCTATTTCCAAAATACTACCTCCGTAGTAGCCACTTTAAGCATTTTTACTTTCATTGAATATCTCTAACCATCATATCTGCAAAACCTAACTTTCACCAAAACCAACACTTCATGAAACTAAACATTACTACCAAAATCGTCATTGGCTTTATTCTGGGGGTAGTTATCGGGCAAATTTTACACAGTACGATGGACGCCGAACAGGCCGCCGAAATATCCAAGAAATTCCAGATTCTAAGCAAAGTCTTCCTCAAACTCATCAAGATGATTGTGGGGCCGCTGGTGTTTTGTACACTTGCGGTGGGAGTGGCCAAGCTCGGCGATTTCAAAGTCGTGGGTCGTATTGGTATCAAAACCTTGCTTTATTTTTATTTTGCTACTATTTTATCCCTGCTTGTAGGTTTATTGGTTGTAAATGTAACCCGCCCTGGCGAAGTACAACAGTGGCCTCGTCCTGCTGCGGGTACCGACACAGGAGTGACGGGCAAGTCGATGAAAACCGTCGAAGATTTTATTTTGCACATCTTCCCTGATAGCTTCTTTAAAGCCCTTTCCGAAAACGAAATCCTCCAAATTGTGGTCTTTTCGTTGTTTTTTGGGATTGCTTTGGGCGCTGTAGGAGAGCACGGCAAAAAACTCATCAAAGCCATTGAAAGCCTTTCGGAGGTAGTATTCAAGATTGTCGGGTACGTGATGGAATTGGCTCCTTTTGCCGTTTTAGGGGCAATGACGGGCGTAGTGGCCATGAAAGGACTCGGCATTTTGATTTCGTACGCCTACCTAATGGTATGTTTTTTTGGAGGACTACTTTTCTTTATTTTCGGGGTATTGTGGGCTATTTGCCTTGTCATGAAAATCCCGTACCTCAAACTGTTGGCGCACGTCAAAGATTCGATGATTCTGACTTTCAGTACGGCTAGTTCAGAGGCTTCTTTGCCACAACAAATCACTGCCTTGGAAAAATTTGGTTGTAGTCAGCGTATCATTGGGTTTGTGTTGCCGCTGGGTTATTCTTTTAATCTTGATGGCTCGATGATGTACATGACTTTTGCAACCGGTTTTATTGCCCAAGCTTACGGTATTCCGCTCACCATTCAGCAACAAATAGCCATGCTTCTTACCCTGATGATTACTTCCAAAGGAATTGCGGGGGTACCACGTGCCTCGTTGGTGGTAATTGCGGGAACGTTGGCACAATTTAACTTACCCGTCGAAGGGCTGGCACTGTTACTCGGTATTGACCCCTTCTTAGACATGGGACGTTCGGCCACTTCGGTAGCTGGAAATGCCGTGGCAACCGCAGTTATTTCAAAACTTGAAGGAGAATATACCGAAAGCTAACAAAAATAGCTGTAACTCCTTGACACTTTGGTTGAAAAGGATTAGGTTAGATAAATTTTTTCCTACTACCTAAAATCGATCACCTTATCCTTTTCAATCACATGGCACAATCACTTCCCCTCGAAAACGAAATCGCAGGCGTATTTGCTAAATTTCCCCAACTGCCTGACAATGTCAAAGAAATTTTGGTTAAAATCTCTCCCTTCCTCTGCATTATTGGAGTCATTTTTGGAGGATTAGGATTACTCGCCGCACTAGGCATTGGCGCTAGTGCTACCGCCATCGGACTAGCGGCTTTTGGAAATATGGGAACCTATTGGGTTTCAATGGCCATTTTAGCCGCGATGGTGGTCTTAGAAGGGCTGTCTATTTCGCCACTGATGAAACGCCAAAAGAAAGGCTGGGATTATATGTACTACATTTTCTTGTTGAGCCTAGTCAGCGGAATTGTCAATCTGGCAGGTATTGGAGATTTAGTTACCAAGCTCATTAGTCTTGCGTTGTCGTTTCTAATCGGAGGCTGGCTGTTATTCCAGATTCGAGAAAAATATGCTTAAAAGTCTTTACAAAGCCATAGTTCATCACTATGGCTTTTTTTATTTTGCTGCTTCTACCATTTCCAACAGTCCGTCCAAGCCTGTTTCTCGTTCGTTGATAAACAAGGGTTTATGAAAAAAGTGCAGTTTTTGAAGTAAGTGTAACAACTGCATTTTCTCCACTTCATTGAGCGTTCCAGCGATAATCAAACTCGCTTTTCGCATTTCTTCAAACGTACCCAAAAGTACCCCCATTCCTTTGGCCGTAATCAACAACCGTTTACTTCGGCGGTCGTTTTGGTCGTCCGTTTGTTCGACGAGGCCATTGTTCAATAACCGCTTGATGACTTCCATCCCCGTGGTTTTTTCGTGGATGTTCATGTCAATAATCTCCGTTTTGGTACAACCACCCGTTTGCCAAATGCCCGCCAAGTAGGAAAAATCGTCAATCGTAATGAGGTGAGCAGAGTCCAGTGCTTTTTTGATGTACCCTTTGGCATAACGATATAAAAACGCCACCAACTGCGATAGCAATACCTCTACTGTTTCTCCATTTTCAAACTTCAAGTCGGGGTCTACTGATTTAGCAAAAACTTGTTGATTAAGGTACGCCACAAACCCCTCCATGTCCTTCCGTTGCAGCGGCGAACGCTGCGCTTCGTAGTTGGCCAAGTGCCCAATCAACTCTTGTAATAGTACGTAGTTCATTTTTTAGTAGTGAAAACATTCTAAAATTTAAAATATATTTTGTTTTCGTACAAACAATAATTCATTTGGAATGTTATCGTAGTAATTAACACAGATCAAATCATAAATGTTTTTTACTGCTCATTTTAAATTTCGCATGAAAACACATCTATTCGCTCTACTACTCATCGTTAGTTTCAGCAATGCGTTCGCCCAAAACACAGGAACCATTTTGGGGTCTGTGCGGGACAAACGCACCCAAGAAACACTTATCGGGGTAACGGTACAAATCGAAGGTACTACCCAAGGTACCACCACCGACGTAGACGGAAAATTTAAACTCACCCTACCCGTAGGAAGCTACAACCTCAAAGCTTCTTTTGTAGGCTACAAAACGGCCAGTAAATTCAACGTAGTACTTACGTCAGGGAATGCCCAACAAATTACGTTTGACCTCGAAGAAGAGGCCGTTCAATTGAACGAAGCCAAGGTCGTCTATAATCGTTCTATTTCGGTCGCCTCGGTCGAGACCCCCAACTCCATCCAAAAACTCACCACTGAAGAAATCAAAAACAACCCAGGCGGTAACTTTGATATTTCTCGTGTGATTCAGGTACTTCCAGGCGTTGGAGGGACGGCAGGCTCAGTGGGAGGTTTTCGTAATGACCTTATCATTCGTGGTGGTGGTCCCAACGAAAACGTTTTTTACCTAGATGGCATCGAAATTCCCGTCATCAACCACTTTGCAACTCAGGGGAGTTCGGGAGGTCCTACGGGGATTCTTAACGTATCGTTTATTGAAGACGCCACGTTGAGTTCGAGTAGCTTCAACGCCCGTTACGACAATGCCCTTTCGTCGGTATTGCAATTCCGTCAGCGCGAAGGCAACCCCGAACGCCTCCAAGGCAACTTTCGAGTAAGCTCTACCGAAGTAGCAGGAACATTTGAAGGGCCTCTCTCGCCCAAAACCACTTTTTTGGCATCAGTACGTCGCTCATATTTACAGTTTTTATTCAAAGCCATTGACCTCCCTATTCGTCCCAACTACTGGGATTTTCAATACAAAGTCACGCACAAACTCAACAAAAAGACTACATTAACAGCCATCGGAGTGGGAGCCATCGACGAATTTTCGTTTGCGGTTCCCAAAGAATCTTCCCCCGAAAAAGAGTATGTGCTTCGTTCCAACCCCACCATCAATCAGTGGAATTATACGACTGGCTTTTCGCTGAAACGATTGTTGGAAAACGGCTATCTCAACGTTTCACTTAGCCGAAATATGTTTAACAACCGCCTCGACCGCTTTGAAGACAATCGCCAAGGTGACGAAAATTACCGCGCCCTCAAAAGCGTATCTCAAGAAATAGAGAACAAACTCCGCCTCGATGTGAATAAGTTTGTGGGCAAGTGGGAATACAGCTACGGCGCTATGCTTCAGTATGTTAAGTATAACAACAACTTCTTCAACGTACTGCGCCGTGAAATCAAAAATACCCAAGGGCAAGTCGTTCAACCTGCGGTAAACATTGCGTTCAACACGGCCATTGATTTCTTCAAGTTCGGGGCTTTTGCCCAATTAAACCGCAAGTTGCTGGACGACCGCTTGAATCTTTCGGCAGGTTTACGTACCGACATGAATTCGTTTACCTCGGACGGTAACAACCCACTCGAAACCTTTAGTCCGCGCATTTCGGCAAGTTACCAATTGAGCGACAAATGGCGTTTAAATGCGTCGGTGGGGCGGTATTTCAAAACACCGATTTATACGGTTTTGGGATACAAACAAGACGGTAATTTTGTCAATAAATCAAGCAAATACATTCGTTCCGACCATTTTGTGGCAGGTTTAGAATTTATTCCAACACCTACCACGCGTATTACGCTCGAAGGATTTGTGAAGCAATACGACAACTACCCTGTTTCAGTACGTGATGGCATTTCGTTGGCCAACCAAGGCGGAAATTTCGGCGCGATTGGTAACGAGGCAGTCATCAGTACGGGTAAAGGAAATAGTCGTGGGCTTGAGTTTTTCTTCCAACAAAAACTGACCAAAAACTTCTTTGGGGTCTTTAGCTATACGCTTTTCCGTTCTGAATTTTCGGGGAAAGACGATAAGTACTTAGCCTCAGCCTGGGATACACGTAACCTGATTTCGACGCAGTTGGGGTATAAGTTCAAACGCGGCTGGGAATTAGGTCTTAAATGGCTTTACCAAGGGGGGGCACCTTACACTCCTTTTGATTTGGCTACTTCGCAACGAAACTACCTCACTACAGGCGTGGGTACCGAAGATTATGCACGACTCAATAGCCTCCGTCTCCGACCGTTTAGCCGCGTGGACTTCCGCATTGATAAAAAATGGAATTATAAAAAAACGTCTATCGACTTGTTTTTTGACTTACAAAACGCGCTCTTTACTACTAATCCTGCGTTTCCTCAATACACTTTTGAGCGTTTAGCTGATAATTCTGGGTTTAAAACTACAGATGGACAAGCTTTACGAATCGATGGTAGCAATGGGATTCCGCTCATTTTGGCCAATGAAGACGCCAACTTTACCCCTGCACTGGGTTTTGTAATTGAGTTTTAATGAAATGTTTGAGGGTTGCTCACAACCCGAGTCTTCATTCCGCATTTTAGGAGTATACGTTGGGGTGCAAGCACCCCAACGCACACAATACAGGCGGGTTTCTCAAAAGCCAATCCACTCGCTAAACGCTTGCGCCTACGCGCTCAAGGAGTTTCTTAGTGGCTTTGATTCCGTCGTATTCTGACGTTACGTTTCCTTCGTATTCGATACCCACAATGCCACGAAAGCCCGCGTCTTTTACAATTTTAAGAAGTTTGGCGTAATCCATTTTTGCTTCGTTGCCATTGGCATCAAAATCGTTGGTTTTGGCACTTACACCCTTGGCAAATGGCATCAACTCCTGTACTCCCAAATAACGGTCGTATTCTTCGGTACAACTTCCACCCCACTCGCCACCTGTACTGCGCTTGATACAGAAGTTACCAAAATCTGGGAGAGTCCCTACGTTTTTCATGTTTACTTGCTTCATTACTCCCGACAACCACTTACCATCGGAAGAAAAGCCTCCGTGGTTTTCTACAATTACGTTGATGCCCACAGGAGCGGCAAATTCACCCAATTTACCCAATCCGTCAACGGCAGCTTTGGCTACTTCCTCGGCTGTACCGCGGCCAAATGAATTTACCCGAATGGTCTTACAACCCAAGTATTTGGCACATTCTACCCATTTTTTGTGATTATCAACGGCCTTATTGCGAGTTGCGGCATCGGTTTCGGCCAAGCCCCCTTCTCCGTCAATCATAATGAGGTGGTTTTTGATGTCGTTGTCTTTACAACGCATCAAAAGCTCGTTCAGGTAAGCTGTGTCTTTGGCTTTGTCTTTAAACATCTGATTGACGTACTCCACAATCCCAATCCCGAACTCTTTACGGGCTACCACGGGAAAGTCTAAGTTGGTCAGTTTTTTCTCATTGAATATAGCTTTGTGCAACGACCACTCCGCCAATGAAATCTCAAACCATAGTTTTTTCTGGGGCTCAAAGGCCAACACTTCGGGAGCAAGCACTGCAGCCCCTGCCACAGCCCCTAATTGCTTGATAAACGAGCGACGATTGTTCATGTAAGTAGTTTAAAAGGGTTTGTAATAATTTTTACCCATTGAGCTTGACAAATTATCACACTTCAATGGGTTTTTATTTTAATCTTCAAAAGGCAGTCGTGGAAGTATTTTTACTTCTTCCCAACGTAACGTTCAAAAAACTCATAAATCCGCAACATACGGTCGATGCGCTGACGAGGGTTTCCACTGCGGCTTAGTTCATGCGTTCCGCCTGGCATACGTACGTACTCTACTTCTTTTCCCATGATTTTCAACGACTTGTACATCATCTCACTTTGAATTACTCCTGTACGCAAGTCGTTTTCACCGTGCTTAATCAGAAAAGGAGTTTTTATTTTATCCACAAACGTATAGGGTGAATTTGCATCCATCGACGCCTTCGTTTCAGCCTCCCAGGGGTAGCCTCCAAAATAATTAGGCACCAAACGCCACGCGTTTCCTTCGCCCATAAATGTCGTCAAATCATACACGCCACGCTGAGCAAAAGCTGCCTTGAAACGGTGATCGTGCGCAATAATCCAAGCCGTCAGATAGCCCGCATACGACCCGCCCGTAATCACCTGACGCGACGTATCGGCCCATGATTCTTTGGCCGCTTCCGAACAAGCACGCAATACGTCTTCCGCAGGGCCTGTTCCCCAATCACGGTAGTTGGCACGCATAAACTCCACTCCGTACCCCCCCGAACCACGTGGATTGGCATAAACGACCCCGTATCCTTGGGCACAGAAATACTGAAACTCGTGCCACATCGACGATTCGCCTGGCCCCCACATGGCCGTCGGGCCACCGTGCATATTGAGCAATAATGGATATTTTTTACCCGCTTCCAACACCGTTGGCTTCATAATCCAGTACTCCACCGTCTGGCCTTTTGAGTTGGTAAAGGTATGTTTGGTAGGAATACTCAAGGCTTTTTTGGCAACCCAATCGTTATGCGAAGACAGTTTTTGAGCGTTTTTCATTAACACATCCGCACGGTACAATTCCGACGGGTTCGTGATTTCGGTTTTGGCAAAAACTACTTTGTCTGGCTGTACATCGAAATCAGTCACACCCGTATCAAAATCCGACAATTGGTCAATTTTATCGACCGTTGGCACGGCGCGGAAAAGCGGTGCACCTCCGTTTGACTGAGCCGTAAAGTAAACATACTCGACTTTACCTACTTCTTTTTTGTTTTTGGGAAATGTCAGCGTCACCCATTTCAAATTACCTGGCGAACGGTCGAAGGGATGAATGTTGTAAGTAGCACCTGCATTTTTTAGGTTCAAAAATGCCAAATGCGATTGGTCAAGCGTACCTGATTTTATGGCTGCTTGCGACGTCGTAAACGCCAACCATTGTCCATCGGGTGAAGGGGTTGGCTGCCCAAAACTACGGGCTTTGTCCGCCAAAACCGTACGAACGCCACTTCCGTCAGCGTTCATTACACAGATACGACTAGCCAAGTCACGGTCGGGATGAACAAGGCTATCGGCGCGTGTTGAAAACCAAATTTGCTTTCCATCGCCCGACCATGCCCCTGAGCCGTACGAATAAAACCCTTTGGTCAAAGGCTGTGGTTTTGCTCCTTCTTTTACGTCAATCACCAACAAATGCGCAAAACTCAACTCTTGCCCCGCCGAGGCTTCTCCTTGAAAATTGAGGCGATTGATTACTTTCGCTTTTTTATCTTCTACATCTTTGTCAAGATACGCTCTAATTTCCTCAATCGTCCCGTCAGGGTTAGGTTTGGCAGTATTTTTTTTGAGTTGTTCATTCTTTTGAAACCCTGCCTTTTCGAGACTCCATGCGGGGCCACCTTTTGATGGATTCAAAATCGAATCTGTCATCAAAGTGGCAAAGTTTACCGAAGTAGAAAACAATATTTTAGTTCCATCGGGCGAAAACTGCGGCCCACCTGCTCCGTGTTTATAATCCGTCAATTGCCACGCTTCTCCTCCATCAAGTGGCATCACAAAAATTTGCGATTTCCCTTTTACACTACGGGTAAAAGCAATGCTTTTTCCATCAGGGCTCCAAACAGGCCCCACGGCGCTTTCGCTGCCACGGGTGAGGGCACGGGGCACCATTTTACCATCTACATCGGCCAGCCAAATGTGTAATTTGTAGTCATAATCGCTACCATCAGCGTTGGGTTCAATCGTATTCACGTTGTAAACCACTCGCCTGCCATCGGGCGAAATTGCGACATTGCCTAGTTGTTTGATGCGAGTAAGGTCAGACGCGACCACTTTCTCTTTCGTTTGGGCCATACTCCCAAACGATACACTTATCAAAAGAGCGCAGTGTAAAAAAGCGCTTGTTAGGTTAGTAAATAAACGCATAATGAAGGGTTTGTTGATTTTTGTCCGAAAGTACAGACTTTTGAAGACTTATAAAAAACTGACAAAAATCCATTTCAGGTTGTAGATACCTAGCTACCCGTTATTTTTGCGGTCTAAAATCATTTTCAAATGCGAAACGTAAAAGTAGGTTTGGTGCAAATGAGCTGCACTGCCGATGTCAACGATAACTTAGCAAAAGCCATCGCCAAAACCCGCGAGGCTGCTGCGCAAGGTGCCCAAATTGTCTGCCTTCAAGAGCTGTTTAAATCCCTGTATTTTTGCGACGTAGAAGACCATGCTAATTTTAGCCTCGGTGAAGCCATCCCTGGCCCTACGACCGATGTTTTGGGTGAATTAGCCAAAGAATTAGGCATTGTAATTATCGCTTCGTTGTTCGAAAAACGCGCCCCAGGGCTATACCACAACACCACCACCGTTTTGGATGCCGACGGGAGTTATTTGGGAAAATATCGCAAAATGCACATACCCGACGACCCAGGCTACTACGAGAAGTTTTATTTTACCCCGGGGGATTTGGGCTATAAAGTATTTCAAACCAAATTTGGAAAACTGGGTGTTCTTATTTGTTGGGACCAATGGTATCCAGAAGCGGCTCGTATCACGAGCTTGATGGGAGCAGAAATTTTGTTTTACCCAACAGCCATCGGCTGGGACGTCAACGAACAAGATTCTGCCATTAATCAGGAACAATACAACGCATGGCAGACCATTCAGCGCAGTCACTCCGTTGCCAACGGCGTCTATGTCGTGTCAGTCAATCGCGTAGGACGCGAAGCTGATCAGCAGTTTTGGGGAGGTTCATTTGTTTCCAATCCCTTCGGAAGTCTGATGTATTTAGCTTCTCACGATCAAGAAGAAACGAAAGTAATCGAACTCGATTTGGACAAAACGGAGTACTATCGCACCACATGGCCTTACCTCCGCGACCGCCGCATCGACAGTTACCAACCCATCACGAAGCGCTTGATTGACGAGTAGAGTTGATTAGTCCACAGTTAATAGTCCTTAGTTCAAAATCGTGAACCATCGAGTTATCGACTGTGGACTATATACCTACTTATGACGCGTTTTCAGGACATCAACAATGTCATCCAAATCCATGCCGCGTTGTTCTAACAGAATTAAATAATGGAACAACAAATCAGCCGCTTCCCCTTTGAACAAATCGTCGTTTGAGTCTTTGGCTTCAATCACTAACTCTACGGCTTCTTCACCTACTTTCTGGGCTATTTTATTAACTCCACGGCTAAAAAGCTTACTTGTGTATGACGCTTCTGAAGGATTATTTTTACGGTCGCGAATGATTTGTTTTTGAAGGTAGTTGAGAAACGGTGCTTTCCCCTCATTTTTCTCAAAAAAACACGTATCAGCTCCCGTATGGCACGTTGGACCAATCGGGTGTACTTTGACCAAAATAGTATCTTGGTCACAATCCACTAATATCGTTTTAACTTCTAAAAAATGCCCCGATGTCTCTCCTTTTGTCCAAAGACGCTGCTTACTACGACTAAAAAAAGTAACTACTTTTTCGGCTTCGGTTTTGGCGAGTGCTTCTGCATTCATGTATCCTACCATGAGCACCTTGCCCGTTTCGTCGTCTTGGACAACGGCAGGAACCAAACCATCGGGAGATTTTGAAAAATTGATTTCCATTCGTATGAGTGACAAAGCACTATTTAATAAAAACGCTAGACAACGAGTCAGTGAATAAACTCTTTATCTAACGTTTTGGCGCTATTAATAAATTAAATTAAATTAACTTCCAAAGCTTGCGTATAAGCGCACATCTTCCAACAAGATTTCGTCGCCACACATAATTACCAAGCGCTCGATTACATTACGCAGTTCGCGTACGTTACCCGTCCAAGGCAATGATTTTAGGTGCTGCATGGCATCGTTAGCAATTGTTTTAGGGACACCACCGTACTCTTGCGAAATATCGTACAAAAATTTCTCGGCCAACAACAGAATATCCTCCCGACGCTCCGCTAAAGGCGGTACGTGAATCGGAATGACATTGAGACGGTGGTACAAGTCTTCGCGGAAACCGCCTTCCGAAATCTCACGTTTGAGGTCTTTGTTAGTCGCAGCAATCACGCGTACATTGATTTTGATTTCTTTATCGCCTCCAACACGGGTAATTTTGCTCTCTTGCAATGCTCTCAATACTTTGGCTTGTGCCGAAAGGCTCATGTCTCCAATCTCGTCTAAGAAAAGAGTCCCCCCATCGGCTTGTTCAAACATACCGATGCGTTGTTTAACGGCACCCGTAAACGCCCCTTTTTCGTAACCAAAAAGTTCACTCTCAATTAATTCACTCGGGATTGCCGCGCAGTTTACTTCCACCAAAGGCTTGTTAGCACGATTACTTTTCTCATGAATTTGTTTTGCTACCATCTCTTTCCCCGAACCATTAGCCCCCGTGATAAGCACGCGAGCTTCGGTAGGTGCTACTCGATCGATGGTTTCTTTCACTTTACGAATCGGAGCCGACTCACCCACGATTTCGTTGATCTTGAAAATGCGTTTTTTCAAGTCAGCCGTTTCAGCAACCAGTTTCGCCTTTTCGATGGCATTGCGTACGGATACCAAAAGGCGGTTTAAATCTGGGGGTTTGGTAATAAAATCGTAGGCGCCACGCTTGGTAGCTTCTACGGCATTTTCCACACTCCCAAATGCCGAAATCATAATAAATTGCGTTGCTCGGCCTGCCTCGCCTGCCTTCAGAAGCACTTCGAGTCCTTCTAATTTTGGCATTTTTATATCACAAAGCGCCACATCATACTGATTATTGAGAATCATGTATAGGCCTTCTTCACCATCTTTAGCCTCTTCGACTTCATAATCTTCATACTCTAAAATATCACGCAGGGCTGCACGGATACTTTTTTCGTCATCCACTATTAGGATTTTTGCCATCAGTCGTAGAAATAAGTTAATGGGCAAAGTTAGTAAACCCGTTGGGAAAATTACGCGAAAGAAATCGACTTTTCCCACAATTTAGAAAACTTCAATCGTATGCCTTCCTTTTGAGACTTTATTCAAACCGATAGCCGTAACGTTTGGCGATTTTTTTCTTCTTCATTTTTTCCACCTTCATACTCATTCGAATATCCTTAAGGGGGCGATCGGTACGGTCTTTGGGTTGGCGCGCAATGCTATCCAGTACGGCTAATCCGCTTATAACTTGCCCAAAAACCGTATAGTTTCCGTCCAAATGTGGCGTTCCCCCCACTGATTTATAGGCTTCACGTTGAATAGGCGTGGCTTGGCGGGTTCCTGTGGCTCGCTTTAGCTGTACATCCAGTTCGGCATCGTTGTACACTTTTCCCTGTACAATATAAAACTGGCAAGCCGATGATTTTTTTTCAGGGTTATTATCTCTTGCTGCGGCCAATGCCCCTTTTTTATGAAACAAGTCGGGATGAAACTCCGCAGGTATTCGTTCCATATTTCCCCCGCCCCCACCGAGGCGCTCGCCTGCTTTGGCATTTTTTGAGGCA
Source organism: Runella sp. (assembly GCA_023254175.1). Taxonomy (GTDB): domain Bacteria; phylum Bacteroidota; class Bacteroidia; order Cytophagales; family Spirosomataceae; genus Runella. Next base: position 44,633 of record JALQYJ010000001.1, on the reverse strand, counting down.
GGGTCTCCTCCCTGAATCATAAAATTTTCAATGATACGGTGGAAAAGCAAGCTATCGTAAAAGTGGTCTTTGGCTAATCTCAAAAAGTTCGCTTTGTGCAAAGGTGTTTGCTCGTGCAAAATGGCAGTCATGTCACCAAAAGATGTATGAATAGTGACTACTTCCGCTTTTTTAGATTTTTTTTGGGAAACAGCAGGCAGAGCTACCGACAGCATCGCTATCGCCAGCAAGGTGCTTAAATGGATTCTTGTTTTCATTGTATGAATAGATATAACCCTTTTTTCTATTTTATATCCTACATAGCTGACAGTGACCAACGGTGAGATGATCATCAGTACAACTACCAGTAGTAAATGTTTAATCCTCATACAAATGTATCAAATTATCTTTTTGCGCTATCAAAAAGCGAAGTCATCCAAATTCACCTCATAAATTTGAAATGCTTCAGTTGCTTAATCATTACCTTTAGGCAATTTTTTATTGAACACTTGTTCAACTTTCTCCCAATTTCTTCCGCTTTGAACAAACGTAAGATTTTCAACGACCCCGTTTACGGATTCATCAGCATTCCGTCTGATTTGGTATTTGACCTTATCCAACACCCTTTTTTTCAACGACTCCGACGCATTAGGCAACTAGGCATGGCCGAACTGGTCTATCCAGGTGCTTTGCATACTCGTTTTCACCATGCCCTTGGAGCCATGCACCTCATGGGGCAAGCTCTTTCTACACTTCGCTCCAAAGGCCATCTGATTTGGGAAGCCGAGTGGGAAGCCGCCCACATCGCCATCCTACTGCACGATGTAGGACACGGCCCCTTTTCGCATGTACTAGAAAAAACCATTCTGAACGACGTCCACCACGAATATTTGTCGTTGGAAATCATGAAAGAACTCAATCGCCAAATGGACGGCCAACTCGAAATGGCGATTCAGATGTTTGAAGGTAGTTATCCTCGCCACTTTTTCCATCAATTGATTTCCAGCCAATTAGACATGGATCGCATGGACTACCTCAACCGTGACTGTTTTTTTACGGGCGTCGCCGAAGGAGCCATTGGGACGGAACGCATCATTAAGATGTTGGATGTGGTGGATGACCAGCTTGTGGTGGAATCAAAAGGCATTTTAAGTATCGAGAACTTTTTGAATGCGCGGCGTCTCATGTACTGGCAGGTGTACCTTCACAAGACCTCCATTTGTGCCGAAACGATGTTGATTCAGGCCATCAGACGTGCTCGTGAATTGGCCCGAAGTGGTGAAGCTATTTTTGCTCCCAACGACTTTGGACTTTTTTTACGGCAAAAGATTACTTTACAGCAGTTTCAAGAAAATCCTCAGTACCTCCATTCTTTTACCAAAATCGACGACTACGATGTATGGGGCTGCTTGAAGGTATGGGCTGCCCACGAAGACCATGTCCTTTCGATGATTTGTCAACATTTACTCAACCGAAAATTGTACAAAATCCAGTTTTCAGCCGTTCCTTTTGACCAAAATCAACTCCAAGAAATCCACGAACAACTTCGCCAGCAAGGTATTTCGGATAGCTGGCACGAGTATTTTTTGGTCATGGGAGAATCAAGCAACGCCGCCTATGTTTCGAGCAAAGAACACATTTTAATCAAAATGAAAGACGGAAGCGTACGTGATATTGCCGATGCCTCTGATTTACCGACAATTAAGGCCCTGAGTAATATTGTCCGAAAGTATTATGTTTGTTGGATGAAACCCCTAACTTTGCAGTCTTAATTTAGACCGTATGGAATTTACCGTCAAGCAGATTGCTGGACTGCTCGGAGGAGAAATAGAAGGTGACGAAAACCTAAGAATCAGTCAGTTATCAAAAATTGAGGAGGGTATCTCAGGCAGTATTTCTTTTTTTTCAAATCCCAAATACGAGCCTTACTTGTACACAACTGAGGCCTCGGCAGTAATCGTAGATAAGAGCTTTGAACCTAAAAAAGCGTTTAAAACTACCCTTATTCGGGTAGAAAGTTCGTACACTGCATTTACTCAACTTCTTCAACAATACGAGCGAATCATCAAAGGCGACAAGCGAGGAATTGAGCAACCTTCTTACATTGGAGAAGGCTCCGAATTGGGCGAAAACCCTTATTTAGGTGCTTTTGCCTACGTTGGTAGCAATTGTAAGATTGGAAAAAACGTAAAGATCTACCCTCAAGCCTACATTGGCGATAATGTAAAAATCGGAGACGGAACGGTCATTCATTCGGGAGTAAAAATTTATAACAATACCATTATTGGCAAAAATTGTACTTTTTTTGCCAATGCCGTTATCGGAAGTGACGGATTTGGATTTGCCCCCCTTCCCGATGGTTCTTACAAAACAATTCCACAGTTAGGCAACGTTGTAATTGAAGACAACGTAAGTATAGGTGCAGGGACAACCATCGACTGCGCTACGATGGGTTCTACTTTTATCCGTCAGGGAGTAAAATTAGACAACCTTGTGCAAGTGGGTCACAATGTCGAAATTGGCAAAAACACTGTCATTGCTGCGCAGGCAGGAATTGCAGGTTCAACCAAAATCGGTGAGCAGTGCGTCATCGGTGGGCAAGCTGGTTTTAATGGGCACATTACCGTCCCCAAAGGAACAAAAGTGGGTGGCCAAGCAGGCGTAACCCGTACTTGGGAGGAAGAAGGATTATCTCTCAACGGAACTCCTGCATTAGAACTCAAAGACAGCTTACGTTCGGCAGCGATATTCCGTAAACTGCCTCTTTTAGAGAAGAGAGTACACGATTTAGAGAAACAAATCAACGAAGACAAACAATAGGAATGTTGAACATTAAACAACAAACCATCGAAAAATCGGTGTCGGTATCGGGTGTAGGGTTGCACACTGGTGTATCGGCAACCATGACTTTTGTACCCGCCGCTATTAACCACGGTTATAAATTTCAACGTATTGACTTGGAAGGTCAGCCCATTATTGATGCGGACGTAGACAACGTAGTGGATGTATCGCGGGGAACGACCCTCGAACAAAACGGAGCACGCGTGTACACCGTTGAACATACGCTTGCGGCGCTTGTCGGGTTGCAAATTGACAACGTACTTATTCAGCTTGACGGCCCTGAGCCACCCATCATGGATGGGAGCTCCATCAAGTTTGTAGAAGCGTTGAAAGAGGCAGGAATTATCGAACAAAATGCCTCGCGTAACTATTTTGAAATTCCAGAACCTGTACGCTACATAAACGCGGAGAAAGACATTGAGATGGTTGCGTTGCCACTCAACGACTATCGTCTTACGGTGATGGTGGATTATAATTCACAAGTAATCAGCAGCCAACACGCCTCACTCAACGACTTAACAACGTTCTCGCGTGAAATTGCTTCGTGCCGTACTTTTTGTTTCTTGCACGAATTAGAAGCACTTTACAAAGCTAACCTCATTAAAGGTGGGGATTTGACCAACGCGATTGTGATTGTTGACCGTGATGTAGAAGAAGGTGAACTAAACTACTTGTCGCAGTTACTCAACAAGCCTACGATTGGGGTAAACAAAAAAGTAGGAATTCTAAACAACCTAGAATTACACTACCCTAACGAAATGGCACGCCACAAACTTCTTGATGTTGTGGGTGATTTAGCATTGGTAGGACGCCCCATCAAAGGTCAGATTTTAGCCGCTCGCCCTGGGCATGCAGCGAACGTAGCTTTGGCTAAAAAAATCAAAAAACTCATGGAGTCGTCGAAAGGCCCTGTGCCACATTTCGACCCTAAAATGCCTCCTGTAATGGATTTGAAGCGCATTTGTGAGCTTCTTCCCCATCGCTATCCGTTCTTGATGATTGACAAAATCGTTTATATGGATGAAAATAGCGTGGCAGGCCTTAAAAATGTGACCATGAACGAGCCTTTCTTTACTGGGCACTTTCCAAACAATCCCGTCATGCCAGGTGTTTTACAGATGGAAGCCATGGCACAAACGGGGGCTATTCTTGCTCTAAGTTCGCAATCAGACCCAGAAAACTATTGGCCTTTCTTGGCTGCCATCGAAAATTGCCGTTTTCGGCGCAACGTCGTGCCTGGAGATACCGTTATCTTCAAGTGTGAATTTACGGCGCCTATCAAGCGTGGAATTGTTAAAATGCACGGTGCAGGGTATGTAGCAGGACAACTTGTATGCGAAGCTGACATGACCGCAAGCCTAGTTAGAAAAAAGTAATGGTCAACAGAGCCTAACAAAGCCTCAAGCTTTGAAAAAACACTCTGGAAACTATCAATTCAACATGATTCAACCGTTAGCATATATACACCCTGAGGCACAAATTGCCCCCAATGTTGTTATTGAGCCATTTGCCATGATTCACAAGGACGTGGAAATCGGTGAAGGGACATGGATTGGTTCGCACGCCATCATCAATGAAGGTGCTCGAATTGGCAAAAACTGTAAAATCTACTCTGGAGCAGTCATTTCCTCTACCCCTCAAGACCTTAAATTTAAAGGAGAGTACACACAAACGTTCATTGGAGACGAAACGGTAATTCGAGAGTACGCGACGATTAGTCGCGGCACCGAAGAATACCTCAAAACTGAAATTGGAAGCCACTGCCTCATCATGGCCTACGCCCACGTAGCGCACGATTGTCGGATTGGAAACTATTGTATTATCGTCAATAACGTACAATTGGCAGGACACGTACACTTAGGCGATTGGGGAATCATTGGCGGCTCTAGTTCGGTTCATCAGTGGGTAAAAATTGGCCCTCATGCCATGATTTCAGGCGGATCGCTAGTTCGCAAAGACGTTCCTCCTTTTACCAAAGCTGCCCGCGAACCACTCTCGTACGCTGGCGTAAATTCAATCGGCCTTCGTCGGAGAGGATTTACCAACGAACAAATAGCCGAGATTCAGGAAATTTACCGTTATGTGTATCTCAAGGGGTTCAACAATACGGAAGCATTAGAGCACATTGAGCAAGACCTCCCTGAATCAGCTGAGCGCGACCTTATCGTCGATTTTATTCGTAGTGCCGAGCGGGGAATTATCAAAGCACCGAGTGCTTCCCATGTCGATAGCGAAGACTAAGGCAACATGGTTTTTCTACATGCAAACAACAGGCGGTTTAGAACAATCTCTGAACCGCCTGTTGTTTGGCCTCCCCTCCCAAGCAAACACTTTTTTCAAGGGTATAAAAGCAAAAAACTCGAAGCTTTCGCTTCGAGTTTTACCCGAGTACCCAGAGCCGGAGTCGAACCGGCACGAGTGTAACCTCATTGGTGTTTGAGACCAACGCGTCTACCGATTCCGCCATCTGGGCATATCGTTGTATAAACGGGACTGCAAAGGTAGCGGTTGAGATTTAAAATGCAAACATTCACACTGAAAAATTTTAGAAAACTTTCACTATTCGTAGCGTAATGCTTCGATAGGGTCTAAGCGTGAGGCTTTTATGGCTGGATAAATTCCAGAAAGAATTCCGACTACGATACACACCAATATCCCCATCATCATCCAAAACCAAGGCACAATAAAGCTTGCGTTCTCACTAATAACTTTCGCTATGATGTTTCCTACAATGATTCCTAAGATAAGTCCGCCAATACCACCCAAAATACATACCACAATCGCCTCCATCAAAAACTGTAAGCGAATTAGACGAGGGGTAGCGCCAAGCGACTTCCGAATACCTATTTCTCGGGTTCGCTCTGTGACTGATACTAGCATAATATTCATCAACGCAATAGCTGCGCCTAATAATGTAATAATACCAATGCCAAAGCCACCTACACGCAAGTAACCCGATATTTCTTCAAAGTTTTTGGCAAGTGCATCCGCGCTTTCAATTTCGAACGAGTCGGGTTTACCGATAGGGTCTTTCCGAACTCGCCGCATGATTCCTCTCGCCTCTTCCATGATGAGTTCTTGATCTTCCATACTGTTGACCGATGTAGTAATATCAAACGTTAATTCACGATTGGCCGCCAAGGCACGCCCGTTTTCCAGAGGAATCAATAATACGCGATCATCTCCTCCCCCCGTTAACGAACCCTTTTTATCCAACACTCCCACCACTTTATACTGATTGCCTCGCACGACTATCTCTTCATTGATGGGATTAACTTTACCTTCAAAGAGTTTCTGGGCGATTTCTGAACCAATAATGACCACGTTAAGCGCATTGTCTAGGTCGGTCTGGGAGAAATTACGTCCGTTGGTAAGCTTATATCCTTTAATTGCCATAAAGTTGTCGTCAATCCCAACTACTCGAGTATTGGGGTTGGTTTGTACCGACTTATATTTTACCTGTACAGCTCCGCTTATGTTTGAAGAGATTGAAACTTGCGCATTGTAAGTATCCTTAATTTCGCGTTTGTACTGCATAGATTGACGATAAGTAATAGAAGGAAAATCTTTAAAACGCATTCCGCCATTTCTACGACGAAAAGGTTGAGGGCCTCTGATATCGAAGGTATTAGCTCCCAAATCAGCAAAGCTGTTATTTACTGAGCTTTGCATTCCATCAATGGCCGTTAATATACCTACTAGCGACGTTATCCCGATGGCAATTATCAACGCCGTCAGGACAGTTCGGAGCATGTTGGATTGAATGGAGCGAAGCCCTTCACGAAAGTTTTCAATAAGGTTCATGGCATTGGTTGGTTCTGCACGATTTTTGCGATATATTCGTTATTACAAAAGTCATTCTGAAAATTTAAATCCACAAACCGATGAAGCGGTTCATCCTACCACTTATCATTTTTTTGGGCATGATACAAGGGGCATTGGCCTCTAAGATTCTGATTCCGATGGATGAAGCCCAAAAAAATCATCTTAAATCATACGGACTTGCGTATTGGGTCTTGCGTACTTACGATACTGAAATCGACTGGCTTCTCAACTACCGAGGAGGCAGTTTTATGATGGATTGGAACCAGCGAATCATCAACGAAATGGTCGTCCGTGGGATCTCGTACGAGGTGATTTCTGACGCACAAGGAAGCGGTATTTTAAGCGAAATTGCCCAACCTGATGCCAACATGGACAATGTAAAGCTCCACAAAGCGCCCAAAGTGGCCGTTTATTCGCCTAAAACTAAACAACCTTGGGACGACGCCGTAACCCTGGTGATGACCTACGCCGAAATCCCTTATGATATTGTCTATGACGACGACCTCATGGAAGGCAAACTGTCGGAATACGATTGGCTACACCTTCACCACGAAGATTTCACGGGACAGTACGGCAAATTTTTCCACTTCCGCGATTACCCTTGGTACCGCGCGCAAAAGCGAGAAGCGGAGGATATTGCAACAAAATGGGGTTTTTCTAAGGTATCTAAGCTCAAATTGGCCGTAGCTAAAAAAGTACAAGAGTACGTAGCAGGTGGCGGCTATATGTTTGCCATGTGCAACGCCACCGACACGTACGATGTAGCTTTGGCCACTCAAAATACCGACATTGCAGACGTGATTTATGATGGCGACCCTACCGACCCAACCGCCCAAAAGAAGCTCGACTTTAGCCAGACGTTTGCCTTCCAAAACTTTCAAGTTGTGACCAATCCTTACGAAATTGAGTTTTCGTCGGTCGATAGCCAACCCAACGAACGGGGCATGACCGAAGCCAACGACTATTTTACGTTGTTTCAGTTTTCGGCTAAATGGGATCCTGTTCCTACCATGTTGACACAAAATCACCAGCAAATCATCAAAGGGTTTATGGGTCAAACCACGGCTTTCAAAAAGCAGTACATCAAACCAGAAGTGATTATTTTAGCTGAAAATCGTGCAGCGGGTGAAGCGCGTTACATTCACAGTACGTACGCCAAAGGATTTTTTACCTTCTACGGTGGCCACGACCCCGAAGATTACCGCCACGAAATCAATGAAGAACCTACGGATTTAAACCTACACCCTAATTCAGCAGGGTACCGTTTGATTTTGAATAATATCTTGTTTCCAGCGGCCAAAAAGAAGAAGTTGAAGACGTAGTTTTGGGTCGAGAATCCCTGGTCGATGGTCAATAGTTTTGGGTACAGTAGCATTCTCTACAAACTATGGACTATCGACCAACGACCATGGACTAACCACTACCTACTTTTTCCCAAAGGCAGCTCGCATTTTTATCTCGGTCAATTTCCGCTTGGTATCTAAAGTAAAGTCACCTTTCATCATCCAATCGTAGTAACTAGGCTCTTGAGCCAAAACATCTACTACTCGTTTTCCATTGTGCTTTCCAAAGTTGATAACCTCTTCACCTTTTGAGTTATAGGCCATTCGATTGGCAAAATCTACAATTTTTGCTGCTGTCAGGTTATGCAATGCCTCTACATCATTTTGTACAGGCTCATACAACTCCCCTTTGTCGTTCTTGATTTTCACCCCAGCGTATCGTTCTACTTGAGCACACAACACCTCAAACGTGGCCACCGTATCAGCGTGCGCACTGTGGGCATTTTCGAGGTCTTTGCCACAATAAAATTTATACGCTGCCGCGAGGTTTCGGGGTTCCATCATGTGAAAAATACGCTGAGCATCCACCAATCGGCGGTTTTTAATGTCAAATTCGACGTCAGCACGCAAAAATTCTTCCACCAACATCGGCACATCAAAACGGTTGGAATTAAACCCTGCCAAATCACAGCCCTGCAAAAACTGCGCGAGCGTTTTAGCAAAGTTTTTAAAGGTTGGGCAGTCCTTCACGTCTTCGTCATAAATCCCGTGAATAAGGCTTGATTCAAGCGGAATTGGGACGCCAGGATTGACTAGAAAGGTTTTGCTTTCTGTCTCACCGTTGATGAGCGCTTTCACCACACTGATTTCTACAATGCGGTCTTTTTGGATATTTACCCCTGTTGTTTCTAAATCGAAAAACGCCAAAGGTTTTCTAAGTTTGAGATTATGTGCCATTCAATAAGGAAGCTTGAAGCCTCAAAATTACTATTTAATTCAAACAATTCAGCTTGCATCCTCTACCTTTGCTGTCTTGTTCAGACAATCATCAGCCAACGAATAGCCAAAATCAGAACAGAATGCGCAAGGAAATCAGCGAAACCATTAAGTTAAGTATCCCTATCATTATTGCCCAACTTGGAGTAACACTCATGGGAATGACCGACAACCTAATGGTAGGCCGCTATCTTGGCGCGATACCACTTGGTGCGGCGGGCTTGGCCAATTCGTTATCATTTTTGATGTCAAGTATTGGCGTTGGCGGTTTAGGCGTAGTGGCAGCATTGATTTCTCAAGCCAAAGGTCAACACAACCCCACCGAAATTGGAAAGCTTTTCAGAGCCGGTCTTATCGTTTCCCTCATTCTTGGCACAGGACTAGGGCTCGCTGGCGTACTCATGGGAATCGAAATGCACCTTTTTGGTCAAACACCCCAAGTCACTCGGCTTGCTAAGCCGTTTTTGTACATTTTAAGCGCCTCCACACTTCCACTGCTTGTATTTGTCGCTGCTCGTCAGTTGGCCGACGGGCTTTCGCTCACGCGGGTGGCTATGGCGGTTACAGTTTCTGCTCTGATTTTCAACGCTTTTTTCAATTGGGTATTCATAAATGGCATTGGTTTTTTTCCAAAAATGGGGCTCAACGGCGCTGCGTTCGCAACGCTTTTATCACGTATTTACATGGCAGCCGCTATTTTGGTTTATATTTATAGAAGCAAAAACTTCACGCCCTACCTCACGGCTTCCCATCAGCAGGCACTAGGAAAATTGATAAAGAAAGTTTTTCAACTGGGGATTCCCGTTGGGTTTCAGTTTTTTTTTGAAATTGCCGCCTTCTCGTTGGCGGTAGTCATTATTGGGTGGCTGGGTGAAAACCAACTTGCCGCCCACCAAATCGCCATTAACATGGCTTCTACGACTTACATGATGGCAACGGGCATTGCCTCCGCAGGGGCTATCCGCGTGGGACGGGCTTATGGCGAAAAAAATCCGTTCAAGGTCAAACAAGCGGGTACAGCGGCTCTGCTTCTTACCATCGCTTTTATGGGTGTTTGGTGCGTTACGTTCCTTACTTGCAACGAGTTTTTAGTTTCACTATATCTCAAAGATAATCCTGAAGTAACAACCATCGCAGCCACGTTGATGATTTATGCGGGCTTTTTCCAGTTGTCGGACGGCATACAAGTAACAGCTTTGGGGGCATTACGGGGGCTGACAGACGTCAACGTGCCAACGGTTATCACACTCATTGCGTATTGGGTCATTTCATTGCCACTGAGTTATTTTCTAGCGTTTACGTTCAAAATGGACGTAGAGGGTGTCTGGGTATCATTGTCGGCGGGTCTTACGTTTTCGGCGGTTTTTCTGACGATTCGTTTTTACCGAATATCAACAAAGGTTATGCCTCACTGAGGCATTGAATATAGGCTATTTATCTACAAATGTTGTGCATCTAAGGCAATTCATGGGCTGGAGTATCAACACCTACAGTGGGCATTTACGATTATCCCACAGCGTCTCCATCGAAGGGTATCGTTCCCAAATGACATTTTTTCAAATAATAATCTCGGTGTAGTGGTCTTGACCAACACAGGGTTTGCAGACTATCATTTTGTCAATGCTATTAGCAACTACGTTTCTGACCAATGGCTGGGTCTTTCAATTATTGACTGGTCGGCACGCTTCAAAACAGTGGTGTTTATAGCCAACCTGCTTACGGCAGCATTACCCTCGAAGCGCAAGAAGACGGTTACGCAGGAGCTTTTCACGGATTATCGTTTCGCTTGCGACATTATCATTACGATGTTTTTGAAGGAACAGGCACATTTGACCAAAGTAAGTTTGAGTTCAAAATTGATGCTCAAGGCGACATCGACCGGGTCGTTGTTGGGATGGCCAATGCAGGGGATATTGTGTTCAAAAAAGTCTCGACTTCCTCTAAGTAACTCACTGAATGCATCCTTTATATCCTCCTACTAATCCATTTATTTCACCGTTTATCCAATTTTCGTAGAGCGAGCAAACATTGTTTTGTAACCTTGAATCGAAAATCCCAATACAGCGATGAAAAAATGGTTACTCGCCTTTGCGCTGGGTTTTAGTGCGTACGCCCAGGCTCAACAAAAATACACTCTCCAACAATGCGTTGGTATTGCATTAGAAAACAACCTGCAACTGAAACAGCAGGGTCTTCAGGTGCAATCTAGCCAAAATACACTCGACCAATCGAAGTGGCAGAAATTTCCTACCCTCAACTTAGGCGCCAACCAAGGTTTACAGTCGGGGCGTAATATCGACCCTTTTACCAACCAGTTTGTGGAGCAAACGGTCAATTTTTCAAGCTTCCAGCTCAATACAGGGGTGAATTTGTTTAATGGTTACCAACTCAAAAACACCATCAAGCAAAACCAATTGAATCTTCAAGCACTTCAAAAAGACGTTGAAAGCAATCGCAATGCCCTCATTTTAAACGTAGCAACTTCCTACCTCAACGTTCTCAACAATCAAGAACAATTGGAATTTGCGCGCCGACAAGCCGAAACAACGCGTTTTCAACTAGAACGTACTGAGAAATTGGTCAAAGCAGGGTCGTTACCTGAAATCAACCTTTATGACATCCGTTCACAGTTGGCCAATGACGAATTGTCGATTGTCAATGCCCAAAATAGCATCGAAATTACCAAGTTGACCCTTAAGCAGTACCTCAATCTACCTGCCAGCGAAAACTTCGACCTTGTTCCTATTAATTTACCAGCCCCATCTACGTCAACACCTTATGATGCGACGTTGGAACAGGTATACAATACAGCTATCAAATACCTACCCGATATGGAAGCAGCCACGCTTCGGATTGAAAGTGCCAAAACAGGCATTGAGATTGCCAAAGGAGCCAAACTTCCTTCGTTATCGCTTGGCGGAGGGCTAAGTTCTTCTTTTTCAAGCGCCGCGCCTAAGCAACGTTTTGTGGGCGACGGTGGTAATTCCCGAGTAGTGGACGTTCCTTCGACTACTAAGTACGTCTCTTACGCTGGATTGAGCGTTCCTGTGATTGAAAAAACGACCATTCCAAGTGGCTCCATTCAAAACTTTGGGTATCTCGACCAGTTGAGTTTCAACCGCAACGCTTCGCTGTCATTGTCGCTCCGCGTGCCAATTTTTAATGCTTATCAAGTAAAATACCGCATTGCCAACGCGCAAATTCAACAAAAAAATGCGGAATACCAGTCGGAAATTGTCCGTAATCAAGTGCGCCAAACCGTAGAACAAGCCTATTATACTATGCTCAACGCTGCCAAACGCTACGAGGCTACAGCCAAGCAAATCGAATCGTTGGAGTTGTCGTTCAAAGCCGCCGAAGCTCGCCTCAATGCAGGGGCTATCAATGCCGTTGAGTATAATATTGCGAAGAACAACCTAGACCGCTCGCGCGCTAGTCTTATTCAAGCGAAATACGAGTATATCTTCCGTACTAAGATTTTGGATTTTTACCAAAATAAACCACTATCCCTTGAATAAAATGTCCTCTCTTTTCCTAACCGCATCAACCGAAACTGAATTCTTTATCATCAAAACTTTATCGTAGGCTATGGCACAAAAATCTTCTTCAAAAATATGGTGGATACTCGGAGGCGTAGTCGTTGCCCTCGGTGCTGGACTGTTCATTGCCAAACAAGCAGGTTGGATTGGCAAAGTGAAACCCACCGAAGTAGAATTCACCAAAGTAAAGCGTACCGATATTATCGAACGCGTCAGCGCTTCAGGTAAAGTACAACCAGAGGTAGAAGTAAAAATTAGCCCTGATGTTCCTGGGGAAATCATTGGTTTGTACGTCGAAGAAGGCGACTCGGTCGTAAAAGGTCAATTGCTAGCCAAAATTCGTCCTGATAACTACGAAGCACTTTTGGCACGTTCGCAGGCGTCTGTAAATGCAAGTAAAGCCGACGTAGAACGATCTAAAGCCTCATTGGCACAGTCGAATGCACAATTAATTCGGGCAAAAACCGAATACGACCGTAATCAAAAGCTGATGGCCGACAAAGTAGTTTCAGAAGCTGATTTTCAGCGCAGTGAAGCAGACTATCGAGTAGCAGTACAAAACGTAGAAGCCGCCAAAGCTGCCGTAGAAGCAGCTAAATTTAACGTACAAAGTGCCGAAGCTGCTCTCCGTGATGCAGCAGAAAACTTACGAAAAACCACAATTTATGCCCCTCAAAGCGGAACAGTCTCTAAGTTGAATGTTGAGTTAGGCGACCGCGTAGTAGGAACATCTCAAATGGCCGGTACCGAAATGATGCGTATTGCGAACCTCAACAACATGGAAGTACGCGTTGATGTCAACGAAAATGATATTGTGCGAGTTACCCTCGGAGATACAGTAGAAATCGAGGTGGATTCATACGCTGAGCGTAAGTTTAAAGGAATTGTGACCGAAATCGCCAATACAGCCAACGGCGTTGGAACAGCCTCTGCCGCATCGAACTCAACTGACGCCGTCACTGAATTTGAAGTTAAAATCAAGATTTTAAACTCTTCGTACCGTGATTTAATGGCCAAACGTGCTAAGAAGTCCTATCCCTTCAAACCAGGGATGACCGCCGCTGTTGAAATCATTACCGAACGCAAAGCTGGAGTACTTTCGGTACCAATTGCTGCCGTAACAACTCGCGGAAAAGACGCAGAAAACGAAGGCAAAAAAGAAGGTGAAGAAGCAGCCCCTGCCCCATCAAACGAAAATAAAGCCAAAAAAGAGGAGAAGCTAAAAGAACTCGTTTTCATCAACGATAAAGGGAAAGCTGCCATCCGTGAAGTAACCACAGGCATTAGCGACTTTGAAAACATTGAAATTATTTCGGGCCTTAAAGAAGGAGAAGAAATTATTTCAGGACCTTTTATTGAAGTCTCAAAACGCCTAAAAGCAGGCACTCTTGTGACAAAAAAAGTGGAAAAGAAAAAAGACACCAAGGAAAGTAAATCAGAATAAATTGTAGTTCAAATAACTACACAAAATCAAGGTTTCCTTCTAAAGGAATGCTCCTTAATGGGCATTCCTTTTTTTATTATTTGTACATTCTCCATCAAAAACATAGGGTCTTATAACCAAATTATCACTTTTTTGAGGAAAGTACTTAAATTTGCCTATCTATATTTCCCATAAACTATGCGTCTGACTGTATGCTTATTAGTTTTTTGGGCCTGCTTATGTTGTACCAAGCTCTTAGCTCAAACCGAATTTCGCCTTGGGATTGAAGTACGAGACAAATACACCAAGCGCCCACTTGTTCCGATTATTTCGGTTTTAGCCGTCAATACCGAGACAGAATTACCTGGCCAAATGGTAAATGATGCTTACGTCGTAAACGTAAACTCAGGCACCCATTACCAAGTTTTTGTTGCTTTTCAAGAATATAAAACGTACCGGCAGACTCACACATTCTATGTAGAGGCACTTTTCGCAAACGGCTATTCCCCTTTCGTCATCGACCTAGAGCCTATCAATCCCCCCAAAACTTTTGCCGTAGCCAATAGTACAAGTTCGGGGCATCCCATTTTGGTCATTGACAAAGCTGAGCGAACTGTAGTTTCAAAAGCCATTATAACCATCAAAGACGACAGTAGTGGCCAATTTATCACCGTAACAAAGAACCCAAATATGGGAGGGAGTTGGCTAGCAGAGTTGAAAGATACTGCGCAATATACTCTCGAAGTAAATGCGCCTGAGTACGAAACCTATAAAAGCACCTTAAAAATAAAAGCGGGAGAAGCCACTGAGGTAGTTCTGAATAAAATTTCTAAACAAGAGATAAAGTTTATAGCGGTAGATGCCATTACCAACCGCCCAGTAGCTGCACAGTTTAAACTCTCGGACGAAATCAAGGAAACCTATTCGGGCATTACCAACGCCGCCGGAAGTTTATTTAGCCCGACCGTCGTGGTTCAAAAACAACCTTATACCTTGGTCGTTTCGGCCAGTGGGTATCGTCGTCACGAATCTAAAATCACCATTACTACGCCTGCCACAGTCCCTGCTACTCCGCAATTTATTAAGCTTTCAAAGGTAGATGTCATTTTAAAAATTAAAATTATTGAAGAACAGTCAGGACAGCCCCTTGTAGCAAACCTACGCGTAATTGACCAAGCCGATAAACGAATCATTCTCAATATCAAAGAAACACTTGGAGGGCAGGCAGTAACGCCTATTAGTCCCTACCATCAATACCTAATTGAAGTAGAAGCAAAAGGGTTTATGTCCTATCAACAGCCCCTAGAGAATCTTCTTCCAATGTTGAGTGAAACAAGCGAACTTACCATAAAACTTTCAAAAATAGGCAATACCTACCTCAACCTTACCGCTACCGATGCTAAAACAGGACAGCGGATTCCAGCCATTTTTAAAATTACCGCTTCTATGACCGAACAAACCACGGAAGTAAAAGGGACCGCCTCTACCGTGGCAAAGCATAAAATCAGCGAGCCCGATATTTACAAAATCGAAATTCATGCTACTGGTTATCAGACGTTGAGTCACAACCTTGATGCCGAGGAAATGAAAGTAGGACAAGTGTTTGCCTACGAAGCAAAACTAACCCCTAAAACTACGGCTCCTCCGTCGCATGTTTTCTCGTTTAAAGTACTTGATGCGCAGTCGCGTAAAATTACTTCTAACTTACGTTTTCGATTGACTAACATCACCACCCAGAAAGCTATCCCTATTAAAATCAAAGGATCGGAAGTAACCACAGATTTATTATTAAGCCAAGCTTATCTAGTAGAAGCAGATGCTAATGGGTATGAAACGTATTCGATGCGGATTGATGCCGGCGAATGGGCAAAACGTGGAGAATACTTAACTAACATCTTTTTGCTTCCCACCAAAAAAGCTATTGTGTCTAAGCCTAAGCCTGTTGTCAACGAAAAGATTTTTGATAACATTAAAGCGGGTCAGTCGCTTACAATTGAAGACAACGTCTATTTTGACCAAAGCAGCTATATACTTCGCCCAGAAGCTTACGAACAACTCAATCGTTTAGCTACAATTATGATTAAAAACACCTCCATAAAGATTGAAATTGTGGGGCATACCGATAACATTGGTGCCCCTCGTCTAAATCAAACACTTTCGGAACAGCGCGCCAAAGTAATTGCAAACTACCTCGTCAATCAGGGTGTTAGTGAAAATAGCATAGCTCACCGCGGTGAAGGACAAAGCAAACCTATTGCCCCTAACGACACCGAAGATAACCGCCAACGCAACCGCCGCGTGCAGTTTCTAATCAAATAATCACTGCCTAAAAGTAGTCAGAATGAAGCGAGCTTTCCTGATGTAAAAGGAAGGCTCGCTTCTTATTTATATCCTTTCAGGCATTGGGTATACCAGAATCTGCTCACTCTAGTTTATCTGTCGACATATACATTACATCTTTCGACCAACCCGTGATTTTTTTTGTAAAATATTTTTTAAATGTTTTAAGTAAAAATACGATTATCTTTAGTTTTAAAAGTTGAGTGGAATCACCTGCTCGCATTTGTTACTCATTCTATCTATCTAACTTTTTCCTAACAAATGAAAAAACAGCTCTACTTAGCTGCATTACTGTGGATTGTCGTTCTCACGACTTGGGCACAAGGACGTCTTACAGGACGTGTCACTGATGCCAATGACAGTAGTCCCCTCCCAGGTGTTAGTGTCCTTATTAAAGGAACCAACATTGGAGTTACTACCGACGGAGAAGGTCGTTTTAGCCTTAATTCCCCGTCAGCAGGCACTACCCTAGTAGTGTCGTACATTGGTTATACAACGCAAGAAATTGCCGTTGGAAACCGTACAACCATTGATGTTGCATTGGCTGTCGATGTCAAATCTCTCTCTGAGGTTGTTGTGACAGGGTATGCCTCACAGCGCAAGAAAGACATTACGGGAGCCGTAACGGTGGTCAATGCGAAAGAATTGACAGCTACCCCTGCGGCAAGTGTCACTCAAATGCTCCAAGGGCGTGCCTCGGGGGTTGTAGTCGGAAACGACAACTCGCCTGGTGGGGGAACTATGGTTCGTATTCGTGGGTTTGGTTCTATCAACAACAACAGCCCACTCTACGTAATTGATGGTGTACCTACGCAAGGAACATTGAACCAATTGAACCCCAACGACATCGAGTCAATGCAGGTACTAAAAGATGCCTCGGCGGCTTCTATTTACGGGGCACGTGCGGCCAACGGGGTCGTTATCATCACTACTAAAAAAGGTAAAACAGGTGAGCCTAATATTACCTTTGATTTCTACAGTGGCACTCAGCGCCCTGGCAGAATGCTGCCACTTCTCAACACCCAAGAACTAGGTCAATACCTCTACGAATCTGAAATAGGAGCGGGTAAAAACCCTTCGGCAGCATCGCCTTCGGCTCAGTATAAATTTGGCCCTAATGGCGAGCAAACCATTGCTGACTATATCTATCCGAACGTGTACGGAACTCTTCCTGCGAACTATACTTATACCAATGACATCGCAGACCCGAACTTGGGTAGAACAGCTTTCAACATTACGAAAGCCAACAAAGAAGGAACGGACTGGCAGGACGTTATCTTTGACCCAGCTCCTATCGCCAACTTCCAAGTAGGAGCTACGGGTGGGATGAAGTCAGGTAAATACGCAATCTCGGCCAACTATTTCAAGCAAGACGGTATCCTTCGCTACACAAAATACGACCGTTACTCAGTCCGTGCTAATACTGAATTTACAAAAGGTAAACTTACCATTGGAGAGAACTTTACATTCTCGTACGACGAACGCCAAGGAATTGCCAACAACAACGAGTCAAACCCTATTATGTTTGCGATTCGCGTACACCCTATTATTCCAGTATTCGACATTACGGGAGGCCCTGCTGAATTAGGTGGAACCAATACATCTCCTTACAACGGTTTTGCAGGAAGTAGGGGAAGTAACCTTGGTAACGCGCCGAACCCATTGGCACGTTTGTACCGCGAAAAAGATAATATTACCAGAGGTACTCACGCTTTCGGTAACGTTTTTGCCGAATTAGACATCCTCCCTGGATTGAAGGCCCGCACCAGCCTTGGTTTGGAATACAATCAGTTCAATCGTTCTGAGTATTTCCACCGAGACATCGAAGCGGCTGAAGCTCGTAACGCTAACAGTTTGAACGTAATTAACCAATTTGACCGCTCATTGACTTGGTTTAATACCTTAAACTATAGCAAAACCCTTGGCGCTCACAACTTCAACGTGCTTGTAGGTACCGAAGCCGTTAAAACGTACGCATTTGGCTTCCAAGCCAGTCGAAGTGCATTTGCTTTCGATGATTTGGATTACCGCTATCTTGATGCTGGTTCGGCAGCAGGTTTGAGCAACGCAGGAGGTGGAGCCATACTTAGTGCGTTGTTCTCACAGTTTGGAAAAGTAAACTATTCTTACAAAGATTTCCTCCTTGCTGACTTCACACTCCGCCGCGATGGCTCCTCACGTTTCTCCGCCGCCAATCGTTACGCTATCTTCCCTGCCTTCTCAGTAGGTATGCGCATGACGGAGCTTGGTTTTATGAAAGAAGTTAAGTTTATCAACGACTTAAAAGTACGCGCAGGTTGGGGTAAAACAGGGAACCAGTTGATTCCTAACGTGTACAATGCGTACACGCTTTATGCGGCTGACCCGTCAAACAATGCATACGACATCAACGGTACTGGTTCATCGATTGTAGGTGGCTTTGACCTTGTTCAATTTGGTAATCCACAAGGTAAATGGGAAACCAACACCTCTACCAACATTGGTATTGATGCGGTGTTGTTAAACAATAAAATGGAATTGGTCATTGACTGGTACAACCGTCTGACAAGCAACATGCTTACCCAGATTGCAATTCCACGTACAGCAGGAACGGGTACGATTCCTTTCACTAATATTGGCTCAGTACAAAACCGTGGTATTGACCTTGGTATCAACTTCCGCGATAAAAAAGGAGATTTCCGCTACCAAGTGGGGGTAAATTTTGGTCACTACAAAAACGAAGTAAAGAAATTGAACGACGACCCGAACGCTACAGTGTTTGGTTTCACGACTCGTCTTCCAGCCATTTCTGCTACCAAAGCGGGTTTACCAATTGCTAGCTACTACGGTTATATCGTCGATGGTATCATCAAAGACGACGCCGAAGCAGCAGCAGCTCCTAAATTTGGAACGTACACCAGAGCAGGGGTATTCAAATTCCGTGACATCAACAGCGACGGCGTAATTACTGCCGCCGACCGTACCATCATGGGCAACCCACACCCTGACTTTACGTACGGTATCAACGTCAATTTAGGTTATAAAAACTGGGATTTGACTATGTTTGGTCAAGGAGTTCAAGGTAACCAAATCTTCAACTACGTTCGTTACTGGACCGACTTCAACGTATTCCAAGGCAACCGTTCGAAAGATATGTTGTACAACTCTTGGAAAAAACCAGGCGATGACGCCAAACTTCCACGTTTGAATTCGGGTGATGCGACCAGCCAGCAAGTTTCTTCGTATTTCTTAGAAGATGGCTCGTATTTGCGTTTGAAAAACATTCAGTTGACGTACACTTTGCCTAGCACATTGTTGAAGAAAGTAGGCATGAGTTCAGCACAGGTGTATATTCAAGGCCAAAACATTCTTACACTTACTAAGTACTCTGGTCTTGATCCAGACATCAACTTGAGAACTTCTGGAAACGACAACCAAGATATCCACATGGGTATCGACGAAGGCGCATACCCTGTTGCAAAGTCATACCTCGTAGGTCTACGCTTTGGTTTCTAATGGTAGTTGACAATAAACATTCATCTCGAATCAACAATGAAAAAAGTAATCATATTAACGCTTTTGGTCGGCTTCAGCTTTTCATGTTCTGAAAGTTTCTTCGACCTCAAACCACAAGGACGCGCGTCTTTGGACCAATTGTCTACTAAAAACGGTATCAATGCCCTTCTAATTGGAGCTTATTCATTGCTCGACGGAGTCGGTGCGGGTAACACAGGTCGCCAATCAACCATTTCGAACTACGTTTTTGGAGGTATCAGTAGCGATGATGCCGTAAAAGGTACTGACGCTGGTGACCAACCTGAGCAGTCGTTTATCGAACAATACAACTGGTTGTCGGACAATACCTATTTCCTAGGAAAATGGTGGCACTCGTATGACGGCGTGGCACGAGCCAATGAAGTAATTCAAATCGTAGCCAATGTCAAAGATATGACCGACGCCGAAAAAACGCAGGCCATCGCCGAAGCTCGCTTTTTGAGAGCCCACTACCACTTCGAAGCAAAGAAAATGTGGAATAACGTTCCGTTTATCGACGAAAAAATCTATAACCGCGACGACCCGAATTCCACAAAGGTTCCTAACGACAAAGATATTTGGCCAAACATCGAGGCTGATTTCGATTTTGCCGCCAAAAATCTTCCTGTGACACAAGCCCAAAAAGGAAGAGCTACGCAGTGGGCTGCGAAGTCGTACCTAGCCAAAGCCTACATTTTCCAAAAGAAATGGGCCGCTGCCAAAACATTGTTGGAAGATGTATTGAAAAACTCAGGGAAAAAACTCGTAGCCAATTACCACGACAACTACCGTACAGTAACCAACAACAACTCTGAGTCTATCTTTGAAGTTCAGTTCTCCGTAAACGACGGTACAACAGGTAACAATGGTAATGCAGGGGACAACCTTAACTGGCCTTATTCAGCAACGGCTCCAGGGCGTGGTTGCTGCGGTTTCTACCAGCCATCACACAACCTCGTAAATGCGTTCAAAACTGAAAATGGTTTGCCAATGATTGGTACGGCTGCCGATGGAACCCTCGACACCTACAACAAAGTAGACCTACCAAGCGACCAAGGGATTACCTCAGCGACTGCTTTTACTCTTGACAAAACAATTCCTGTTGACCCTCGCTTAGACTGGACAGTAGGTCGCCGTGGGGTAAACTTTCTCGACTGGGGGCCAATGCCTGGCTCTACTTGGATTCGTGACCAAGCGTATGCAGGGCCATTCACGGGTAAAAAATGGATGTATTACCTGGCTGAAGAAAGTAGCTCAACACACTCTACTAGCCGTCGTTCAGTTAATAATAACTATCGTCTCATCAAGCTTTCACACGTAATTTTGTGGCTAGCAGAATGTGAAGTTGAATTAGGTAATTTGGCCGCTGCGGAAGGATACGTAAACCAAATCCGTCTTCGTGCAAAAACGGGTTCGGTACAAGACCCAACCGTTAATTACAAAATAGACGCATATCCCGCAGGTACATTTGCAGGCAAAGGAGCCGATTTTGCTCGTAACGCCGTTCGAATGGAACAACGCCTTGAGTTTGCAATGGAAGGCCACCGTTTCTTTGATTTGGTACGCTGGGGCATCGCCGAAAAAGTGTTGAACAAATACGCAGCAGAAGAGGCTGTTCAAGGAACTGAACCTTCTGGACGTAAGTTCAATAAACGCTCGTATATGGCTGGAAAGGTGTTTGCCGCGAAAAACTTGTACTACCCACTTCCGCAAGACGAAATCTTGAATAGTCAGAAAAACGGGCAACCTACCTTAAAACAAAATCCTGGTTACTAGGCTTTTGAGTTACAATTAATACCTAAACCTCCCGCAAGTTCAAACCTTTCGGGAGGTTTCTTTTTTTTACCCAAATAAGTCGCTCGACAAGTAGCGGTCGCCACGGTCGCACACGATAAATACAATCACCCCTTCTTCGAGTTCATGGGCCAACTGAATCGCTGCGTGTGCTGCCCCCCCACTGCTCATTCCTGAGAAAACACCCTCTATTTTAGCCAAATCACGCGCACGTTGCGTGGCATCATCTTGTGATACCTCCATCACCCTGTCCACACGAGCTGGTTCGAAAATTTTTGGTAAATATTCCTGAGGCCACTTCCGAATTCCTGGAATACTCGACCCGTCGGTAGGTTGGCAGCCTACAATCTGTATATCGGGATTTTGTTCTTTCAAATAGCGCGATGTTCCCATAATGGTCCCCGTCGTACCCATCGACGACACAAAATGCGTCACTTTCCCTTCAGTATCTCGCCAAATCTCTGGCCCCGTACTCCGATAATGCGCAAGATAGTTGTCAGGATTAGCAAATTGATTCAACATTAAGTAGCCACCTTCAGCCACTTTGGCATCGGCATAGTCTCTGGCCGACTCGATAGTGTCCGTCAATATCACTTTTGCCCCAAACGCCTCCATCGTAAGCACGCGCTCACGAGTGGAATTTTTGGGCATGGTTAGCTCAATCTCAATACCGTACAAGCGGGCTATCATCGCCAACGCAATGCCCGTATTGCCACTCGTGGCTTCGATGAGCTTCATTCCTGGCTTTATTTCGCCGCGCTCCAAGGCTCCTTTTATCATACTATAAGCGGCACGATCTTTGACACTTCCTCCTGGGTTGTGGCCTTCGAGTTTGGCCAAAAGCGTTACTTTTGGGTTTGGATTTATCACTTTTAACTCCACCAACGGAGTATTTCCTACAAAATCTAAAAGAGTGGGCATGACAACGAGATACGTTTGTGTTAAGAAAAAAATACGGTAAATTTGTTCAAAAAGTTTCAATTATGA
The DNA here is from genome assembly GCA_023254175.1 of Runella sp. GTDB lineage: Bacteria > Bacteroidota > Bacteroidia > Cytophagales > Spirosomataceae > Runella. Next base: position 22,113 of record JALQYJ010000001.1, on the reverse strand, counting down.
GTGCTCTACAAATTGAAAATACAGATAGATATCTAAAAACCACACTCGACAAAGAAACCTTTGACGAAGCGCAAATTATGGATTTACTAGATTACTTATGCACAGAAAATTCAGTAAAAAAAGCACAATTTGACGACTCCATTTTAGAACTAAGCAAGTCTATCAAGAAAAGTTGGTGGTCAAAGCACAAAGACACTCTCTTAAAGTAGCTTATGGAGAAGATAATATCTTGAAAAAGCATTTACGTCAACGAGGGTTCAATCACTTTTTGAACCTTTTATTTAATTCTATTCGACATAAAATACATGAGTGTCCTCAAAAAATTAGCTGGTGAAACCGCCTTGTACGGAGTGAGTAGCATTTTAGGCAGGGTAATTTACTGGTTTTTAGTACCTCTTCATACCCACGTTTTTCTTCGTCCTGGCGAGCTTTCTTCCAATACCGAATTATACAGCTGGGTAGCGTTGTTCAATGTCATTTTTACGTTTGGGATGGAAACGGCCTTTTTCCGTTTTGCCAACCGCAACCCTGAACGCCGCCAAGAATACTTCAATCAAGCGCAAACTGCAATTACGGTGGTAAGCCTTGTTTTTTCGGGTTTGCTCATCGTCATGGCTCCTACGCTCAGTCGATTACTCAATTACCCTGGAGAGTCATCCAACATTGTTTTTCTCGCGCTCATTGTCGCCATCGATGCCATTGTAGCGATTCCTTTTGCGCGCCTTCGGTTGGAGAAAAAAGCCAAGAAGTTTGTGGCGGTCAAAATCATCAACATTGCCATCAATGTCATTCTCAACGTTTTTTTCTTGGTACTTTGTCGTGATATTGCTTTGGGTAACTACCTAACCTCCTTACAGTCCATTGGCGCGTACTTGTACCGTCCTGAAATCGGCCCAGGCTATATTTTCATCGCCAACCTGATTGCCAATGCCTGCTTTTTGCTTTTGCTTCGCGAGGCGTTTAAAGGATTTCAGTTTACGTGGAAAGGGCCTGTTTTTAGCGAAATGTGGGTGTATGCCTACCCTATTTTGATTTTAGGTTTCGCAGGAACCGTCAACCAAATGGCCGATCGCTGGTTTTTACGCCACCTGCTTCCCGAAGGTTTTTACCCCAAACTTACCTCCGAAGACGCCCTTGGCATTTATGGCAGTTGTTATAAATTATCGGTCTTTATGTCGTTGGCGATTCAGTCGTTCAAGTACGCCGCCGACCCCTTCTTTTTCTCCAAAGCCGAAGATAAGAACGCCCCCGAGCTGTTGGCTCTAGTCATGAAATGGTTTGTGATAGTGTGCGTCGTACTTTGGGTCGGGGTTAGTTTAAACATTGATATTTTAGGGCATTTTATGCTTTCCAAAGCCTACCGCGTGGGATTAGAAGTAGTTCCTATTTTATTACTAGCCAACCTCTTCCTTGGCATCTATTACAACTTGGCGTTTTGGTTTAAGTTGACCGATAAAACCCACTTTGGGACGCTTATTACGTTCATTGGCGCTGCCCTGACCATCGGGCTAAATGTATGGCTCATTCCCCAAATGGGCTATTTAGGCTGTGCTTACGCCTTTTTGGTGTCGAGCATAGCGATGTGTGTGGTATGTTATTTGTTGGGAGAAAAATACTACTCTGTTCCTTACAAAGTTGGGTCGGCATTGGGGTATATTTTCAGCGCAGGATTGTTAATTTATTTCTCCAACTTTGTAAAAATCTCCAACTTTTGGGTATCAGTTCTATACCATTTAGCGTTATGTCTGCTGTACGGATTGGGCATTTTGCTCGTTGAGCGAGAATCAATACCTTTGAAAATTCGTCGAAAAATACCGTTTTTGAGCTAAACCCGTTTTGCCATGTTTTTTACCACTTATGCAAGAAAAATCACTCAATTTACGCTTCTTTTAGCCGTTACTAGCTTCCTTTCTTGCGATTCTAACGCTATTTTCAAAGACCACGAAGACATCGACGATGGTGTATGGTACGTCAAAAACGAGCCCTCGTTTACTTTCGAAATCACCGATATTTCGCAGCCTTACAACGTGTATTATTTGGTACGAAACAGCATTGGTTACCCGTATTATAACTTGTATGTAAAGCGTTTTTTGTTGAATGAAAAAAATAAAATCGTCAACGAAGCCCTCAATGAATTGATTTTGATGGACGAACGTACAGGCAAACCCATGGGCGACGGGCTCGGCGATTTGTTTGACCATAAAATCGTAGCCCTCAAAAACTACCGTTTCCCAAAAGCAGGAAAATATACCTTCAAAGTACGTCAATACATGCGTCAAGACCCACTGCCTGGCATCATGAGTGTGGGGGTAAGTGTGGAACCTACGGTTATCAAACAATAAAAAGGAAGCGTCTTTCCTCTTGATATTTTGACTATTTTTGCGGCCAATCCTTACAAATTACGAACTAGGCATGGCCCGTACTGCAAAAAACGCAACCGAACCCGTTAAAGTTAAAGAAACACCCCTCAACCGTCAGTACAACCAAATTAAGTCGAAATACCCTGGCGCCATGCTCCTTTTTCGAGTAGGCGACTTTTACGAGACGTTTGGGGAAGATGCCGTGCGCGCTAGTCGCATTTTGGGGATTGTCTTAACACGCCGCAACAACGGCGGTTCGCAGGAAGAGCTTGCGGGTTTTCCTCACCATTCATTGGACAACTACCTACCTAAACTAGTTCGTGCGGGAGAACGCGTAGCCATTTGCGACCAACTTGAAGACCCTGCCGTTGCCAAGGGAATTGTCCGAAGAGGCGTAACGGAATTGGTCACGCCAGGGGTTTCGTTCAATGACAACGTATTGGACATTCGGCGCAATAATTACCTTGCCTCGGTTCATTTTGGCAAAAACAACGTCTTCGGCATTGCCTTTTTGGACGTTTCAACGGGTGAATTTTTGACTACTCAAGGCACCAAAGATTACATCGAAAAACTCCTACAAAGCTTTGCACCATCGGAGGTTTTGTACTGTAAAAAACACCGCCAAGAATTCACCGAATTCTTTGGGGATAAGTTCCATACCTTTTCGTTTGAGGACTGGGCTTACACCCACGATTTTGCCTACGAACTCCTCACTAAACACTTTAATACAGCCTCCTTGAAAGGCTTCGGCGTAGAAGCACTGACCGAAGGAATCGTAGCTGCTGGGGTGATTTTGAGATACTTAGCGGATACTGAGCACCGAGAAATCCAGCACATTACGCGCCTTACCCGCCTCGACGAAGAAAAATACGTATGGCTCGACCGCTTCACGATTCGCAATCTTGAGTTGGTCTATCCCCAGCAAGAAGGCGGCATACCACTCATTCAAATTCTGGACCAAACCGTGACCCCTATGGGTGCGCGCTTGCTTCGCAAATGGCTGGTGTTGCCTCTTAAAGACAAATCACCTATTGAAGAGCGCTTACAAACCGTTGAGCATTTTCTCAAATACGAAGAAATGCTGGAAACGCTCACCTTGCACCTCAAGCAAATTGGTGATTTAGAGAGACTTATTTCTAAGGTGGCCGTTCGTCGTATCAATCCAAGAGAGATGGTACAACTGAAAAAATCACTGAGCCACATTGCGCCCATCAAAGAAATCCTGCAAAGGGCATGGAGCATAGGGCAAACAGTAACGGAAGCATCCTCCTCCCCTACTCTTAGTCCCCTACGCAAATACGCTGACCAATTGAACGCCTGCGAGTTTTTACTCGAAAAGATTGAGACCGAGCTCCGCGACGACCCTCCGACCGTAACTAACCAAGGCGGGATGATTAAAGCGGGTATTGATGCCGAGTTAGACCGTTTGCAAGAACTTGCCTTTTCTGGAAAAGATTATTTGATTCAGGTTCAAAACCGCGAGATTGAACGCACAGGCATCAGTTCGTTAAAAATTGCATACAATAAAGTCTTTGGGTATTACCTCGAAGTGACCAACTCACATAAAAACCGCGTTCCTTCCGACTGGATTCGCAAACAAACCCTCGTCAACGCCGAACGCTACATCACGCCCGAGCTTAAAGAATACGAGGATAAAATTTTGAGCGCCGAAGAAAAACTATTTGTAATAGAGCAGCGCATCTTCAACGATTTGGTTCTGACGGCCAACGATTACGTGACTGCCGTTCAGCAAAACGCTCGGATAGTATCGGTGTTGGATGCGCTGTCGTCGTTTGCGGTGATTGCCAAGAAAAATAATTATCACAAGCCCGTCATTACCGACGACAAAGCGCTCAAAATCAAGGAAGGACGCCACCCTGTGATTGAGCAGCAGTTGCCCTTGGGAGAAAGCTACGTGCCCAACGATTTATATTTGGATGATACCAGCCAACAAATCATTATCATTACGGGGCCTAACATGGCGGGGAAATCTGCCTTGTTGCGTCAAACTGCCTTAATTGTGTTGATGGCACAAATGGGCAGTTTTGTCCCCGCATTAGAAGCCGAAATTGGGTTAGTGGACAAGATTTTTACCCGCGTAGGTGCTTCCGACAACCTCAGTCGCGGCGAAAGTACCTTCATGGTTGAGATGACCGAAACCGCCAGTATCCTCAACAACCTAAGCGAACGTAGTTTGGTACTTATGGATGAAATCGGACGCGGAACGAGCACCTACGACGGGGTAAGTATTGCGTGGAGCATTGCCGAATTTTTACACAATCACCCACGCCACCGCGCCAAAACGCTTTTTGCGACCCACTACCACGAGCTGAATCAATTAGCAGACGATTTTCCTCGGGTCAAAAACTTCAACGTAGCCGTGAAAGAGATGGGCAATAAAGTCATTTTCTTGCGCAAGCTCAAAGAAGGTGGCAGCGAGCACAGTTTTGGGATTCATGTGGCCCAAATGGCGGGAATGCCGCAGGAAGTAGTACTCCGAGCCAACGATATTTTGCACAGCCTCGAAAAAAGCCACCACAAGCAAGAAACCACCAAAGCCGTGAAAGAAATGCCGAAAGTCAAATACCAAATGACACTTTTTGAACCCCAAGACCCTAAAATAGAAGAACTTAAATCGAAACTCAAAACCATCGACATCAATACCCTCTCCCCCATCGAAGCCCTGCTCAAACTCAATGAGTTACGGCGGTTGGTGGAGTAAGGTTTACTCGATTTTGTATTATATCAATTACGTAAAACAGCTTAGCTAGGTATAGAATTATACTACTGTTAAGTCGGAATTTACCCATCATCGACCCAGTAGCCATAGCAAAATATTGGCCAACCTGCCGAACTCGTTACGGCGTCGAACCACCTCGAAAGCCTCAATGAGGAAGTTTTTCAGATTACAGGCATTGAGGTAAAAGAAACTGTCCCCGACAGTCTTTTGCAGCAGGCCAACGAAATGATAAAAATTAACCCCATCGCCAGAAAAGGCATTGCTTCTAAAGACGAATAACGGGTGTTTGAACGCTATTTTCAAGTACCCTCAAACAGTTAAAGCAAAGCAGGAACTGTTGGCGATTTCCAAAGAGTTATCCCAAAAGAAAAAAATTGGGGTAGAGAACGAAATTGGCTTTGAGAATCACTTTTGGTTTCAGTTGCCTGTAGCATAATTTGTACAACCTAGCACCCTTCCCATGTCACAACCCTATTCGGTTATATCGAATTCTTTATAGACCAATCCTATTTCATTGCGGACGGCATCCAAAAGCGAAATCAAATTGATACTATCGCTCAATGACCAAATTGCGCTTTCTAATTTACCCTCTGCCAAGCAAGCATTTACTTCTTCAATCTCATACTGATAGCCCCATGTTGGACGGTCAAAAGTAAACGTTTCGGTGGTTTTATCCTCGTATTCTACCGTAAGGTCCTTGCTTTCGTGCCAGCGAGGGTGAATCCTGATTCTTCCTTTTTCGCCATAAACAAACGCCTCGCAGGTAGTTTCGGCCATAAAAGTAGCGTCCAAAAACGCAAACCTACCCTCATCATAAGTCAAAATCATCCCTATTGATTCGTCGACTTTGGTTTCGCCCAAAATCGCTTGTGCCGTAATTTTGGCGGGTTTACCCAATATCAAATACGATAAAAACAAAGGGTAAATCCCAATATCGAGCAAGGCTCCCCCACCCAATGCTTTGTTGAAGGTGCGTTTTGTTACATCGTAGGGGGCTTTAAAACCAAAATCGGCCTTCACACCCAGTAATTTACCAATAGCCCCCGAGGCAATAATCTCCAAGGTTTTGAGCGTGGTAGGCAAAAATCGTGTCCACAATGCCTCCATCAAAAACACGTTTTTCTCCCTTGCTACATGAATCATTTTATTTACCTGCGTGGTATTCATTGCAAAAGGTTTCTCACACAATACAGCAATTCCTGCATTCAAACACAAAAGGGTATGCTCAAAATGCCCAATGTGGGGCGAGGCAATATATACGACATCCAGTTCTGGGCAATTTACTATTTCTTCGTAGCTACCGTAAGTAAAAGTAGCCCCGTACTCTTGCGCAAAAGCTTGCGCCCGTTCCAAATCCCGCGAGGCTACGGCAGTGAGTTTGGCATCGGCTATTTGCGTCAAATCTTGGGCAAATTTGTGCGCAATGCGCCCCGGCCCGATTATTCCCCAACGTGTCATGTTTGTTTTTGATTTTGTGTTTCGACAAAGTAACATTTAGCTAAGCACAAATTCCAAATAATTGTTACAATTAATCACGATAGTACTCACTACGGAGTAGTTTTAGGTAAAAGTAAAGGGAAATTTCGTTTTTTTCATAGGACTTCATTTAAACTCAAAAGCTTTAAACTGTCCAGTTGCCTCTTCAACATAATAAGTATATGTCAAAAGTATAGCCTCTAATCCGTACCGAAAGAGACGAAGTGCTCTTCGGTTATGAGTCAAGCATAGGAATTTTCTTTATGTGATTTTGGTATTGCCCAATTACGTAAACCCCGACAAATGCAATAGCAACAACAGCAAAAAGTTTCTCCAATCGTTTTTAATTAGATGCTGACACAGCTCAGTGAATGCTCTCGAATGTGACAATAAAATGAGTGCCGACTCCTAGTTGAGAGTGCACCCGAATGTCACCTCTGTGAAGTTTGATGATACGTTCGGATAAAGCAAGCCCTACTCCATGGCCTTTGATTGCTTGAGTAGCCTCTGCCCGATAAAAAGGCTCAAAAATATGTACAAGGTCCTTTTCAGCAATTCCCACGCCATAATCAACAAAACAAATTCGGAGGGCTTGTTCCTGAATATGAAGCGTAACATTGATACGATGATCCTCTGAATACTTACAGCCATTTCCCATCAAGTTTATAAAGGCCGTTTGTAACAATGAAGCATCTCCTTCGATTTCCAACGCCTCTTCCTCCTCAGGGATTTGATCAAATTCGATGTGGATATTATAGTCGGGTGAATGAGCCAATAACATTTCACGCGCTTGCCAAAGTAGTTCATCAACGCGTAATGGTCGGGCACTAAACTGCGAAGAATCGTCATTTAGACGAGCCAGTTCTAACAAGCCATTCACCAAATCGCGCATTTTTTTCACTTCTTCTATCGTCTCTTTAATTGTATCGCGGTAGGCTTCTCTCGTTCGTTCTTGCATCAAAGACACTCCCAACTGTCCCATCATAATTGCCAAGGGAGTTCGAAGTTCATGTGAGGCATGAGAGACAAAGCTTCGTTGGGAATTAAAGGCATCTTCCAAACGCGCCAACAACTCGTTGAAAGTAATCGCTAGTTGCGCCAATTCATCCTTTTCTCGACCAATCGTGAGACGTTCGTGAATGTTTCGTGCAGAAATATTTTTTACTTGAGCAATGATTTCAGAAACTGGTCTTAAGGCATCACCTGCAAAAAACCAGCCCGAAAACAATACAACAAACAAGCTAATTACCCAGCCTGTCACAAGGATATTTCGTAGCCGATCTAACTTACTAAATCCATACAAATCAACGGCATACGCTATCACAACCAGAACCTCTTTGCGCTTATCAATATAGCGTAGACCTACTATTTCCTTTTCTCCCTCTTGTTTTCGGAAGGCTTTCCCATCTCTTATTTCTTGCAAGATTTTAGGACCTATCGGAAAAGGTTCTTTACCACTGTCGTAAACAATATTATTCTGTGCGTCGTAGATGGTTACTTCTTCACGAAACATCGCCGTAAGATTATTACGGTCAATAGCATGAAGCAACGAATCCGTAATGCCGCTGACGTCCTCCAACAAGCGAACCGTAGTTTTGGCTTTTTCTTGAAGTCGTTTATTAAATTCTTGCTCTCGAAATTGGTCATACAAATAGTACACCGACAACGAGAAAACAAGCATAATGGAGGCTACTAAAACAGCAAAAAGAAGGGTAAGCCTCAAGCGAATGTTCATGTCTCTTTAGTTTCTTTCATAATGTACCCCATTCCTACCACTGTATGGATAAGCTTTGCGGAGAAATTTTTATCCACTTTTTTGCGTAGGAAATTCACATATACATCAATTGTATTAGTGCCTGTATCAAAATGAATGTCCCACACTTTCTCTGCAATATCAACCCGAGATACCACCCGACCTCTATTGCGCATCAAATACTCTAACAAACCAAACTCTTTGGCCGTCAATTCAATACGACTTCCAGCTCGGCGAGCAATCCGTTCATTGAGGTCAAGCTCCAAATCAGCAATTCGCAATACATTTTGCGTCTGCTTATGGTCACTGTTACGTTTTTGAAGTGCTCTTAAGCGTACAATCAGTTCTTGAAATTCAAAAGGCTTCACCAAATAATCATCAGCTCCAGAATCAAACCCTCCTATTTTATCTTTGAGCGTACCAAGCGCTGTCAACATCAAAATAGGGGTCGAAACATTTTCACGACGAAGCAATGAGGCAAGCTCAAAACCATTCATTTTGGGCAAATTCACATCTAATACTATCACATCATAATGATTGGACAAAGCAAAACTGCCCCCGACTTGTCCGTCATAGGCAACTTCAACTTCCCAAGATTGTTCTTCAAGACCTTTCTTGATAAACCCTGCCAGCTTAGGCTCATCTTCAACTACTAAAACTTTCATAGACAAAACGTTGCGTAGAATAACACACTTTATTTAGTGCTTCAATGTTAAAGATAAGTATTTTTTTAACGAAATATCCTCTACGATTTTAACGACGATTTAATTCCTACCCAACAAGAGCATTTTTTCACTAAAAAGATTTTTTAAGGTACAAATTATCGGTCAGAAAACACAGCTCGTCGGCAACTTAGTGTTTTTTATCTATTGTCTTTCACAGATACAACGTATGAAAAGTACATTTGATAACATAAGTTCAACTTTTCATAAAAATAATCACAAACCTAGTCAGTACGATGATAAATTTCTCCTCCGTAACCCGTCTCTCACCTTTGGGATTAGTCATGAGCTTGGTAGCCATCACTACATATGCTCAACTGCCCTCTCCCCCCGACGAAAACCGCTTTACCAAAAGTATTCTTACCGAAAAACTTGACGAGCCGATGGAAATGACTTTCCTGCCCGACAAGCGTATTTTGTTTGTAGAACGAAAAGGAAATTTAAAAACATACGACCCCAGAACCAAAGAAGTAAGTATCTTGGCAACCATTCCTGTTAATACTAAATATACCAATCGCCAAGGGCAGGTTAGGGAAGCAGAAGAAGGGCTGATGGGACTTATTGCCGACCCTAATTACGCCAAAAATAACTGGATATATATGTATTATGCCGACCTCAGCGAAAAAAAGCACGTATTGGCTCGCTGGGAGCTTAAAGGAGACGAGCTTGTCGATGCTTCCAAAAAAGTCATTTTGGAAGTCCCCACCCAACGCGAAGAATGTTGCCACACTGGCGGTGGAATGGTGTTTGACAAAGCAGGGAATTTATATTTGACCACAGGAAACAACACCAGCAACAGCAACTCGGACGGGTACGCGCCCATCGACGAACGCCCCAATCAAAGTACTTGGGACGACCAACGTGGGGCGGCTAGTACCAACGACCTTCGTGGGAAAATTTTACGCATCAAACCACAGGCAGATGGCACCTACACGATACCAGAAGGCAACTTATTTCCAAAAGGTACGCCGAAAACCCGCCCCGAAATTTATACCATGGGTCACCGTAACCCTTGGCGTCCAACTCTCGACAGTAAAACGGGTTATTTGTATTGGGGAGAAGTAGGACCCGACGCCTCCAAAGATTCTGAACGCGGTCCTCGTGGGTATGACGAATTAAACCAAGCCAAAAGACCAGGCTTTTTTGGGTGGCCTTATTTCATTGGCGACAACAAGATTTACGGTGATTGGGATTTTGAAACCAATAAATTGAGAGCAGATTCAAAATTTGACCCCGCCAAACCCATCAACGATTCGCCTAATAACACAGGCTTACGCGAATTACCTCCAGCTCAAAAAGCCTTCATTTGGTATCCTTACGCCAATTCACCTGAATTTCCCCTTGTAGGTAGCTCTGGCCGCAGCGCTACGGGTGGCCCCGTTTTCCGTAAAGCAGACTTTAAAAATGCACCTCGTCCTTTTCCTGATTACTACGAAGGCAAATGGCTCGCCGTCGATTTTATGCGGGGCTGGATTATGGCCATCACGATGGACGACAAAGGCGATTACAAATCAATGGAGCGTTTTATGCCAAGCGAAAACTTCAGTAGCGCCATCGATATGGACTTCAGCCCTGACGGCGACTTGTACGTTCTCGAATACGGTAGTGCTTGGTTTAGGGGCAACGACAATGCTCGATTGGTCAAAGTTGAGTACAATGCGGGCAACCGTCCCCCTATTGTACAAGCCTCTGCTGATCGTAAAGCAGGTGCCATACCCTTTAAAGTGGCATTCTCATCCGAAGGTACTAAAGATGCCGACAACGATGCCCTCAAGTACGAATGGAAAATTACATCCAAAACAGGCATTTTTAAAACCCTTGCGGACGCCAACCCTAACGTCACGTTTGACAAACCTGGCATTTACAAAGCCGTCTTGACTGTTACGGACGCTAAAGGTGCAAAAAACAGCCGCTCTATTGAGATTAAAGCTGGAAACGAAGCTCCAGAGGTAGTATTTGAAGTGACTAAAGGTAATAAATCGTTTTTCTTCCCCAACGAACCCATCGAATACCAAGTTAAGGTAAACGACAAAGAGGATGGAAGTTTGGAAAATGGTAAAATTTCCCCCAATCAAGTAGCCGTCAACCTCGACTACATGCCTGATACCTTCGACCCCATTGAAATAGCCGCCAACTACCGCACTACCGACGCCTCGGTTCGATTTAACACAGGGTATAAACTCATCAGCGCCAGCGATTGCAAGTCTTGCCACATTATTGACAAAAAATCAGTAGGCCCTAGCTACCGCGACATTGCCCAAAAGTACAAAAGCGACGCAGGTGCAGTCGAGAAATTAGCTCAAAAAGTAATCGCAGGAGGTGGAGGTGTGTGGGGAGACCATGCCATGAGTGCACACCCACAAATTTCTACCAACGACGCCGCTGCCATGGTAAAATACATTCTTAGTTTGGGCGAAAAGCCGCTTCAAGCTCAATCATTTTCTACCAAGGGCTCACACACTCCTAACGTTCCCCAAGGACAAAATGGCCGGGGAAGCTATGTTCTACGCGCAGCTTATACCGACCAAGGTACAAAATTGCTCTCTCCACTGATGTCAGAAGAGATTCTTCATCTGCGCAATCCATCGCTCGACCCTGCCAAAGCAGACAAAACGAAGGGGTCAGAACTACTTATCACTCCAAGTAAATCATTTAACCTCATTGGTACAGATTCATACATTGCCTATAATCGTTTGGATTTGACGGGAATCAAGCAAATCGAAATTTTAGCCCAAGCCACTACCCGTGTAGGAGCAGCTGGAGGTATAATAGAAATACGATTAGGCTCCCCTACTGGAAAACTCATCGGTAAGTCAACGCCTGTAGTTGTCAAAGATCCAGTGATGGGGCCTCCCCCTACAACCAACAATTCCACGGCGGGAGGCGTAAATGCCCAAGCTGGTGGAAACGCCCAACGTCGCCAAGGGCAAGCAGCGGGAGGATTTGATATGAATGCCATGGTTCGTCGCGGAGCTCAGCAAGCTGTAGCTAAAATTGAAGCCACCGAAGGATTCCAGGATGTTTACTTTGTCTTCAAAAACCCCGATGCAGCTTCCAATCAAATCTTGATGTCTGTTATCGCGATTCAGTTTCAAAACAGTATTCCTGCCCAATAATAGCAGAACCCCATCCCTAATAAAATTTAGGGATGGGGTTCTGCTATTATCATTACTACCTTTCCTCTACCTTCTTTAACAATTCTCACACCACCTATGATTTCGGCTGTTGTAACTCTTCGGCGTTGAAACGGTACACAAAGGGAGGTTTATGGGCCTTGCCCGTAAACTTCTTTTTGACCCGTTCTAAAATCCCCAAACTCAGCATTTTACGTTGAAAATTCGCTCTTAATAGCTTCTTATCTAGGACTGTCTCATACAAAGACTGCAGTTCATTCATAGTAAATGTCTCAGACAATAGATTAAAACCCACTAACTTGTGGTCCAGATTGAGCCTTAAGGTCTCTAATGCTTTATCGACAATTTGGTTATGGTCTAAAATCAATGAGGGAATTTCGTGAACATCGTACCAATCTCCTACATCTGAAAAGATATCAGGGGTTGGTTGCACTTTTGAAAAATCAACAAGTGCATAGTAGCCCACCGTAATAAAGCGCTGCAAAAGCCAGTGTTCTTTCTCCAAATCAAACCCATGCGAGGACATAGTTGCCTTGTGAACATCCCAATTTCCACGATAAGGCTCCCCGAACGTGTAAAATTGCTCTAGATAGATATCTTTTACTCCTGTCCGCTCCCACAGAATACGTTTGGCAGCATCTGATGTACTTTCATTCTTAAACACAAACCCCCCGGGCAGAGCGTGTGCCTTGGTTTTTTTGAACTCTAAAAGTAGCACTTTCAATTGCTGCTCATGAAACCCAAATATTACACAATCCACAGAGACGCTTGGAAGGTACTCTGGACCCTTTTCTAAGAATTCTTTTATATCTTGACTTGGAGTCATTTTCTACTATTTTTGCACAAAAAAAAGAAAAAATTTGCAATAACGGCGACAAGCAAATAAGTTTGTATCAAAATGATATAAACCCAATTACCTATGCAATTTTAAAAAGTGTTATTTAAACTATGTAAGAAAACAATTAGCCTTTACTCTTCTCAAAAATCAGTTTCTTTGCCCCAAAGAAAACAGCATGAAGAGTTTCAAAAGAGGTTATGAGAAAATTTATACAGAAATAATCTATACCTCTAATTCAAAAGCCCAAAAAATTTAGAACGTGAAGCGACTAATTATCAATATGATACTTAGTAAAAATCCTCTAAATTATCTAAAAACAAGATTTTTATGTTTATTACAAGTAAATAAAGTATCAGAATTTCTTTAAAGGATTGGATTAGTAAAAGTTAGTCATTGTTCGGATTACTTATTTCACTAGCTTTACCACCTAAGTCCCCCCCACACACTCGTTATCAATTTACTATGTTTATTTAACTTTATTAGATTTCATATCCTAATAGAGTAGTACGAGTTTCTCCACACATTATTGCAAATTTTAATTCATTTTAGGGATAAATTTTTCTATCTCTGGATGGCATCGTCAAATTACGTTCATTAAAAAATTGTATTTTTTTTGTTTTTTTTTTTAATTTTTAACCTGTCAGTTTTTCTTCTTATGAGAGCAAAGTTCTACTCACTGTTGACGTGCGTGGTAGCATGGATGTTCCTACTACTCCTTGCGCCCAATCCAGCACATGCCCAAGAACGCAAAGTAACGGGCAAAATTGTAGCGACCGATGGTCCAATACCAGGTGCTACAGTTTTATTGAAAGGAAGTAATGTCGGTACTTCTGCCGATGGTACGGGGATGTTCACAATTAACATCAAAGGCACAAACCCAGTATTGGTCATTTCGGCAATTGGTTACAAATCGCAAGAAATCGTTGTTGGTAACCAAACAGCCATCAACGTACAATTGGAAGATGATGCCACAGCCCTAAATGAAGTTGTTGTAACTGGTTATCAACAACTACGCAAGCGTGACATCACGGGTGCAGTTGCGGTAGTAAATGCCGAAGAACTCAAGTCGGTAAAAAATACCTCGTTTATTCAAAACTTGGCAGGTAGAGCGGCTGGTTTGAACATCTCTACTTCTGGTTCACCTGGCGATGCGACTAACGTACGTATCCGTGGTATTAGTTCGTTTACTTCTAACGACCCGCTGTATGTCATTGACGGTGTACCTGTGGTGGACAAATTCCAAAATACCATCAACCCTAATGACATTGAAACTATTCAAGTTTTGAAAGACGCTTCGGCTGCCTCAATCTATGGTTCACGTGCCTCTAACGGCGTAATCGTTGTTACTACAAAGCAAGGTAAATCAGGGAAGACGAAAGTTTCTTATAATGGCTCAATGGGTTTTGCTAATCCTGTAAAAGGATATGACAAAGTACTTAATACCTCATCTGATTACTATGCTCAGGCTACAAGGCTGAAGTTTGCTGGGGCAGTACCAGCTTGGTTTGCAGGAACAACATTACCACAATACGTTCATGATGCCAATAACATTTATGGTAGTGTGCCTCCTGGCACTTTTGACCCTATCAATAACATCGTTACCGAAACCAACAAAGTAGGTACAAACTGGTGGAAAGAAATTACAAGAACGGCCAAAATTCATGACCATAGCTTGAATATTGCGGGTGGTTCGGATGCGGCAAATTTTAATATCTCTGCTTCTTACCTAAACCAAGAGGGTATCTTGAAACTCACCCAGTTTAACCGTGCAACGGTTCGTGCCAACTCAAGCTACAAAATCGGCAAAAGATTGCGTATCGGCGAAAATATCATGTTTGCTCATAACTGGGGCGTAGGTGTTTCGACCAGAGGTGGTAATAACAACGAATTTGGGGTAATTGGTGAGGTAATCAAATCTACTCCTGTAGTTTCGGCTCAAAATATCAATGGAGGCCCTGGTGGTCACGTGGCTGCTATTACAGGTAACTTTACCAACCCTGATCAAGTTTTGAAAGACAATAGTAACAACACCGACACTTATAGAAGATTGTTGGGTAATATTTATGCCGAGCTTGACATCATTGATGGTCTGAAATTCAGAACAAACTTTGGTGCTGATATGGGTAGCGGATGGAGACGTACATTTACTTATGAGCAACCTTATCGTTCAGAAGGCCCCAAAACACCAGGTGCACGTATCTTTAATGAATCGTGGAATTATACTACCACTTGGAACGTTACCAACACTTTGCAATACAACAAAACCTTTGGTAAACACACCGTAGGTGCATTGGCTGGTCAAGAGGCAATATCCACTAAATTTAGAGATATGTTTGGACAATTGGCTGGTTATTTCACAACCGATGTAAACGCATGGTATTTGAATACAGCCTTAGGAGACCCAGCATCTCGTTCGGTATCATCTTCTGGTAATCAGGCAAAATTGGCTTCTTACTTTGGCAAAATTGACTACTCTTTCGATGATAAGTATTTGATTTCGGCCACGGTTCGTCGCGATGGATCTTCAAGATTCACATCAGAAAACCGTTATGGTGTTTTCCCAGCGATTTCGTTAGGTTGGAGAATTTCGCAAGAGGCTTTTATGAAAGACCTCGCTTGGTTGTCTGATTTGAAATTGAGAGCATCTTATGGCGAATTGGGTAACCAACAAATCAGAAACTATAACTTCGCTAGTATCTATGGTGGAGCAGTAGGGAATACATTCTACGACATCAATGGTTCAAACAGCAGTGTTGCTACAGGTTATTCTCTTACTTCTTTCGGAAACCCTGATACCAAATGGGAAACTTCTAAAAATAGAAACATCGGTTTCGATGCTTCTTTCTTAAACAACGCCCTCACAGTAGTGTTAGACGTTTACTCAAGAGCTACTGAAAACCTATTGTTCAACCCACCATTGTTAGGTGCTGCGGGTCTTGCCTCTGCTCCATTCGTAAACGTAGGTTCTATGTTGAACACTGGTTGGGACTTATCGGCTAACTACCGCAAGAGCATCAACAAAGATCTTAACTTCAACTTAGGTTTGACGTTGAGTCACTATAAAAACGAAGTAAAGAAAGTTTCGGGCAATGCCGACTTCTTCTATACAGATGGTACAGGTTTGAATAGCCGTATTCCAAACGCGGGTATTTCAGTAATCAGCAAAGTAGGATACCCTATCTCGTCATTCAACGGTTACGTAGTGGATGGGCTCATTACTACCGATGCTGAATTGAAAAAGCACACAGGTACCGGTTCTGTTGCCCTTGGTGGTTTGAAGTTTAAAGATGTAAATGGTGATGGTAAAATCGACGCTAACGATGTTACTATTAATGGTAATCCTCACCCAAAATTAACAGGTGGTCTTAACATTGGTGTAAACTACAAGAACTTTGACTTGAACTCGTTCTGGTTTGGTTCTTATGGCAACCAAATTTTCACAGGTTACTGGATTCAGTCGTATTTCATGAACTTCAATGCCAACGTATTGAACAATATTTTGGAAAACCAAGGAAACATTGTGAATGGAAAGGCTTATCCAAAAATCAACCAAAACGACCGTTCGTCAGCCAGTGCTTCTGACTTTTATATCCAAGATGGTTCTTATTTAAGAATGACCAACTTACAATTAGGCTACACGCTTCCTCAAAGCATCCTTGGCAAATTAAAAGTTTCAAAAGCCCGAGTATACTTGCAAGGTCAAAACTTATTGACTCTTACCAAATACTTCGGTACTGACCCTGCCGTTTCGAATGCTAACATCGGTTCTGGTGGCGGTGTAAACGACGGTGGTATGGGATTGGATAATGGTAACTACCCAGCCAACAAAGTGGTGAACGTAGGCATTACCTTGGACTTCTAAAATTTAAATTTTAAATAAAAATAATACCTATTCATATTATGAAACGTTTTTTAAGACTAACGATGTTAGTTGTTCCTCTAATGGGAATTGGCATCTACTCATGTAAGGACTCTTTCTTAGATACGCCCCCACAGGCGGCACTTTCGAACACATTATTGTCTTCAAGTAAAGCTGGTGTTGATGCTACTTTGATTGCCGCTTACAAAAGTATAGGGGGCTGGACAGGTGGTGGTGCCAACGCTTGGGGTGCTGCCCCATCCAACTGGGTGTATAACTTAGCTGCTGATGAATTCCACAAAGGCTCCGAACCCGGTGATGGAGACAGTTGGCTAGCAGTACAATTGTTTCAGTGGAACCCGGCTGAAGGGTCTTTTAATGACAAATGGAGATCTTGCTACGAGGGTGTTAGCCGTGCTAACTCGGCTATTACGACTGCTACCGAGTTTTTGAAAACCAATGCAAGCGAAAAAGCGTATACAGATGCTGTTATTGGCGAAGCGACCTTTTTGAGAGCATGGCAACACTTTGAATTGTATAAAGTATTCAAAAATGCTCCCTATTTCACTGAGGCAGATAAAGACTTCAACAAAGCTAATGATAAGCCTATGGTACCGTTGATTCAGGCCGATTTAGAAAAAGCTATTTCGTTGTTACCTGCTAATAAAACATCGGTAGGTAGAGTTGACAAAACGGTTGCAACTGCTTATCTTGGAAAATTAAAGTTGTATAACAAAGACTATGCAGGCGCTTTAGCTGCTTTTAATACTGTAATTTCAAGCGGTAAGTACAAATTGGCTGATTGTATCTACGACAACGTCAATATCGCAACTGAAAACAACAGCGAAAATATGTTCTCTGTTCAGTCGTCTGTAAATGACGGTGATGCGGGTGGTGCTAATGCTAACAACCACGACCGTTTGGGCTTGCCTCATGGCGATAGCTTTACAAGCTGCTGTGGATTTAAGCAGCCTTCTAATGACCTTGTAATGGCATTCAAAGTTGATGCCAATGGTCTCCCAATGTCAACCAAAGGTGTGGCCGTTAAAAGAATTGAGGCGGGTGCTACCGACGTGCTTGACCCTCGTGTAGAATATACTGCTGGCCGTACGGGTGTACCTTATCTTGACTGGGGACCTCACAAAGATAGTTGGATTCGTGGCCAAGGCTACCAAGGCTGGTATTCACCAAAGAGAACTGTACACTTGAAGACTCAGCCTGTACTTGCAGGTGGTTGGACAGGTACACAGCTTTCTGCCTTGAATTTCCCATTGATGCGTTATGCAGACGTACTTTTGATGGCTGCTGAGTGCGAAGTGGAAGCAGGTTCTTTGGAAAAAGCAAGAGAATATGTGAATATGATTCGTACAAGGGCAGGAAACTGTACTCAAGGTGCAGGTACAAACCTTAAAGTGGCTATCAACGCTCCTGAAATCACTTGGGGTAAATATGCCATGGGTACTTACAAAACTGCTTGGACAGACAAAGCTGCTGCTCGTGAAGCTGTTAGAACCGAAAGAAGACTTGAGCTTGCTTTAGAAGGTCACCGTGTATTTGACTTACAAAGATGGGGTGTTTATGAGGCAGTGATGGCCGACTATATTCCTCGTGAGTCTAAATTAGTAACTATCTATGGCCAAGCAAAAGTACCAACTGCTACTAACTATGCGTTCCCGATTCCAAGTACTGAGATTGCCAAATCTAATGGTGTACTTAAACAGAACCCTGGTTATTAATTTCTAATGAGAAATCTTATTTATTAGAAATACAGTTTCATAAAACAAAAAAGGGGGAGCAAATCCCCCTTTTTTGTTTTATGAAGAATTAGTTTGTACCTGTTCAAATTAAAAACTTTCTTATAACTTTGGATTCTATTAAATCTTGAACAAAATGATTAAAAGAACCCTAAAATATTACATAGGTCTTTTGTGTATTTTATGTCTTACCCAGTGCAATAAATCACCAACTCATCAATCAACTTCCATAAATGCTGCTTTCGATTTATTGGCCGCTGATGACACTGGTATTGACTTCATTAATCAAGTGGAAGATAAAGAAGAGTTTAATATACTAACATATCGCAATTATTACAATGGAGGCGGTGTCGCAGTTGGTGACATTAATAATGATGGATTAAAAGATATTTTTTTTACAGCAAACATAGGAGACAATAAATTATATCTAAATAAAGGAAATTTAAAGTTTGAAGACATTACTGAAAAAGCAGGAATAAAAGGCAAAAATTCGTGGGCAACTGGCGTAACCTTCGCTGATGTAAACGCAGATGGATATTTAGATATATATGTTTGCTATTCGGGTAATGCCCAAAAAGAAAACAAAGAAAACGAACTTTTTATCAATAATAAAAACAATACTTTTACCGAAAAAGCAGCAGAATACGGGCTTAACGATGCAGGTTTATCTACCCACGCCACATTTTTTGATTTTGATTTAGACGGTGATTTAGATTGTTATGTATTAAATAATAGCTACATAGATCCCGAAAAAATATCGCTTTATTCAAAACAAAGATTCGAATATGATGCCCTTGGCGGCGACCGATTGTATGAAAACCAAAGCCCTCCATCCCCCAATGGGGGAGTTATTCAACCAAAATTTGTTGATATTACCAAAAAATCGGGCATATTCTCTTCAAATATTGGTTTTGGTTTAGGAATTTCTGTGGGTGATATAAACAATGATTTATACCCAGATATTTATATTTCAAATGATTTTTGGGAAAGGGATTATCTCTATATTAATCAAAAAAATGGAACGTTTAAAGAAAGCCTGGTTGATAATTTAAGCTATACGTCAATGTCGAGTATGGGATCTGACATGGCAGATATCAACAATGACGGAAAATTAGATATTTTTAGCACTGATATGCTTCCTCCTGATAATCATCGTCTAAAAGCAGCTACAAAATTTGACGACTTCTATTTGCACGACCTCAAATTAAAAAATAGTTATTACTATCAGTTCGTTCAAAATTGCCTTCACATAAACAAGGGAGATGGAAGTTTTCAAGAAACCGCGTTTTTTTCAGGAGTAGCAGCCACCGACTGGAGCTGGGGGGCTTTGATTTTTGATATGAACTTAGACGGGCAGAAAGATATTTTTGTAAGCAATGGACTATATCACGATATTACCGATTCGGATTTTGTAGATTTTATCAGTGATAAATCGGAAGTGGAAAAAGTTGTTAAAGCCAATGGAAAATACAGTTTCAAAGATTTTGTAAAATTTTTGCCACCTAATAAAAGAAAAAACTACGCTTTCATTAATGCTGGACACCTTAGGTTTGAAAACCTTGCGCAGGCCTTAAATCTCGACCAAGAAAGTTTCAGCAATGGTTCTGCCTATGGCGATTTAGATAATGATGGGGATTGGGACTTAGTTGTCAATAATGTAAATATGCCTGCTTTTGTATATAAAAATAATGCGGTTGAAAAGCAAGCAAAATATATTAAGTTTACACTAAAGGGTAGCCAACACAATCCTTTTGGCATAGGAAGTACGATTGAGCTGTACAGCAAGGGAGAATTACAGGTGGCTCATTGTATGTCATCAAGAGGATTCCAAAGTTCGTCAGATACTGACATCACTTTCGGGATAGGAAACGGGCAATCCGTTGACTCGGTCCGTATTTTGTGGCCTGATTTCAAAACACAAACCATCAAAAGCCCTCCAATCAATAAAACTCACCGTTTGGATTATATAAATGCCACTGGTAGATATTCTCCTACAAAATCTATTCTCAATCCTATAGCCGAAAATAGTACATCAAGTACCATAAAAAATGCTATTCATCAAGAAAATCTTTACATAGACTACGATTCTGATCGCCTAATGCCGCATGTACTTTCGACAGAAACGCCAAAGTTGGTAAAAGGAGATGTCAACAATGATGGAAAAGAAGATTTTATCTTACAAGGGGCAAAAGGTTCGGCAGATAAATTATTCCTGAATCAAGGCAATACCTTCAAAGAAAGCCCTCAAAAAGCATTTGTAGAAAGTCTAAACTTTGAAAAAACCGCTGGGGCTTTGTTCGATGCGGATGGCGACAAAGACCTCGACTATTTGGCTGGGGTGGGAGGAAACGAGTATCGGGATGGCTATAAAGCCTTCGTGTCTTTGTATTTTGAAAATGATGGAAAAGGAAATTTTATAAGAAAAACGTCAAATTGCCCCCAATTTAACGGACAAATTGGATGTATTAAGCCTTTTGACTTCGACCAAGACAATGATATAGACTTATTCATCGGAGGAAGGTCTGTACCAGGTAGCTATGGTCTTACTCCACGTAGTTATTTACTCATTAATAATGGAAATGGTCAATGGCGTGATTTAACCAATAATGATACTGGCCCTATCGGTATGGTCACCGATGCTGTTTGGTCTGATGTAAATGCTGATAATTGGGTAGATTTAATTGTAGTTGGTGAATGGATGCCGATTACAGTTTTTGTGAATAATAATGGTGTACTAAACTCCCCACTCCCAATTCCGAACAGTAACGGTTGGTGGAATACGATTGAAGTAGTAGATATTGACCAAGATGGCGACAAAGATTATTTAATTGGAAATTGGGGACTGAATATGAAACTAAATGCTTCTATTGAGAAACCTTTGAATCTTTATGTAAATGATTTTGATGATAATAAACGGGCCGATGTAATTTTAGAATGGTTTACGCAAGAAGATGAAAAGCCGTATCCGTTTGCAAGCAAACAAGACCTGACAGCTCAAATGCCCCAATTGAAGAAGAGTGCTTTAAAGTATCAAGACTTTGCGACAAAACAGGTAAAAGACCTTTTCCCTGCCGAAAAACTCAGTAAATCCGTTCAAAAAACGGTCACAACTTTCAGTTCATCGGTCTTGTTGAATCAGAACGGAAACTTGGTTTTAGAAGCACTCCCCTACGAAGCGCAAATGTCTCCTATTTTTGCTTTTGAAGCGTCAGATTTTGACAATGACAAAATTGTCGATTTTTATGCGGGCGGAAACTTCTACCGTCTAAAACCTGAACTTGGAAGGCACGACGGACTCCATGGAGGATATTTTAAGGGTTTAGGCAAAGGAAAGTTCAGATATGTTTCAGATATGTATTCGGGAATACAAACCAGAGGTGAAATACGTGATGCCATTAAAATTGATAATAAGCTCATCATCTCGAGGAATAATGAGTCAGTACAAATATTCAAATTAAAGCAATGATATAGATGGTT